>NZ_JAQFJD010000009.1:0-5085 GCF_030439925.1 Streptococcus sp. SG2 | reverse complement strand
TTCAAAAAAGTAGTTGACAGTTTAGCGAGTAGATGATATACTAAGATAGTTGTCTCCGAGGGAGGCAAAGACCTTTGAAAACTGAACAAGACGAACCAAGTGCAGGGTGACATAGAGATATGTGACCTGTCAAAGAACGAAAAATAAATCTGTCAGTGGACAGAAATGAGTAAGACTCAAACGCTTAAATGAGAGTTTGATCCTGGCTCAGGACGAACGCTGGCGGCGTGCCTAATACATGCAAGTAGAACGCACAGTATATACCGTAGCTTGCTACACCATAGACTGTGAGTTGCGAACGGGTGAGTAACGCGTAGGTAACCTGCCTGGTAGCGGGGGATAACTATTGGAAACGATAGCTAATACCGCATAATATTAATTATTGCATGATAATTGATTGAAAGATGCAACTGCATCACTACCAGATGGACCTGCGTTGTATTAGCTAGTAGGTGAGGTAACGGCTCACCTAGGCGACGATACATAGCCGACCTGAGAGGGTGATCGGCCACACTGGGACTGAGACACGGCCCAGACTCCTACGGGAGGCAGCAGTAGGGAATCTTCGGCAATGGACGAAAGTCTGACCGAGCAACGCCGCGTGAGTGAAGAAGGTTTTCGGATCGTAAAGCTCTGTTGTAAGAGAAGAACGGGTGTGAGAGTGGAAAGTTCACACTGTGACGGTATCTTACCAGAAAGGGACGGCTAACTACGTGCCAGCAGCCGCGGTAATACGTAGGTCCCGAGCGTTGTCCGGATTTATTGGGCGTAAAGCGAGCGCAGGCGGTTAGATAAGTCTGAAGTTAAAGGCTGTGGCTTAACCATAGTACGCTTTGGAAACTGTTTAACTTGAGTGCAGAAGGGGAGAGTGGAATTCCATGTGTAGCGGTGAAATGCGTAGATATATGGAGGAACACCGGTGGCGAAAGCGGCTCTCTGGTCTGTAACTGACGCTGAGGCTCGAAAGCGTGGGGAGCGAACAGGATTAGATACCCTGGTAGTCCACGCCGTAAACGATGAGTGCTAGGTGTTAGGCCCTTTCCGGGGCTTAGTGCCGCAGCTAACGCATTAAGCACTCCGCCTGGGGAGTACGACCGCAAGGTTGAAACTCAAAGGAATTGACGGGGGCCCGCACAAGCGGTGGAGCATGTGGTTTAATTCGAAGCAACGCGAAGAACCTTACCAGGTCTTGACATCCCGATGCCCGCTCTAGAGATAGAGTTTTACTTCGGTACATCGGTGACAGGTGGTGCATGGTTGTCGTCAGCTCGTGTCGTGAGATGTTGGGTTAAGTCCCGCAACGAGCGCAACCCTTATTGTTAGTTGCCATCATTCAGTTGGGCACTCTAGCGAGACTGCCGGTAATAAACCGGAGGAAGGTGGGGATGACGTCAAATCATCATGCCCCTTATGACCTGGGCTACACACGTGCTACAATGGCTGGTACAACGAGTCGCAAGTCGGTGACGGCAAGCTAATCTCTTAAAGCCAGTCTCAGTTCGGATTGTAGGCTGCAACTCGCCTACATGAAGTCGGAATCGCTAGTAATCGCGGATCAGCACGCCGCGGTGAATACGTTCCCGGGCCTTGTACACACCGCCCGTCACACCACGAGAGTTTGTAACACCCGAAGTCGGTGAGGTAACCTTTTAGGAGCCAGCCGCCTAAGGTGGGATAGATGATTGGGGTGAAGTCGTAACAAGGTAGCCGTATCGGAAGGTGCGGCTGGATCACCTCCTTTCTAAGGAAAAACGGAATGCACGATGGAGTCTTGTTTAGTTTTGAGAGGTCTTGTGGGGCCTTAGCTCAGCTGGGAGAGCGCCTGCTTTGCACGCAGGAGGTCAGCGGTTCGATCCCGCTAGGCTCCATTGGAACGATTAGTTCCAAGCTAGTCCATTGAAAATTGAATAACTATATCAAATAGTAACAAGAAATAAACCGAAACGCTGTGAATATTAATGAGTTTAAGACTGAAAGGTCAAAAATAAGGTTAAGTTAGTAAGGGCGCACGGTGGATGCCTTGGCACTAGGAGCCGAAGAAGGACGTGACAAACGACGAAATGCCTCGGGGAGCTGTAAGTAAGCGACGATCCGTGGATATCCGAATGGGGGAACCCAACAGGTAGATGCCTGTTACCCATATCTGTTAAGGATATGAGGAGGAAGACGCAGTGAACTGAAACATCTAAGTAGCTGCAGGAAGAGAAAGCAAAAGCGATTGCCTTAGTAGCGGCGAGCGAAGAGGCAGGAGGGCAAACCGAAGAGTTTACTCTTCGGGGTTGTAGGACTGCAATGTGGACTCAGAATTTATAGAAGAATGACTTGGGAAAGTCAGCCAAAGAGAGTAAGAGCCTCGTATTTTAAATAGATTCTGTACCTAGCAGTATCCTGAGTACGGCGGGACACGAGAAATCCCGTCGGAATCTGGGAGGACCATCTCCCAACCCTAAATACTCCCTAGTGACCGATAGTGAACCAGTACCGTGAGGGAAAGGTGAAAAGCACCCCGGGAGGGGAGTGAAATAGAACCTGAAACCGTGTGCCTACAACAAGTTCGAGCCCGTTAATGGGTGAGAGCGTGCCTTTTGTAGAATGAACCGGCGAGTTACGTTATGATGCGAGGTTAAGTTGAAGAGACGGAGCCGTAGGGAAACCGAGTCTGAATAGGGCGCAATAGTATCATGACGTAGACCCGAAACCATGTGACCTACCCATGAGCAGGTTGAAGGTGCGGTAAAACGCACTGGAGGACCGAACCAGGGCACGTTGAAAAGTGCTTGGATGACTTGTGGGTAGCGGAGAAATTCCAAACGAACTTGGAGATAGCTGGTTCTCTCCGAAATAGCTTTAGGGCTAGCGTCGACATCAAGATTCTTGGAGGTAGAGCACTGTTTGGGTGAGGGGTCCATCCCGGATTACCAATCTCAGATAAACTCCGAATGCCAATGAATTATGGTCGGCAGTCAGACTGCGAGTGCTAAGATCCGTAGTCGAAAGGGAAACAGCCCAGACCACCAGCTAAGGTCCCAAAATAATTGTTAAGTGGAAAAGGATGTGGGGTTGCACAGACAACTAGGATGTTAGCTTAGAAGCAGCTATTCATTCAAAGAGTGCGTAATAGCTCACTAGTCGAGTGACCCTGCGCCGAAAATGTACCGGGGCTAAAACAATTTACCGAAGCTGTGGATCCCTTAGGGGATGGTAGGAGAGCGTTCTATGTGTGGAGAAGGTGTACCGTGAGGAGCGCTGGAACGCATAGAAGTGAGAATGCCGGTATGAGTAGCGAAAGACAGGTGAGAATCCTGTCCACCGTAAGACTAAGGTTTCCAGGGGAAGGCTCGTCCGCCCTGGGTTAGTCGGGACCTAAGGAGAGACCGAAGGGTGTATCCGATGGCCAACAGGTTGATATTCCTGTACTAGAGTATGAAGTGATGGAGGGACGCAGTAGGCTAACTAAAGCAGACGACTGGAAGAGTCTGTCTAAGCAGTGAGGCGTGGTATGAGTCAAATGCTTATACCTGTAACGTTGAGCTGTGATGGGGAGCGAAGTTTAGTAGCGAAGTTAGTGATGTCACACTGCCAAGAAAAGCTTCTAGCGATGTATCATACTCTACCCGTACCGCAAACCGACACAGGTAGTCGAGGCGAGTAGCCTCAGGTGAGCGAGAGAACTCTCGTTAAGGAACTCGGCAAAATGACCCCGTAACTTCGGGAGAAGGGGTGCTGATTTAGGTCAGCCGCAGTGAATAGGCCCAAGCAACTGTTTATCAAAAACACAGCTCTCTGCTAAATCGTAAGATGATGTATAGGGGGTGACGCCTGCCCGGTGCTGGAAGGTTAAGAGGAGTGCTTAGCGGAAACGCGAAGGTATGAATTGAAGCCCCAGTAAACGGCGGCCGTAACTATAACGGTCCTAAGGTAGCGAAATTCCTTGTCGGGTAAGTTCCGACCCGCACGAAAGGCGTAATGATTTGGGCACTGTCTCAACGAGAGACTCGGTGAAATTTTAGTACCTGTGAAGATGCAGGTTACCCGCGACAGGACGGAAAGACCCCATGGAGCTTTACTGCAGTTTGATATTGAGTGTCTGTGCCACATGTACAGGATAGGTAGGAGCCTACGAGATCGGGACGCCAGTTTCGATGGAGGCGTTGTTGGGATACTACCCTTGTGTTATGGCCACTCTAACCCGGATAGGTGATCCCTATCGGAGACAGTGTCTGACGGGCAGTTTGACTGGGGCGGTCGCCTCCTAAAAGGTAACGGAGGCGCCCAAAGGTTCCCTCAGACTGGTTGGAAATCAGTCGCAGAGTGTAAAGGTATAAGGGAGCTTGACTGCGAGAGCTACAACTCGAGCAGGGACGAAAGTCGGGCTTAGTGATCCGGTGGTTCCGCATGGAAGGGCCATCGCTCAACGGATAAAAGCTACCCTGGGGATAACAGGCTTATCTCCCCCAAGAGTTCACATCGACGGGGAGGTTTGGCACCTCGATGTCGGCTCGTCGCATCCTGGGGCTGTAGTCGGTCCCAAGGGTTGGGCTGTTCGCCCATTAAAGCGGCACGCGAGCTGGGTTCAGAACGTCGTGAGACAGTTCGGTCCCTATCCGTCGCGGGCGTAGGAAATTTGAGAGGATCTGCTCCTAGTACGAGAGGACCAGAGTGGACTTACCGCTGGTGTACCAGTTGTCTTGCCAAAGGCATCGCTGGGTAGCTATGTAGGGAAGGGATAAACGCTGAAAGCATCTAAGTGTGAAACCCACCTCAAGATGAGATTTCCCATAACGCAAGTTAGTAAGAGCCCTGAGAGAAGATCAGGTTGATAGGTTAGGAGTGGAAGTGTGGTGACACATGGAGCGGACTAATACTAATAGCTCGAGGACTTATCCAATTTTCATTGAGCGCAGCGTTCGCAAAGTCTTGTTAGAAATGAGTAGTTATTCAATTTTGAGTAGATTAGATACTCAATAGTTAAGTGACGATAGCCTAGGAGATACACCTGTACCCATGCCGAACACAGCAGTTAAGCCCTAGAACGCCGGAAGTAGTTGGGGGTTGCCCCCTGTGAGATATGGTAGTCGCTTAGCA
>NZ_JAQFJD010000008.1:0-21538 GCF_030439925.1 Streptococcus sp. SG2 | reverse complement strand
CCTGGTCAGAAGTCAACGGTCAGGATGATCTGGTTTGGCACAAGGCAGTAAAACAAGCAGATGGTAGCTACCGAGCGACGATTAAAGCTAGCGATCATAAAAATTCCCAAGGGAAGTATCTGTCTCACGTCTATTATGTCACAGCGACAGGAACAAAAGAATTTGTAACGGGTACGGCTACTACTGTTCATCAAAGCAAGGTGACTGGTACCTTAACCATTACCAATAAGAACCCAGAGGTAGGGAGCTTTGATGTCGTTATATCAGACGTCTTCAGTCCGAAAGGAGTCCAAGCGGTTCAAGTTCCCGTTTGGTCTGACCAAGGCGGACAAGATGACTTGATCTGGTACAGTGCGACTCGTCAATCAGATGGTAGCTATAAGGCTAGCGTCAAGGCAGAAAATCACAAGAATTCTACTGGTACTTATCACGTTCACCTTTACTACATCCAGAATGATGGTAGTCGTATAGGAGTCCATTCGACTACAACGCAGGTAGAGTACCGTAATCTAACGCATAAGACGAAAGCTTATATTAAAGACGTAAATTCTCAGACGGGCACATTTACCGTTGCGGTGGATCAATCTTCCCAAGGGAAACGAATTAAAAATATTCGCGCAGCTGTATGGTCTCAAGCACATCAAGAAAATTTGTCTTGGTATACGCAGACTCCTGCTGGTGGTCATACTGAGATTGGGATTACAGCGGTCAACCACGGTAACAAACAAGGTGATTACACGACTCACGTATATGTTGATTATACGGATGGCAGTGTGGAAGGATTTAACCTAGGGCAAACCAGATTGATTCCACAACAAGTGACAGATCAAAAAAATAGAGTTATTCGTGCAGCTGCAAATCTGGTAGGTACGTCAACGGGTAGTGCAGCTCATCAGCGCATGGTAGCGGATTATAACAGTGTGAAACCTTTACCAGTCGGCTACGCTGTAAAGAATACAGATGATTGGTGCGATGTATTTGTTACAGTTGTTTTCCAACGAGAAGGTCTTAGTCATTTAGTAGGACGAGAGTGTGGAGTTGAACGCCATATTCAGATCTTTAAAAAATTAGGGATTTGGAATGAAGATGGGACTACGACTCCTCAATCAGGTGATATTATTACTTTCAACTGGGATAAAGATACCCAGCAAAATGATGGCTGGGCGGATCATATAGGTATTGTTGAGAGAGTAGAGAATGGATGGATTCATACAATCGAAGGAAATTCAAGCAACGGAGTTGTGAGAAGAAATACCTATCGGGTTGGTCATGGTAATATTCGAGGATTTGCAAGACCACATTATCAATAAACAAAAGGTTGAAGAAAGGTGCCCTAGGGCATACTTTCCTCGGCCTTTTTACTTATAGGTCTGAAAATCTCTAGAAGTGCTATTTTGGAGTTTGATAGGGCAGGTTTTTCATTGATTTCATTACTTGTAGGTGCTATAGAAAATGATGGTTTATAGGATAAGAAGAAAGGTGGTTGTCATCAAATGATATGATTCTTAATGCTTGTGTCATCTGGTCTTGATAGATTGTAACATTGAACATGCTATAATGTCTGCATGAAGACAGAAAATACAACTTTGCATGCTGTTAAGGCCCTAGCCTGTTTTAGTATCGTTTCTTTGCACTTTTTGTTACCAGGGGAATTTGGTGTTTTTTATCAGATTGTGGCCCGTTTTGCAGTACCCTTTTTCATGATGCTGTCGGGTTATTTTTCCTTTAACATTTCTAGAGAAAAGGTAAAGTATCGTCTCAAGCAAATGTTGCTTTTGACAATCGCTAGTCTGATATTTTACTCGATTGTGCATTTTATTGACTTAGTACTGTCGGGAGAGCTAGCGGAAAAGATGGCAACTATAGACCTGTCTGATTTTGCCAATTTCTTCTTTTTTAACAGTCCTAGGGATTTGATTGGTCCAGCTGCTACTCCGACTTGGTATTTGTTGGCTATTTCTTATATTTATGGGCTTTATCTCCTTTTTTATAAGTATTTCCACCGCCTGACCACCTTTGGCGTGTCTCTGATTTTGTTGGCTCTGGCTTTTTGTATCGAGTTCAATACCAACAGTACCCTTTACTATCGAAATTTCCTGTTTATGGGTCTTCCCTTTTTCATTATGGGGATGCAGTTTGCCAAGCATCGAGAACGGATTTTAGCCTACGACTTATCGTCTGTCAGGAAATGGGCTATTAGCTTGGGAATAATAGGTTTGATTCTGCTTGAATACTGTTTTATGGGGACGGAGCACGACCTCTACCCCAGCACTCTTTTATCATCTAGTGCGATTTTCCTCTATGCGATCAGAAACGGGACCAATATTGATGTTCCGATTTTGAACAATATCGCCAAGCGATATGCCACTATGATTTATATTATTCATCCGTTCATCATCTTCATCTTTAGGCAATTAATGCCCCGGAATGGCATATACAGTTTTGGATTTTTTATCATTCTCTTGCTGTCATATCTTCTGAGTATGGCCTTTCAGAAAATCATCAGACCCAGAATTATCAGCCTGCTGCCAGCTTAGTAAGGCAAGATAGGAGATCGAATCGCTTTCTGACACCAAAGAAAAAGCAACAGATTTTTCTGTTGCTTTTTTCTTGCATCTATTAAGGCGAAAGGAGCGGAGGTCTCTGCGTACTTGGTTATGATGCCTGGAGGCTTAGTTCGATTAGATTTGCGTTTACTAGTAACGTTTTCTTATGATTTCAGCTTTTTTAGCCCTTCTTCAAAACTTTTAGATGGAGCTTCAAGGCTGATTTTTTCTAAAGTAAAGGGATGGACAAAGCTCAGTCGGTGGGCGTGAAGCATGAGACGACCTTGGGGCTGTGGATGATACAGAGGATCGCCGACCAAGGGAAAGCCGTGGTGGGATAGGTGGACACGGATCTGATGGGTACGACCAGTTTTGAGTTGGCATTTGACAAGAGTTTTTTGACCAAAGCTTTTTAAGCGAGTCACTTGCGTTTCGGCGTATTGGCCCTGTTTGTTGTCAACCAGCCGTTTTCTCCGATCATGGCGGTCGCGGCCGATTTTGTCCTTATATATTCTGTTTTTTTCGATAAATTTACCATCTACTAAAGCCCAGTATTCTCGCTGGATATCCTTGTTTTCCAGTAGGCGGTTGAGTATAGGTAAGACAAAGGGATTTTTAGCAAAGAGAACAGCGCCACTGGTCTCCTTATCAAGCCTGTGAACTACATAGCAGGTCTCTCCAACATAGGCAGATACATGATTGAGCAGAGCTAGTTCGGTCGGCTCATTGGCGTGAGTTTTCATGCCTTCAGGTTTGTTGACGATGATGAGATATTGGTCTTGGTAGAGTTCCTGGACAAGTTCTGGTTGCCCCATAAGGATATCTTTTGCTGGGTAATCTTCTTCATCAAAGGTCAGCGACAAGAGATCGCCTGCCTGAATCTTGCTTTGCCAATTGATAGTTTGATTATTGACCAAGACATGCTTTTTTGTCCGAAGGAAATGGCGGATTTTTCTGGGAATGAGGAAATAGTCTTCCAGTAGTTCTTTTATGCTCATAGTGGGCATTTTTTCAGGGATTTGAAAGTTAAATTGCATGCCTTTATTTTAACAAAAAGAGCAGAACTTTGAAAGCTAGCATCAAAAAAAGGTAGAAGCTCTGCTATTTCTTAAAAAATTCTAAAAGGAAGGCCCTATGGAACAGCACTTTCTTGTATACTCTCTGGGAAGGTGATAAAATAAGGGTTATGAAAAAGCTAAATGATATTTTTGAAACCTTAATTCAACATTTTAAGAAAGAAGATTCACCAGCTGAGTCTGCAGAGGAGACAGATACAAGTGCGGAACCACGTCTGTCTCGATCAGGCCGCTCAGCTAAGCGAACGTCTTCAAAAGGCCAAGGACCCTTCCGACGTTTTTGGCGTAGGTACCATCTGACCAAGATTATCTTGATTTTAGGTCTGGGATTTGGGCTGGTGACGGGAGGTTATCTCTTTTATGTGGCCAAGACCACTAATGTCAA
Organism: Streptococcus sp. SG2; assembly: GCF_030439925.1. Lineage (NCBI taxonomy): Bacteria > Bacillati > Bacillota > Bacilli > Lactobacillales > Streptococcaceae > Streptococcus > Streptococcus sp. SG2. The sequence continues at coordinate 17,531 of NZ_JAQFJD010000008.1, read as the reverse complement.
CGACTTGCAAAATGCCTTGAAGGCAACTACGATGATCTATGATAAAGATGGTCAAGAAGCGGGTAGTTTGACAGGTCAAAAAGGGACCTATGTCGAATTGGATCAGATCAGCAAGGACTTGCAGAATGCTGTTATTGCAACTGAAGACCGCTCCTTCTACAAAAATAGCGGGATTAATTATGGTCGCTTCTTCCTAGCAATTTTGACAGCGGGCCGGTCGGGCGGTGGCTCGACCATCACTCAGCAGTTGGCCAAAAATGCTTATCTTTCTCAGGACCAGACCATCGAGCGGAAGGCCAAGGAGTTTTTCCTAGCTCTAGAATTAACCAAAAAATACAGTAAAGATCAGATTCTGACCATGTATCTGAACAATTCTTACTTTGGTAATGGTGTCTGGGGAGTAGAGGATGCCAGCAAGAAATACTTTGGAGTATCAGCTAGCCAACTGTCTCTCGATCAAGCAGCTACACTGGCCGGTATGCTCAAGGGGCCAGAGATATACAATCCCTTGTACTCAGTTGAAAATGCGACCAATCGCCGGGATACAGTTCTGAATAATATGGTTGCAGCTGGCTATATTGACAAAGCAACAGCTGATCAAGCAGCAGCGAACGGTCTTGGTAGCCAGTTGGTGGATGCCTATGCTGGGAAGTCTGAAGATTACCGCTATCCATCCTATTTTGATGCTGTCATTAACGAAGCCATTCATGACTATGGTCTAAAAGAAGAGGATATCATCAAGAATGGCTATCGCATCTATACTGAGCTGGATCAAAACTACCAGGCCAGCATGCAGGTTATTTATAGTAACGAGAGTCTCTTCCCTGTTTCAGAAGTGGATGGAACACGAGCAGAATCGGGAAGTGTGGCCTTAGATCCCAAGACTGGAGGGGTAAGAGCCCTGGTCGGTCGGGTTAACAGTCAGACGGCCGGTTTCCGTTCCTTTAACTATGCAACCCAGTCAGCTCGTAGTCCAGGTTCGACCATTAAACCACTGGTTGTTTATAGCCCAGCGATCGCTGCTGGTTGGTCAACTGATAAAGAGCTAGACAATACTACAACGACCTATGGATCTTATACTGTCAATAACTATGGTGGCATTCAAACCAGCCCGACAGTGCCTATGTATCAGGCCTTGGCGGATTCTCTGAATATCCCAGCGGTAGCAACAGTTAAAGAGTTGGGTATAGAGAAAGCTTTTGAATATGGTCAAAAGTTTGGTCTGAATATGAAAAAGGTTGAGCAAAATCTCAGTGTAGCATTGGGAGCAGGTGTGAATACCAATCCTCTCCAAATGGCTCAGGCCTACTCTGCTTTTGCGAATGATGGTGTCATGCATGATGCCCACTTGATCACTAAGATTGAAAACGCTAGTGGTCAAATTGTTAAGACCCACAAGTCTAGCTCCACTCGAGTCCTCAATCAGTCAACTGCGAAAAAGATGACCAGTATGATGTTAGGAACCTTCTCAAACGGAACGGGTATCTACGCAGCGCCATATAATTATACGATGGCAGGTAAGACAGGGACGACTGAGACAGACTTCAACCCTGACTTATCTGGAGACCAGTGGGTCATTGGCTACACACCTGATGTTGTTATCAGTCAGTGGCTAGGATTTCCAAAGACAGATGAAAACCACTACCTGACAGGAACCAGTGCTAACGAGGCTTCTGTGATTTTCCGAAATGTAGCCAATAGCGTCTTGCCATACACGGAAGGAACCAAATTCTCTGAAAAGAATACCTATGCTCAAAATGGTATTGCTCCGGTAGACACCTATGGCACTGGAAATACCGAGAATCAAGGCGGCAATGATTTCTTACAAGGTGTACAGGACAAGGCAAAAGAGATTGTCGATCAAGCTAAAAATGCTATCGAAGAGGCAGATATTCCAGGTAAAGCTAAAAATGCTTGGGATACAGTCAAGAGCTGGTTTGGTTGGTAAGTTTCTTATCTCAATAGATGGAATTAGTTATAAAAGTCTATCTCTTGAGGCTCCAGTCTGGGGTCATCAATCAAGAAGTATATGTCACAGTAAGTCAATCAGATAAAAAGACCTTTAGGATTTTCCTAAAGGTCTTTTTCAGGTACACTGAAGGTGTCGCCATGTTCAAAATCTCCATATTGATAACCACGTTTGAACCAACGCATACGTTGCTCCGCACTTCCGTGTGTAAAGCTATCAGGCACAGAATAGCCATAGGCCTGTTCTTGCAAAGTGTCGTCTCCGACTGCATGGGCTGCATTAAGTGCTTCCTCAATATCGCCAACATCTAGTAAGTTTTCTTGTTCAATATAACGAGCCCAGACCCCAGCGTAGTAGTCCGCCTGAAGTTCCAAACGAACATTTAGAGCATTCTTCTCCTTTTCTGACTTTCCTCTCACCATTTGCTGGTAGGATTGAAGTGTTCCTAGTTGGTTTTGGATATGGTGTCCAACTTCGTGCGCGATAACGTAAGCCATGGCAAAGTCACCACTTGCCCGATACTTAGTAGTCAGCTCTTGGTAGAAGCGAATATCCAGGTAAATTTTTTGGTCGTTAGGACAGTAAAAAGGTCCAGCAGAGGCCTGGCCGACCCCACAACCAGTCCTGGTTTGACCAGTGTAGAAGACCAATTTGGGCTTATAATAGGTTCTTCCTTCTTTTTCAAAGGTTTGAGTCCAAAAAACTTCTGTAGTCCCTAAGACCTTGCTGACAAATTGGGCGTCTTTATCATTGACCTGAGTATGGCTTTGCTGGGAAACTTGGGTGGACTCATAGTGGTGAGAAGTCCCTGTGTCAAATATGCCAGATAAACCAGCACCACCCCCTAAGAAAAGTAAGAGTAGTATTAGGACAAGCTTGCTTTTAAAACTGCCTGGTGCTAGCAGGATTCGCAATATTCCGTTTCCAAGTCGAGCATTGCCTGATCCGTAACTAGCCGATCCCCCTTCGTTGCGACGGTCTTCAATATTATTACTTTCTTTTAAATGATCAGTTTTCACGTTTTCATCTCCTTTATGACATCTATTTTACCAAATCACTAGCGAAAATAATAGCTGTTCGTTAGATGAAGTAAAAAAGCTTCAAAGGATTGACGCCCAGACCTTGTCAAAAGAAGAAAATCCTGCTATAATTGGAAAGATGGAGGCGTTATGGCATTAAAAAAAGCAAGTCTGGCGTGTACGGTTTGTGGATCGAGAAATTACTCAATAAAACTGAGTAGTACGCCAAAACCAAAACGTCTAGAAGTAAATAAGTTTTGTAAACATTGTAATAAATACACTATTCATAAAGAAACAAGATAGGAGAGAGTTGTGAAATTTCTTAAGGACACTTTTGCACTTTTAAAAGATACAACATGGCCGACAGGCAAGCAAAGCTGGATTGATTTTATTTCGATTATGGAATATACAGCCTTCTTTGTTGTGGTTATCTATTTATTTGACTTATTGGTATCTCACGGACTGCTTCGTTTGTTGAATCTCTTTTAAGTCGATTAGAGACTGGGAAATTCCCCCAGTCTTTTTTGATAAATTATCAGTAAACTTCTTGGCATTCCCTGTTTTTATGATATAATAAAGCTATAGAAAACGGAAAAAGCCATTAGGCTTTTTTATAGTGTTTTAGTTTATGATTTTTAAACTAACAATTGCTAAAAAAGAAAGGAAATAAAATGGATAGTTTTGATAAAGGCTGGTTTGTACTGCAGACCTACTCTGGATATGAAAACAAGGTGAAAGAAAATCTCTTGCAACGCGCTCAGACATATAATATGTTAGAAAACATCTTGCGCGTGGAAATCCCTACTCAGACTGTGCAAGTAGAGAAAAATGGCAAGACCAAGGAAATCGAAGAGAATCGCTTCCCAGGTTATGTTTTGGTAGAAATGGTCATGACCGATGAGGCTTGGTTTGTTGTCCGTAATACTCCTAACGTAACAGGTTTTGTTGGATCTCACGGAAACCGCTCGAAACCGACTCCGCTCTTGGAAGAAGAAATCCGTAACATTCTGATCTCTATGGGTCAAACCGTGCAAGAATTTGACATTCATGTCAAGGTTGGCGATACCGTTCGGATTATTGACGGAGCCTTTACAGATTATACAGGTAAAATTACTGAGATTGACAATAATAAAGTTAAGATGGTCATCTCTATGTTTGGAAATGACACCATTGCAGAAGTAAACCTGAACCAAATCGCAGAATTATAATAGAAACAAAAAGCAGATCACCATCTGCTTTTTTATTTTTGCATTCAAGTGGCTACTATTCATGATAAAGGCTAAAAAACAGTCTTCAACTGGCCTGAGTATAGGTCCCAAAAAGCAAATAAAAATAACTAAAAAATTCTGACAATTTTAAGTTTTTAGGCAATCGATTTCCTTTTAATAAATAGTGTAATCTTTCAAAGTATTTTGCTTGATTTTCAGTTTAAAATCTTGATATGCTCAAATAAAACTGGTATAATAACTATATAATTGGCGCATTGTATATGACGGCTTTTTTCATGTTTTTTTGAGTAAAAAAAGACGGATATTTGTACAGTGCTTGCTCTTATGTCAAAATTCGATAGAGACGGAATCTAACTAGGAGGGAATATGTTAAAGGAAAAGTGGTGGCTACCTTTTTTGACTGTTGGTGTCATTCTGGTAGCGATCTTTGCTTTGTTTTACATTGCTGGTCCTAACAGGCATAACAAAGGATCGACACAGAAGGATGGTAGTTCAGCTGTAGAACATGAGCTGACAGGAGACCAGTTGCCAGAGTTTGAAATGGTAGACCAAGCAGGGTATCAAAAGAAGAGTGCAGAGTTTTATAATAAACCCATGCTGGTAGTAGAGTGGGCTAGCTGGTGTCCAGATTGTCAAAAACAGTTACCAGAGATTCAAAAAGTATATGAAAAGTATAAAGGTAGAATTCATTTTGTTATGTTGGATATGCTTGATTCCAAAAGAGAAACGAAAGAAAGAGCGGATCAGTATATCAGTGAAAAAGATTATACTTTCCCATATTACTATGACACAGATGAGCGAGCGGCGGATATCCTCCATGTTCAATCTATCCCCACGATTTATCTAGTCGATGAGAATCAAAAGGTCAAGAAAGTAATGACAGACTTTCACGATGAAGCAGCGCTTGAAAAACAGCTAGAAGAGATTTAAATAAAAGAAAGAGAAGGGAGAGCTTGTATAAAAGTTTCTACTATTATATAGGCTTTAAAATAGCATGAAAGATTTTTTGAAAAAGGTTTTAATACTATTTACCGTCCTGTTGATGTCAATGCCATCCAGCGTCTTGAATCTAGGGAATTCAGTTGTTCGAGCTGATGATCCTCTGAATATTGAGACGAGACGGATTGATGAGCATACAACGATTACACAAAATGGGTGTTATCGTAAGATTGAAAAAACGGACGCAACGAACTGGAAAGTTCCGCGGAAACCAATTGACTTGGTCATCCTGCAGGATGCCAGTGGATCATTCCGAGAAACTATTCCAAGTGTAAAACGTGCTCTTAAACGTTTGACAACATATGTGAGTCCGGAACAATACGATGAGAACGATCCTCATCTCGTTAAGACTGACGACCCTCAGACAACTGACCGCGTTTTCGTAGCTTCTTACCAAGGTTTGGATCAGGTGCGTTACTTTGAAAATAATGATTTCAGTGGTAACCCTGCGAATGTATATACTGATGCAAATTCAACTGGTAAAAACTATACCTATCGAAATAGTGGCTTAACAAGCGATCAAAATAAAGTTCATAACTTTATTGATAATATTGCTGTTGATGGTGGAACCCCAACTGTTCCAGCCATTCAAGATACGCTTAATCAGTACAACAGTGCCAAGGGGAATATGGAAAACGGTCGTAAGACAGTCTTCCTCCTGGTAACGGATGGAGTAGCCAATGGTTACCGTCTGCCAGGGACTAACACAGTTGTAATGGATAAAAGTTGGACAAGATCGGATGCACTTCAACGAGCTTGGGGCGTTCAGAGCTATCCAGAAGCGGCTCAAGATATTATGGGGCGTGCTAACGAGTTGAAAGCGGCTGGTAATCAGCTGAAAGCAGCGGTTGGCTCAGAAGGTTCTGTCGTTATTGGTTTCTGGGAACGTGTTGAAGGATTTACTGAGAAGAATTATCAATATGGTCCAGCTTACCTGAATGGTTTCGGTAACACAATAAACATTGGGGACAACCGTTCAGTGCAAGCCATCTTCCATGATGCACTGCAATCAATGGCTTCGCCAGACAAAGAAGTGAATGGTAAAAATACATCTTTCTATGTCAACGAACAAAAGGATATCAATAAATTCTCAAGTCGAATTTTAGAATCTGTGATGGCTGCCTTAATTAAAGATGACATCACTGGTGAGTTTGATATTACTGAAGGCTACAAGGTAGATGCCATCCGAATCAATGGCAAGAAGATCGTTCCGAAAGTAACAGATCCTAACAAGGAAATCCGTGGTACAATCACACAGACTGGTAACAAGGTTAAAATCTCTGTTCCAGATAGTGTCTTCAATCCAGGTAAAAACAGCTTTGACTATGACTTGAGTAAGGAAGCTCGCGCACCTGAGACAGATGAAGAAAACGAAGTGGATCCTCCTGAGAATTATGTTCCAGAGAAGGAAGAAATCACAGTTCCAGAATTGACTGGTACATTTAAAGCAGGTGAACACGAAACACCTAAAATTGGTGGTCGGAACCAAACAGTAGAAGTTCAAAAATTGGAATACTGTTATCCAAGTGCAACGAAGACTGTGAAAGATGCGGACGCTAGCAACGACATTGGTGTCATTAAGGATCCGTTGGAGTTGACTAAGAAACCATCTTATTCTGCACAACTAAGTAAGAAGGACGAAGAGTTCACTTACACAGTTGATTACAACTTCAATAACGTTCCTTACGAATTTGAAAAGAACGTTATGTTGACAGACCCAATTGACTACCGCTTGGAAGTGGTGAGTCATTCTGCTCAAGGTCCAGATGGACAAAGCTGGCCAACTCGTGTGGTAACGCAAAAGGATGCTGGAGGCAACTCACAAAGCGTCGTTGTAGCGGATGTGCCCGCGCAAGGTAAGGATTATAATTACCTGATCATGAAGAAGGCGAAACTGAAAATGACAGTCCGCCTGAAAGAAGAGTATCGTAAGAACCAAGCTAGCAAGGCTTACTTGGCAATCTTACAAAACAACAATGGTTACGGTTTAGTTAACCAAGGTAACATCATGTGGAATGGTGAAGATGATTCGCCAAACCAAGATGCCCACGCCAAGACAAAAGACAAGGCAAGTACGATTCGTCGTTCAAACCCAATTTATGTTAAACCACCACTTGATACAGAAGTAGACAAGAAGGTTAACGAAAAAGAACACGAAGGTCTACAAGCAGATGGCGAAGAGTTTGAATACAAGGTAACTGCTCCATGGCCAGGTATTGCTGACAAGTTCACCCTGACAGATACAGTTGTAGACGAACTTGAAATTGTACCAAATTCAGCTAAAGTAACAGTATCAGGTAAGTCTTACAGTGGTTTAACCAAAGCGATTTCAATCAATGGTCAAACAATTGAGATTACATTAGACAAGGATCAATTGACTACACTGAACCGTTTGATCTCTCGTCGTGGTGGAAGTGAAGTACAGGAAATCGAACTGATCTTCAAAGCTAAGATTCGTCCGGGCGCTGACCTTTCTAAATATAAGAAGAATGGTGCGGTAAACATTCCGAATACAGCTGATGTTATTCTAAATGATAAGAAGAAAACTTCGAAAGAAGTAACGGTTACTCCACCGAAACCAAAAGAACCAACAGTTTCTAAGAAGATTAACAATACCTTGGATAGTCTGGTAACCTTCGATGGTCAACCATACACTTACAACATCACAACAGCTGTGCCAAGTGATGTATCAGGCTACAAGAAATTTGTCATTAGCGATAAGCTGGATGCCGATCTTGAACTTGATGGACAAGCAAGCATCAGCGGTCCATTGGCAGATGTATTTGAAATCCAAACAAACGGCCAAACTGTTACTGCAACAGTTAAAGAAGGTAAGTTCGCAGAACTCGCGAAATATTCATTCGTTGAACTGACGATTCCAGCAAAAGTTAAAGCTGGTGTGACAGGTAAGACTATTGAAAACAAGGCTAAGATTTCATTTACTAATGAAAACAATGTGGCTAAGGAAGTTGAGTCTAATCCAGTAACAGTGACTCCTCCACCAGTAACTAAGAAGATCAATGAAAACTTGGATCACTTGGATATTGCAACTGGTCAGCCATACAAGTACAATGTTAAGACTACACTTCCAAGTGATATCACATCCTACAAAGAATTTGTGATTACCGATACCTTGGAAGATGAGTTAAGCGTTATTAATGAAGGTACAGATAAACCAGTTATCAGCGGACCTGCTGCAGACTTCTTTGATGTGACTGTCAGCGGCCAAAAAGTAACGGCAACAATGAAAAACTTTGCCGGAGCAAGTGCCCTAGCTGGTCAAGAAATTGAACTGGTTATCCCAGCGAAAATTAATGACGGTGTCACTCGTTCTAACATTCCAAACAAGGCGACATTTAGCTTCAAGGACAAGAACGACCATAAAGGTGAAAAAGAAACAATTCCTGTAACGGTTACTCCACCAACAGAACCAAATGTTTCTAAGAAGATTAACGGTGATCAAGATAATGCGACGATTGCTGCGGAAACAGACTTCACCTACAATATTAAGACTACTTTGCCAAATGATATTGATACATACAAATCATTTGTCATCACCGATACTCTAGATGAAAATCTTGGAGTGGTGAACCCAGAACCAAGCATTTCTGAAGAAGCCAAGAAATTCTTCGATATTACTGTTTCAGGAAATACTGTTACAGCAACGATGAAGGACTTTGCTAAAGCAAGTGCCCTTGCGAATAAAGAAATCGAGTTGGTTATCCACGCTAAAGTGAAGAAAGAATCTGTTCTTCCAGAAATTCCAAACACGGCTAAGATTACTTATACTAATAAGAATAACGAGTCTAAGGAAAAAGAAACAGAGCCAGTTAAAGTGACTCCTCCACCAATTACGAAGAAAGTAAATGGTAAGGATCAAGAAGACTTGGCAAGCTTAACAAGCACCTTCAAGTATACAGTGGATTCAAAAGTTCCAACTGTAGCAGATAAGTTTGTACTTTCTGATACCTTGGAAGAAGTCTTGACCTTTGATGGAGATGCGACTGTAACGATTGATGGTCAAACCGTGACAGATGTGACGGTTGCGAAGAAAGACCAAAAACTGACAGTTACCTTCGATAAGGATCAAGTCAAGAAATATGCAGGCAAGGCTGTTCAAGTGGCCTTCGATGCTAAGATTAAATCTGGCTACACAGTTGACCAATTAGTTGCTAAGTATCCAAATGGAGATAAAGCAGCGATTCCAAATAAAGCTAGCTTTGTGGTCAATGACAATCCAGAAACAGAGAAATTCTCTAACCCAGTTACTGTTACACCGCCACCACCAAACACTCCAGAAATTGAGAAGAAGGTTAACGGTGCAGACAGTTACAATCTGCAAACCCGTCTTGAAGAATTCACTTATAGTCTGAATACAGCAATGCCATCAAATGCGACTGAATTCACTATAACAGATGAACTGAAGTCCGTTCTTGAATTCGCTGGCAACAAGGGCGATGTTCAAGTGAAGATTGACGGCAAGGCTGCCAATGATCAAGCTACTATTTCTACTGATAAGAATACCTTGACAGTGGCCTTTGCAGAAAAAGCAGTGAAAGCTAATGCTGGCAAGTCTATCGAAGTAACCTTCAAGGCTAAAATCCGTGAAGGAGCAAACCTTCTGGATTACCTAGTTCCTGGTCAAGGCATCCGTATTCCGAACAAGGCTTCTTATGATATCGATCATAATCCTAAGTTCCATAAGGATTCCAATGAAGTACCAGTAACTCCTCCATCTCCAGAACAACCACCGATTGAAAAAGATGTCAATGATAAGGCAGAAGCAACCTTGGAAGCACGTGATGAAGAATTCACTTATCATGTAAAAACCAAGATTCCTTATGAGGCAACAGCCTTCAACATCACTGATACTTTGAAAGATGTTTTGGACTTCTCAGGTGAGAAAGGTCAGGCTGAAGCGACTGTAGATGGTAAGAAACTGTCAGATGATCATATCACGATCAATGGTCAAACAATCACAGTTACACTGAACCAAGAAGAACTGAAAGCCAATGCAGATAAGGAAATCAAGTTAACCTTCAAGGCTAAGATTCGTCCAAATGCCAACTTGGCTGCCTATATCGTTGGTGACAAAGTTGTTATCAATAACCAAGCTTCTTATAATGTAGATTTACCAGACAATCCTGGAGTTCATAAAGATTCAAATATCGTACCAGTGACTCCTCCAAGTCCTGAAAAACCAGAGATTGAAAAGACTGTTAATGATGCAAAAGAAGCGACTCTTGCTAACCGTGACGAAATCTTTACTTATAAAGTGAAGACAAAAGTACCGTTTGATGCAACAGCCTTCTCTATCGATGACACTATTAAGGATGTTCTAGAGTTTGCGGATGCTGGAAGTGCTACTCTCAATGGAGAAGCTTTAGAAGCAGACCGTATCTCTATCGCTGATCAAAAGATCACCTTGACTCTGACAGAAGATCAAGTCAAGAACAATGGTGGTAAAGAAGTTATTCTGACCTTCAAGGCTAAGATCCGCCAAGGTGCCAACCTGTCTGGCTACATTGAAAAAGGTAAGACAGTCATTAATAACCAAGCGTCTTATAACGCTGCCTTCCCTAACGATCCTAACTTCCATAAAGATTCAAATATTGTCCCAGTGACTCCTCCAAATCCGGAAAATCCACCGATTGAGAAGAAGGTCAATGAGGCTGAATCTGCTAACTTGGGAGCTCGTGATGAAGAATTCACCTACACCATCGACACAACTGTGCCGCTTGATGTTACAGGCTTCGCTGTCTACGATACGATTGAGAAAGTCTTAGAATTCTCAGGTGAAAATGGCCAAGCAAGCGCAACGGTAGATGGTCAACCACTAGATGCCAGCCACATTACCATTAAAGGTCAGAAGATCACAGTCAAACTGACAGAAGACGAAGCGAAAGCCCTAGGAGGCAAAGCAGTTCATGTCAGCTTCAAGGCTAAGATCAAAGCGGGAGCAAACCTGTCAGACTACATCGAAAAAGATGGTACGACTCGGATTTACAACACCGCTAAATACAACTTTAACAATGATCCAGGAACAGAACAAAGTTCTAAACCAGTTCCAGTCATTCCACCAACCCCAACTGAACCAGAACTGAAGAAGGAAGTAAACGGTAAAGAAGCTGAAACATTAGCTAACCGTGACGATGTCTTCACTTACACTGTGAAGACAACTGTACCGCAAGATGCGACAGCCTTCTCTATCAGCGATAGTTTAGTTCCAGTACTTGAATTTGCAGGCGAAGATGCAGAAGCATCTCTCACACTCAATGGTGAAAAGCTGGATGCAAAACAAATCAAGCTGAAAGACCAAACCATCAGTGCTGAGTTGACTGAAGAACAAGTCAAAGCAAACGGTGGTAAAGAAGTTGTCCTCAACTTTAAAGCTAAGATTCGTGAAGGTGCTAACCTAGCAGACTACATCGAAGCAGACGGCGCAACGCGTGTACCTAACAAGGCGTCTTATGTGGCTAACTTCCCACACCGTCCAAAAGTTGAGAAAGATTCAAACATCGTCCCAGTGACTCCTCCATCACCAGAAAATCCACCAGTTGAGAAGAAGGTTAATAACAAGCCATCTGCAACTCTGGACAGCCGTGACGAAGAGTTCACTTACACCATCGATACGAAAGTACCTGTCGATGCGACTGGCTTCAAGATTACCGACGAATTGAAAGACGTTCTTGAATTCTCAGGTAAGAAAGGCCAAGCAGAAGTCACAGTAGATGGTGACAAAGATGTGATCGAAGATTCACAAATCACTGTAGATAAACAAGTTCTGACAGTGACTCTGACGAAGGATCAAGTGAAGAAATACGGCAATAAAGCTGTTCATGTAAGCTTCAAGGCTAAGATTCGTAAGAATGTCAGCCTGGCAGGCTACATTGAAGCAGACGGCGTAACTCGGATCCCTAACATTGCTAAATACATCATTAACGATGATCCGAAGACAGAAAAGAGCACAGAACCAGTTCCAGTGATTCCACCAAGCCCAGAAGAACCTGGTATTAAGAAAGAAGTGAATGGTCAGCCAGAAGCAACGCTGAAAGAACGTTATGAAGAGTTTACTTATAAAGTAACAACTTCTGTACCTCAAGACGCGACAGCCTTCTCAGTATCAGATACTCTTGTCCCAGTATTAGAATTCTCAGGCGAGAAAGGTCAAGCAACAGCGACTCTTGATGGTCAAGAAATTGATGCCAACCGTATCAATGTTGCAGACCAAACAATCTCTATGGCTCTGACAGAAGACGAAGTGAAAGCAAATGGTGGTAAGGAAGTAACCTTGACCTTCAAGGCTAAGATTCGTGAAGGTGCAAACTTGTCTGACTACATTGAAAAAGGTAAGACTAGCATCCCGAATACAGCTTCTTACACAGCAGGCTTCCCAAATCGTCCAGAAATCCATAAGGATTCAAACAGAGTACCAGTAACTCCTCCAACTCCAGAAGAACCTGAAATTAAGAAGGATGTCAATGGTAAGGAAGAGGAAACACTGGCTAACCGTAACGATGAGTTCACTTACCACATCAATACGAAAGTACCGTTTGATGCAACAGCCTTCTCTATCAATGATGAACTGAAAGACGTTCTTGAATTTGCAGATGGAACAGGTCGTGCGACTGCTAGCCTAAATGGCCAAGCTCTTGATGCCGATCGTATCTCAATTAATGGTCAAACCATTACTGTGAATCTAACCGAAGAACAAGTCAAGAACAATGGTGGTAAAGATGTGAACCTAACCTTCACAGCTAAGATCCGCCAAGGTGTCAACCTATCTGGCTACATTAAAGATGGTAAGACTAGCATTCCGAATAAGGCAAGCTACCGAGTGGACTTCCCGAACAACCCAGGCGTAACTAAGGATTCTAATGAAGTCCCAGTGACTCCTCCAAGTCCGGAAAATCCTCCGATTGAGAAGAAGGTCAATGAGGCTGAGTCAGCGAACTTAGGAGCTCGTGATGAAGAATTCACCTACACCATCGACACAACTGTGCCGCTTGATGTTACAGGCTTCGCAGTCTACGATACGATTGAGAAAGTCTTAGAATTCTCAGGTGAAAATGGCCAAGCAAGCGCAACGGTAGATGGTCAACCACTAGATGCCAGCCATATTACAATTAAAGGACAGAAGATCACAGTCAAACTGACAGAAGACGAAGCGAAAGCTCTAGGAGGCAAAGCAGTTCATGTCAGCTTCAAGGCTAAGATCAAAGCGGGAGCAAACCTGTCAGACTACATCGAAAAAGATGGTACGACACGGATTTACAACACCGCTAAATACAACTTTAACAATGACCCAGGAACAGAACAAAGTTCTAAACCAGTTCCAGTCATTCCACCAACCCCAACTGAACCAGAACTGAAGAAGGAAGTAAACGGTAAAGAAGCTGAAACATTAGCTAACCGTGACGATGTTTTCACTTACACTGTGAAGACTACTGTACCGCAAGATGCGACAGCCTTCTCTATCAGCGATAAGCTGGAAGATGTTCTTGAGTTTGCGGGTGAATCATCTGCGACTCTAGCAGGTGAAGACTTGAAGGCAGACCAGATTACAACAGACGGTCAAACCATCAAGTTGACCCTGACAGAAGACCAGGTTAAAGCAAACGGTGGTAAAGAAGTTGTCCTCAACTTCAAGGCTAAGATCAGAGAGGGTGCAAACTTGTCAGCTTACATGAAAGCAGACAAGGCAGAAGTACCGAATAAGGCTTCTTACACAGTTGGCTTCCCTAACAAACCAGCTGTAACGAAGGACTCTAACGAAGTACCTGTCACTCCTCCATCTCCAGAACAGCCACCGATTGAAAAAGATGTGAATTCAAAACCTTCTGAAACAATTGCAGATCGAACAGAAGAATTCACATATAACATTCATACAACTATGCCTCAAGATGCGACAGGCTTCACAGTTACCGATGAATTGAAAGATGTTCTTGAATTTGTTGGTGATGTCCAAGTCACTCTTGGAGGTAAGAAAGCAGACGCAGCTGTAGCGAAAAACGGTCAAACTCTGGAAGTAACCTTCCCAGAAGAGACTGTCAAAGCAAATGGTGGTAAGAAAGTCCAAGTAACCTTCAAAGCGAAGATTAAAGCGGACGCAGACTTAACTCCATATGAAACAGCTAATAGCTACTCTGTACCAAATACAGCTTCTTACTTGATTAACAATAATCCAGCAAGCAAGAAAGAAACTAAGCCAGTTACGGTCGAAGTTCCGAAACAACCTGGACCAGAGGTTACGAAGAAGATTAACCGTACATTGGATCACCTAGATGTTGACCGTGATGTTCCTTACATGTACAATGTCAACACACAAATTCCAAAAGATATCCGCCTCTACAAAGAGTTCACCGTTACGGATACTTTGGAACCAGTTCTTGAAATTACAGGAACTCCTGTAGCTTACGTGGATGGTTATGCAACAGACGCTGTGGAAACAAAAGTGGAAGGCAATACAGTTACTGTAACAGTGAAAGACTTCGCTCGTATCAGTGGCTATAAAGAAATCCAACTTTACATTCCAGCTAAGCTGAAAGCAGATAGTGACTTATCAGCTTACGAAAACCAAACTGTTCCAAACAAGGCGACAATTGCCTTCAAGGATAGCAATGGCAAGAACGGCACAAAAGAATCTAACCCAGTAACCGTTCGTCCACGGGACCCAGAAAAACCTGAGGAACCAAAACCAAACGAACCAGCTAAGACAGTAGGTCCGGCTGATGGATCTAACCCATCAACTGCTTACCGTCTGAAAGAACTCAAGGAAGGCTTCCGCTTTGATGTGACAGCGAAGGTGCCAACTGATCCAGTTGATGAATCAGGCAACCCTATCAAAGATGCTCAAGGCCGTGATGTGAAGACTGAATTGAATAGCTTTACGGTAACAGATGAACTTGAAAAAGTTCTGAAAGTGGACCGTGTAGCTGTTAAGGTTGAGGAAAATAAAGTCGCAGAAGCCATTGCGAAGATTACTGCTAAGATTGAAAAAGCAGAAAGTGACCTGAAAGAGCTCGAAGGTAAAGAGACAAATAGTACTTTCGCTAAGAAACTGGCAGAAGCTGAGAAGAAGGTAGAAGAGCTAACGGCTCAATTGGCAGCAGCCAAAGAAAAAGCTGCAGCAGCACCTGCAACTCCAGCTCCAGCTTCAGATTCTGACGCAGGCGATGCCGCAGCGACACCTGCTCCAGCAGACAATAACGCTGAAGTGGCAGCCCTTGAAGAAAGCCTCAAAGCAGCACAAGCTGAATTGGAACAACTGAAAGCAGATGGTGCGAAAGCTGGTAACCTCGCAACACCTGAAGAACAAAAAGTTGAACAAGATAAACTGAATAAGAACCTTGAACAACTGAAAGAGAGCAAAGAGAAACTCGAAAAAGCTCTCGAAGCATTCACAACAGTGAATGATAAGGGTGAGATCACGGATGAAGCTCTTGCGAAAATCGCCAAAGTAACTGTAGAAGGTCAGAAAGTTACCGTAGAAGTTACTGATAAGGCTGTTTTGGAAGCCTTGAAGGGTAGCACCTTCCGCGTCATCATCTATTCATCTATTAAAGACGGAGCAGACTTGTCTGATCCTAGATACCGGAATGAAGAGAATAATGAGACGAAGATTCCGAATAAGGCTACTGTAACCTTCAACGATAAACCGAAAGTAACGAATACAGTAAACGTTTATCCGCCAGAGCCAAATACACCGCCGACAACACCACCACATACACCACCGACAACACCGAATACGCCGCCACCAACTACACCTGATACGCCACCAGCGCCTAAGGGTGACTTGCCACCGGCACCAACACCAGAGCCAGAAAAACCTAAGAATATCTTGCCAAAAACAGGTACTTCTGCTACTATGGTAAATGAGGTGATTATCGGAATGATCCTTGTGCTGATGGGACTTCTTTTGAGAAGAAAACCAAAGCATTAATGTAAGATAGTCCAGGAGAGCTATGCTCTTCTGGTTACTATCGTATTATTAGGAAAAAGATTAAAGGAAAATCATTATGGATAGAAAAAAGTTAATTAAGTTAGGAATCTCAGTGCTAGCTGTTAATGCTTTGGGAGCAGTAGCCGTTTATAAATATCCTGAGCTGACACATGTACCTACTGTCTATGCAGAGGAAGTGCCTGGAGAGGATGAGGAAATTCCAGATGCAGCAGAAGCTCAAGCAGCAGCGAACTTTAAAAATCAAATGGATGAATTTGAAAAAGCAATCAATGAATTCAATCCAGATGATTCAGATACTAAGGAAAGTTTGCAGTATGCTTTGGAAGATGCAGAAGGGTACCATACTACTGCAGTTAATGCGATCAAGAGTGAAGAAGGAAAGAAAGGCTTTGCCAAGTACGAAGCTCGTTACCAAGCTTTAAAATCAAAAGCTCAAGCCCTTCTAAATGGTGAATCACCAAAACCTCAACCAGAGATTACCACTCAGGACGTTACAGTCAAAGAACCAATCCTTTATGGATCTTCAACAGTTCAAAATCCAGCTCTACCAAAAGGCACAAGAAACACAAAAGTTCAAGGTGTCAATGGTGAAAAGGAAGTTGTCTACACAATCACTTTAACAGATGGCAAGGAAACAGGCCGTGTGAAAAAGTCTGAAACAGTTATTAAACCAGCTGTAGACGAAGTCATCGAAGAAGGTACTGGTGCAGTTACTACAACTGAAGAAGTAGTAGAAAAAGAAGTTATCAAGCATGGTAGCTCTACAGTTCAAAATCCAGCTCTACCAAAAGGCACAAGAAACACAAAAGTTCAAGGTGTAGATGGAGAGAAGGAAGTAACTTACACAGTTACTAAAGAAGATGGCGTACAAGTTAGCAAGGTTAAGAAGTCAGAGAAAGTGACAAAACCAGCTGTAGATGAAGTCATCGAAGAAGGTACCGGTGCAGTTACTACAACTGAAGAAGTAGTAGAAAAAGAAGTTATCAAACATGGTAGCTCTACAGTTCAAAATCCAGCTCTACCAAAAGGCACAAGAAATGTAAAAGTTCAAGGTGTAGATGGAGAGAAGGAAGTGACTTACACAGTTACTAAAGCCGATGGCGTACAAGTTAGCAAGGTTAAGAAGTCAGAGAAAGTGACAAAACCAGCTGTAGATGAAGTCATCGAAGAAGGTACTGGTGCAGTTACTACAACTGAAGAAGTAGTAGAAAAAGAAGTTATCAAGCATGGTAGCTCTACAGTTCAAAATCCAGCTCTACCAAAAGGCACAAGAAATGTAAAAGTTCAAGGTGTAGATGGAGAGAAGGAAGTGACTTACACAGTTACTAAAGCCGATGGCGTACAAGTTAGCA
>NZ_JAQFJD010000007.1:0-35750 GCF_030439925.1 Streptococcus sp. SG2 | reverse complement strand
GCACAAGAAATGTAAAAGTTCAAGGTGTAGATGGAGAGAAGGAAGTGACTTACACAGTTACTAAAGCCGATGGCGTACAAGTTAGCAAGGTTAAGAAGTCAGAGAAAGTGACAAAACCAGCTGTAGACGAGGTCATCGAAGAAGGTACAGGCCCAGTTGTTATTACTAAGGAAGAAACTAAGACTGAAGAAGTAGATTTCCAAGTCAAAGAAGTACCAAATCCAGCCCTTCCAGAAGGTGTCCGCAATGTAACAACTCCAGGTAAAAAAGGTGTTCGTACAATCGTTGAGACAGTAACCTACACTGACGGCAAAGAAACAGGTCGTGTAGTGAAATCAAACGAAATCACAACTCCAGCAGTTGATGAAGTCGTTGAAGTAGGTACTAAGAAAGGCGTAGTTACTACAACTGAAGAAGTAGTAGAAAAAGAAGTTATCAAACATGGTAGCTCTACAGTTCAAAATCCAGCTCTACCAAAAGGCACAAGAAACGTAAAAGTTCAAGGTGTAGATGGAGAGAAGGAAGTAACTTACACTGTTACTAAAGCTGATGGCGTACAAGTTAGCAAGGTTAAGAAGTCAGAAACCGTGACAAAACCAGCCGTTGACGAAGTCATCGAAGAAGGTACTGGTCCAGTCATTACCACTAAGGAAGAAACTAAGACTGAAGAAGTAGACTTCCAAGTCAAAGAAGTTCAAAATCCAGCCCTTCCAGAAGGTGTTCGCAATGTGACAACCTCAGGTAAGAAGGGTGTTCGTACCATTGTTTACACGGTAACCTACGCAGACGGTGTTGAAACAGGTCGTGTAGAGAAATCCAACACTATCACAACTCCAGCAGTTGATGAAGTTGTTGAAGTAGGTGCTAAGAAAGCTACTGCTCCAGTTGTTACAACTGAAAACGTGACTGAAACTCAAGTTATTTACCATGGCACTATCACTTTAAGCAATCCAGATCTTCCAAAAGGAACAAAACGGATCAAGATTGCTGGTGTTGATGGTGAAAAGACTGTTGTCTACACAATTACTAAGACAAATGGTGTTGAAACAAGCCGCGTTGTCAGAGACGAACAGATTACGAAAACACCGATCACTCAAGTAGTTGAAATTGGTACTAAGGAATCTGGTAGCAGCCAATCAAATGCTAGTCAAGATCAAAAAGATCCATCAGACAAAGCTCAAGATTCTAAAGGACAAGGTCAAAAGGATTCAACTGGTAAAGTTCAAGATCCTAAAGATCAAGCGAAACCAGGATCAGATACTGCTACAAGTAGTCAATCAGGTCAAACAGACCGTCCACAACAACCTCAATACTCTAGAGTAAATAGAAACGCAGAAGAGAAGAAGAACCTTCCAAACACTGGTGAACATGCAAATGGTCTTGCGGCTCTATTAGGACTTGTTCTTGCAAGTGTAACAGCCTTCTTTAACTTCCGTCGTAAAAAACACTAAGAATTAGGTTGAAAAAATAGAAGGCATTTGTCTTTAATTCTACTTCTTTTCTCAAAACAGAGAATTAGTAAAAATGCTATAAAAAGAGGCTGAGAGAATATCTCAGCCTCTTTTTGAATCCTAATTTAAGAGATAGGCTTAAAATCTAGCGTCAAATGAAAAGAAAAAAGCCCGACTTTACGAGCTTTATGTTCAGATGTTTCCTGATAAATCAGGTAATATAAGGCGGTAGACGGATTTGAACCGACGATCAAGCTTTTGCAGAGCCGTGCCTTACCACTTGGCTATACCGCCTCAACCTTTACTATTTTACCTTAAAAAAGGATTTTCGTCAATACACTTGAGTCTAAGAAAATGAAATAATACTGAAAACCAGAAAAATAAATGCTGATAAAATCAAGGTTTTCGAGGAAAAATAAAGCAAAAGAGCTTGTCAAATCCTTGAAATTCTGTTATCATAATAGATGCCGTGCAAATGGCAAAATACTCATTTTAGATGAATTGTGGGACTGTTGCCCTCGGGTTGTCCTGCGAGCTGAAATCTAAAAGAGGAAAAAAACAAAAAGGAGAATTTACTCATGGCAGTAATTTCAATGAAACAACTTCTTGAGGCTGGTGTTCACTTTGGTCACCAAACTCGTCGCTGGAACCCTAAGATGGCTAAGTACATCTTCACAGAGCGTAACGGTATCCACGTTATTGACTTGCAACAAACTGTAAAATATGCAGACCAAGCATACGATTTCATCCGTGATGCAGCTGCAAACGATGCAATCATCTTGTTTGTTGGTACTAAAAAGCAAGCTGCTGAAGCTGTAAAAGATGAAGCAGAACGCGCTGGTCAATACTACATCAACCACCGTTGGTTGGGTGGAACTCTTACAAACTGGTCTACTATCCAAAAACGTGTAGCTCGTTTGAAAGAAATCAAACGTATGGAAGAAGACGGAACTTTCGAAGTTCTTCCTAAGAAAGAAGTAGCTCTTCTTAACAAACAACGTGCACGTCTTGAAAAATTCTTGGGTGGTATCGAAGAAATGCCACGCATCCCAGATGTAATGTACGTGGTTGACCCACATAAAGAGCAAATCGCTGTTAAAGAAGCTAAGAAGCTTGGTATCCCAGTGGTTGCTATGGTTGACACAAACACAGATCCAGACGACATCGATGTAATCATTCCTTCTAACGATGACGCTATCCGCGCTGTTAAATTGATCACTGCGAAAATGGCTGACGCTATTATCGAAGGTCGTCAAGGTGAAGACAGTGTTGAGTCAGTAGAAGCTGAATTGGCTGCAACTGAAACTCAAGCAGACTCAATCGAAGAAATCGTTGAAGTTGTAGAAGGCGACAACGCTTAATTCAAATAATTAGTAATTACCTAGGAGGGCGGGGCTTAGCCCGGCCCTCCTATTTTTAAAAAATATAGGAGAAACAAAATGGCAGAAATTACAGCTAAACTTGTTAAAGAGTTGCGTGAAAAATCTGGTGCTGGTGTCATGGACGCTAAGAAAGCCCTAGTTGAAACTGATGGTGACATCGAAAAAGCGATTGAATTGCTTCGCGAAAAAGGTATGGCAAAAGCAGCTAAGAAGGCTGACCGTGTTGCTGCTGAAGGTTTGACAGGTGTTTATGTAAACGGTAATGTTGCAGCAGTAGTTGAAGTAAACGCTGAAACTGATTTCGTTGCAAAAAATGCTCAATTTGTTGACTTGGTAAATGCTACTGCGAAAGTAATCGCTGAAGGCAAACCAGCTAACAACGAAGAAGCTCTTGCTTTGACAATGCCTTCAGGTGAAACTCTTGAAGCTGCATACGTATCTGCAACTGCAACTATCGGAGAAAAAATCTCATTCCGTCGCTTTGCTTTGATCGAAAAAACAGATGCACAACACTTTGGAGCATACCAACATAACGGTGGCCGTATCGGTGTTATCTCAGTTGTTGAAGGCGGAGACGAAGCACTTGCTAAACAATTGTCAATGCATATCGCTGCGATGAAACCAACAGTTCTTTCTTACAAAGAATTGGACGAGCAATTCGTTAAAGATGAATTAGCACAATTGAACCATGCTATTGATCAAGATAACGAAAGCCGCGCAATGGTTGGTAAACCAGCTCTTCCACATTTGAAATACGGTTCTAAAGCTCAATTGACTGATGCAGTTGTTGCTCAAGCTGAAGAAGACATTAAGGCTGAGTTGGCTGCTGAAGGTAAACCAGAAAAGATCTGGGACAAGATCATCCCAGGTAAAATGGACCGCTTCATGCTTGACAACACTAAAGTTGACCAAGCATACACACTTCTTGCACAAGTTTACATCATGGATGACAGCAAGACAGTTGAAGCTTACCTTGAATCAGTCAATGCTTCAGTAGTTGAGTTCGCTCGCTTTGAAGTTGGTGAAGGTATCGAGAAAGCTGCTAACGACTTTGAATCAGAAGTTGCAGCAACTATGGCAGCAGCTCTTGGACAAAACTAAGAATCTACTATCATAAAAAGAACGGGACAAGATTGAATTTTGTCCCGTTTTTATCTGTATAAGCCTGAGCTCTTGGTTCAGTCAAAAGCTTTTTACGATTGTTTATGCTATTTAGCCACTCTTCTCATCAAGTTGCTATGTGAAATCACAGCATCAATAAAAATTAGAAGAATACCAAAAATTAAGAGATGAGTAATTTGAGAATAGGTAAAAGTAATTCTAAGCTTCTGAGTGAATAGGATTCCTACTACAGTAGCGAGTGTAATAAGTACATTAAGAGTCCACTTTGTTTTCTGTTTCATCTTGGCCTGTTCAAACAAGAAGGGGATAAAGAAGCAGGCAACCAATATGGCAATCTGGACGTTGACATAATGGGCAGAAAATACTGTGTATAGGAACAAGGTTGAAAGCAACCAAGTGAGCACGTGGCGAGTATAAGTGAGCCAATCTAGCGTCATTGGACAATCCTCCTTTTTAGATAATTGTGAATAGGTAAGGGACCTATTCTTTCTGTACATTTCCACCTATATTATAACGCTTTAAAAGTTAATTGCAAGCGATTACAAGCGAGAAACTACTCTTTTATAAAGCTTTTTCACTAGTTTGAATTATCAGACCTTTTACCATCCCTTTTCCTTTCAAAATAAGGACTTTTTCGGTATAATATTAGTCAAAGATAGTCAATGTCAAAGATACTTTTGTGAAGCTAGAAATCAGTGTCTAATGTTTAATGAAAGAGCGATTAAAAATAATGAGATTGACTAGAAAGGAAGATCATGAGCGGTAAGAATACTTCAGATAATATCGAAGCCTATATTAAAGCAATTTTAGAGCAGGCAGGTATGGTTGAGTTGAAGCGGAGCGAGTTGGCTGATGTCTTCCAAGTCGTTCCCAGTCAAATTAATTATGTGATTAAGACGCGCTTTACTGAAAGCCGGGGCTACGTTGTCGAAAGTAAGCGAGGTGGCGGTGGCTACATTCGAATCGGAAAGGTTGAGTTTTCTGATAGCCATCAGATGATATGTGAGTTGTTCGATCGTATTGGAGAGCAAGTGAGTCAACAGTTCTTTACGGATATTGTTCAACTCTTGTTTGATGAAAGAATTATGTCAGAACGTGAAGGCAACCTTCTTTTAGCTATATCGACAGATTGCGTTTTAGGAATAGATGCTCCATTAATTCGCGCTCGTATGTTAAAGAAAATATTACAACAACTTGATAGAAAAGGAACTTAAATAGAAATGAAATATTCAAAAGCCTTGATTGTTAGTATAGAAGAAGCCCAGCAACTGGCTAGTCATTTTGAATCTGAGTATTTAGAGTCATGGCATCTCTTGATTGCTTTTTCTAATTATCCGTACAGCGTAGCAGGCTCAGTTTTAAACGATTATCCGCTAGAAATTGATCATTTTGAGGATGCTGCTTACCATGTAGTAGGAAAGTCTTATCAGAAGGAAGGGCAATTTAGTATCCTGCCTTTTTCTCATCGCTTGACGACTCTTTTTAAGGAGGCAAAAGCTATAGCCGAAGCTACTCACGCAAAGGAAGTCGGAACTGAACACATCCTATACGCTATTGTCAGCGATAGAGGTACCCTAGCAACTCGTATTTTGGAATTTGTCGGCTTTAGTTATGAAGACAAAGAAGGAGTCTTGCGCATTAATGATTTGCGGAGAAATCTGGAACAAAAGTCTGGCTGGACTAAGAATGATTTAAAAGCAATCCGCAGTCTTCATAAAGGTTTTAATCAAGCCAAGCAAAACATGGCAAACATGATGGGGATGCCTCCTACTCAGAGTGGTGGTCTAGAAGATTACACACGAGACTTGACGGAATTAGCTCGTTCAGGTCAGCTAGAGCCTGTTGTTGGTCGAGATCAGGAAATCTCTCGGATGATTCAGGTTCTCAGCCGCAAGACGAAGAATAATCCTGTCTTGGTTGGGGATGCTGGAGTTGGTAAAACTGCTCTTGCTCTCGGTTTGGCACAGCGTGTAGCTTCTGGTCAAGTTCCACACGAACTAGCCAAAATGCGGGTTCTAGAGCTTGATTTAATGAATGTAGTAGCAGGGACTCGTTTCCGTGGGGATTTTGAAGAGCGTATGAACAATATCATCGATGATATTGAGAAAGATGGTAAGGTCATCCTCTTTATCGATGAGCTTCATACGATTATGGGATCTGGTAGCGGTATTGACTCTACGATGGATGCTGCGAATATCCTTAAACCTGCTCTGGCTCGCGGAACACTGCGTACGATAGGAGCTACAACTCAAGAAGAATACCAAAAGCATATTGAAAAAGACGCTGCTCTATCTCGGCGCTTTGCTAAGATCAGTATTGAAGAACCAAGTGTGGCTGACAGCATTGCTATCCTTAAGGGCCTAAAAGAAAACTATGAAGCCCATCATAAGGTAACGATTACAGATCAAGCCATTGAAACAGCAGTAAAATATGCCCACCGTTATTTGACAAGTAAGCATTTGCCAGATTCAGCAATTGATCTGTTAGATGAAGCGAGTGCCACAGTACGTAACAATGGTCCCCAGAGTCATGCACAAGAGGATTTGAGTCCAGCAGATCGAGCAATTATAGCTGGTCAGTTCAATAAACTTAGTAGCTTGATCGAGAAAGAAAATCAACCTCTGTTAAGTAATTTAAGAGTAGAGGAAACAGATATTCTGACAACCCTCAGTCGCCTGTCAGGTATTCCAGTTCAAAAATTGACCCAGACAGATGCTAAGAAGTATTTGCACTTAGAAGAAGAATTGCATAAGCGGGTGATTGGTCAAGATGAAGCTATATCAGCTATTAGTCGTGCTATCCGTCGTAACCAGTCAGGTATTCGAGCGAATAAGCGACCGATTGGTTCCTTTATGTTCTTGGGGCCGACTGGAGTTGGTAAGACCGAGTTGGCTAAGGCTTTGGCAGAAACCCTCTTTGACGACGAATCAGCTCTCATTCGTTTTGATATGAGTGAATACATGGAGAAGTTTGCTGCTAGCCGTCTCAATGGAGCGCCTCCAGGCTACGTTGGCTATGAAGAAGGAGGCGAATTAACAGAGAAAGTTCGCAACCGACCATATTCCGTCCTCTTATTTGATGAAGTGGAAAAAGCTCATCCGGATATTTTCAATGTCCTTCTGCAGGTTCTAGATGATGGTGTATTGACTGATAGTAAGGGAAGAAAGATTGATTTTTCAAATACGATTATTATCATGACCAGTAACCTGGGCGCAACCAGTCTGCGTGATGATAAGACAGTTGGCTTTGGGGCTCGCGACATCCGTTTAGACCATGCAAATATGGAAAAACGAATGTTAGAAGAGCTTAAAAAGGCTTACCGTCCAGAATTTATTAACCGGATTGATGAAAAAGTCGTCTTCCATAGCTTGTCTGCTGACCATATGCAGGAAATTGTCAAAGTGATGATTAAGCCTCTGGTTGCCAGTCTCGCTGAAAAGAATATTGAACTAAAATTCCAAGCTAGTGCCTTGAAACTACTAGCTAAAGAAGGCTATGATGTAGAAATGGGGGCTAGACCTCTTCGTAGGACTCTGCAAACCAAAGTTGAAGACAAACTAGCAGAACTGCTATTAACTGGTGATTTACAAGCTGGTCAGACCTTGAAAGTGGGGGTTAAGGCAGGTCAGTTGAAGTTTGATATAGCCTAAATTCTAAAGAAGATCGCAGTAATCTTACTGAACAATTGTAAAAACACAAGGAAAGCTCTGATATAACAACTATCAGGGCTTTTTTATTTTTAAGTTTGATATTTGAGTTTAAAAATATTTTTATAAAATTTTATAAAAAACTATTGACAAAATAAAAATATGGTTTATAATAAAAACATAGAAAAATAAAAATATAAAAAACAATAAAAAGGTGAAACTATGAAGGAAAAAATTGCAATCGTCTTTGGAACCTTTGCTCCCTTGCATCAGGGGCATATCGATTTGATTCAGAAGGCGAAGCGTTCTTACGACAAGGTGCGCGTGGTGGTTTCTGGTTATAAAGGTGACCGTGGGGAGGAAGTAGGCCTGTCTCTGCAGAAGCGTTTCCGCTATACGCGGGAGACTTTCGCAGATGATGAATTAACTCAGGTTTACAAACTGGACGAAACGTCCTTTCCTCGCTATCCTCTGGGTTGGAACCAGTGGTTGCCGGCTTTATTAGAGTTGGTGGGCTATGATGCAGAAGGCGAGGAACTGATTTTCTTTGTCGGAGAATCAGACTATCAAGCGGAGCTGGCAAAGCGTGATTTCAAAACTTCTTTGCAGGAGCGACAGTTTGGGATTTCAGCTACGATGATTCGGGAAAATCCTAGTCGTTATTGGAAATATATGGCCCAACCATTCCGTCGGCATTTCACCAAGAAAGTGCTGATCATGGGTAGTGCCAGCAATGGTAAAACGACCTTGGCCAAGGATTTGGCTCGCTACTATGATGCTCCAGTTAGTCTAGAATATGCTCGCGAATACCAGATCCAAAATAACGTGCGAGATGATGAACTGACCCCTAAAGACTACTACTATCTGCTCTTAGGACAATATGCTCAGACTTCCCGCCTGATTGACAGCAACGCCAACCGTGGTCTGGTCGTGGCCGATACAAATTCTCTAGTAACCAAGGCCTACTATGATTATTATCTGAAAGAAAGTCAGGTTCAAGACGAGGAAACAGATACTTTTGACAATCTCTTTGTCAGCATTTTGTCTAAGGAAAAATGGGATTTGATTCTCTTTGCTGAACCGGTCGGCACCTATGTTAACGATGGCTTTCGCGATATGAGTATGGCAGATGAGGCTATACGCAGTGATTTTTCTAGCTATCTGAAAAAGCTGAAAGAACAGTACTTGCCTGATCATCCGACAATCTATCTGGCTGGCAGTTATTTTGACAATTATCAAGCAGCCAAAGAAGCAATCAACAGGATTTATCAAGCAGATTAAAAAAGAAAGTGGTAGAATAGAATGGAAATAAAAAATCAAAAACTCTCTCCTGAAGCTCTCTGCGCAGGACTGAAACAAAAAAATCAAACCTTTGCTCGGAATTTCCGCAATGTCTATATAGCGGCTAAAAAGCTGGGTATTAAGGGAATTGTAAAATTGCTCTGGCAGGATCTATTTGGTGGTCGTAGCTTGGGTCAATGGCTCTACTTACTTGCTCTTTCCAGTCTGCCTTTCATTCTGGAGTTTACAAGAGGCCAAGCGAAGCATGATTGGCTAGGACTCTTTGCTTCCTGGACCGGCATTGTCTGTGTTATTCTTGTAGCTGAGGGTCGGGCTAGCAACTACCTCTTTGGAGCGGTTAATTCGGCAATTTATCTTATATTGTCCTTCAAGGCTAGTTTTTATGGTGAAGTACTGACAACAATCTACTTCTTTATCATGCAGCCAATCGGCCTTTATACTTGGCTGTCCAACCGGGTTAATGAACAAGATAAGGAAGAACCTTCTCATTTTGAAGCTAAGAAGTTAGACTGGCGTGGCTGGCTTAAATACCTGGCCTTGACGGCCTTGATTTGGATTGGTATGGGCTTTGCCTATAAAAGCATTCAAAGTCACCGTCCTTTCCGTGATAGTGTGACAGATGCGATCAATGGTATCGGTCAGCTTCTTATGACTGGTCTCTACCGTGAGCAGTGGATTTTCTGGATTGCGACCAATCTCTTCAGTATCTATCTCTGGTGGGGTAGCAACCTTCACATACAGGCTATGTACTGGGTCTATACCCTCAATAGTATCGTCGGGTGGTATCAGTGGACCAAGGCAGTGAAGAAGGCTTAGAGCAAGATTTGGAGGATTTTTGATAGAAAAGGAAAAGATACTTATGACCAAACAGGCTATTCCATCTGGTATGACAGAAAAAGAATATTATGAAACAATGGCGGATGAATCCGCCTTTTTGGAATGGTACAAGACTCAGGATTTGCCAAAATATGAGACCCCGAGTGTAACAGCAGATATGGTGGCATACTGCTTCGTGGAAGGTCAGATAAAACTCTTGGTCATCAAGCGCAAGGCCCATCCTTATCAAAATAAATATGCCCTAGTCGGAGGCTTTGTAGACAAAAATGAGGATGCCTATCAAGCCTGCATTCGGGAAGTCAAAGAAGAGGTGGGGCTGGAGATACCGCTGGAAAAGGTGGAACAGTTGATGACGGTTTCTACACCTGGACGTGATCCACGTGGTTGGGTCATTACTATTTCCCACGTGGTTTATCTTCCGGCTATAGCAGTAGAACAAGTACAAGCTGGTGATGATGCTAAAGAAGTCACCTTTCTTGATGTGGACTTTAAGACAAGGAGCTTTAGGGATGGTGAACAGCTTTTGACAGCAGAGGACTTTGCCTTTGACCACTACCAAATCCTGCTAGAATCGATCAAGCGGATTCAAGGACGACTGGATTGGAATCCAACTTTTCTTCATTTGCTAGAATCGCCGTTTACTGTTTATGAAGGGACTGAGCTGGTTAATCTCATCTCGCCTAGACGACCTATTGTCAGCAATAATTTTCTAGTTAAATTTGGAGAATATCTAGAAGAAGCTGGTGTCAAGCGCGTGCCAAAGAAGAAGCCGAGAAAAGTTTATCGGCTGAAGACAGAAAAAACGGCTTAAAAGAAAGTCGAGGTTATATTTCTCTTGCAGGACAAAATTGTCCTGTTTTTCTTATTTTAATGACGAATAGATAAGTAGGAGCAAATTTCTCATGACCAAAGAAGTAGCATGAGAAGCTTGAACTTGCTTGGGTAGAAACTTTTTAAATAATTTTATATAAATGATTGACAAATAAAAAACATAGTATTACAATTACATTACAAAAAGATTTCTAAATGTTACAAGGAGGCAAAAGATGAAAACACGTACTTATACAAAAATGATGGCAGTTGTAGTTCTAGCTTCTGGTCTGCTTTTAGGGGCATGTGGTAAGAAAGAAGAAAGCACAACAAGTACTAGTTCTAGCAAGACTGTTCAGACTTCCTCTAGCTCAAAAGTTGCGTCATCCAGCAAGGCTAGTTCTTCTTCTAAGGCTAGCAATCGACCTTCTTCAGAAGGAGCAGTTGGCCAGTCTGGACAAGTCGAAGCTTCTGCCAGTCAGCAACAGTCTACTGTAGAAGCGCCTCAAGCCCAACAAACGCAACCGCAGCAAGCTTCAGGTCGACAAAATACTCAGAGTCAAGCAACTCAACCAGCTCAAGCATCGGAAAGCAATCGCCAGCTTCAGAATAAGCAGGCAGCCAGCAATGCTCGCTATAAAGGTGTCTTGACTATGGTGGATGGGGATTTCTCAGCGGCTGCTGGTACTTGGAAGGATGCTAATGGAAATACTGTGACGGTATCGGGTAACGGACAATTCACAGTCCAGTCTGCAGATGGAAAGACAGCTAATTATTCCATCGCTTCCTACTCTTATACGCTGGATGATGGCAAATACAATGCGCAGTTAAGCGGGCAAGGTAATGCCAATCTGCAGATTACAACAGGAGCAGATGGTTCAGTAACAAGTGTTGTGGTGACTCAACCCTAAACAGAACAAAAAGGAAGTCCGATTGGCTTCCTTTTGTTTTATTTTTGAATTTGCAAGAGCTCTTCAATTTCAGCAAGGGTGTTTGCTTGAGAAATCGCTCCTCGTAGTTTAGCAGCTCCGGATGTTCCACGCAGGTAGTGTGGAGCTAGGCCCCGGAATTCTCGAACGGCAATATGTTCCCCTTTGAGATCAATCAAACGTTTAAGGTGGTCGTGGGCGATTTTCATTTTATCTTCAAAGGTCAAGTCCGGAAGGATTTCACCTGTTTCAAAGTAGTGGTTGATCTGGTTAAAGAGGTAAGGGTTGCCCATAGCAGCTCGTCCTACCATAACAGCATCAGCTCCGACTTCTTCAATACGTTGTTTGGCTTCTTGAACGCTGCGGATATCTCCGTTAGCAATAAAGGGAATCTTGGTAAGGGCTTGCGCAACATCGTGCAAGGTCTCAAGGTCAGCATGACCAGTATACATTTGCTCACGGGTCCGCCCGTGCATAGCTAGGGCTGAGACTCCAGCAGCTTCAGCTGCCAGAGCATTTTCTACAGCCAGTGAACTGTCGGACCAGCCAGTACGCATCTTGACTGTCAGAGGAATATCTAGCACTGACTGTACTTTGTTGATGATTTTGTAGATTTTCTCGGGGTCCTTAAGCCACATGGCTCCAGCTTCATTTTTAACGATTTTATTGACCGGGCAGCCCATATTGATATCGACGATATCGGTTTTAGTGTTTTCTTGGATAAATTCTGCTGCGCGGGCTAAGCTGTCCTCGTCGCTGCCGAAAAGCTGGATAGAAACGGGATTTTCTCCCTCATCAATGTGGAGCATATGAAGGGTTTTTTCGTTGTTATATTGGATACCCTTGTCAGAGACCATTTCCATCACGACCAGGCCCGCTCCCAGCTCTTTGGCAATGGTCCGGAAAGCAGAGTTAGTTACGCCGGCCATAGGTGCCAGAACTGTGCGGTTGGGAATTTCGACATTTCCGATCATAAAAGGGGTATTAAGATTTGTCACGAATCAGTTCCTCCAGGTCATTTTGGTCAAAGTGATAGGCAGTCTGGCAGAATTGACAGACGATTTCAGCTCCTTGGTCCTGGTCACGTATCTCTTCCAAGTCAGTCTTTGGCAAGGTAGCCAAGGCATTCATGAAGCGCTCTTTGCTACAGTCGCACTGGAAGCGGATTTCTTCTTCAGACAGGCGTTTGTATGGCTCATCACCATAGATGGCAACCAGCAGAGCTTCGATATGGTCATCGGATTCCAGCAGTTTTGAGATGGCAGGCATTTCTTGGATCCGCTTCTCAAAGCGGGCAATTTCAGCTTCCTTAGCACCAGGCAGAACTTGTACCAAGAAACCACCGGCAACCTTGACTTTGTCGTTCTCATCTAAGAGAACATTGAGGCCAACTGCGGAAGGTGTCTGCTGGCTTTCGGTTAGGTAGAAAGCTAGGTCTTCGCCGATTTCTCCAGAGATAAGAGGAGTCATGGAGTTGTATGGATTGCCCGTGCCATAGTCCGTGATAACGAGGAATTCGCCTTGGCCGACAAAAGGACCAACCAGCACTTCGCCAGTGGCTGTCTTTTTGATATCTACACCAGGATTTTGCACATAGCCTTTGACATTACCCTCTGTATCTGCCACTGTGATAATCGCACCTAGTGAGCTGGTCCCGAGAACCTTGACGGTAATCTTGGTCTGGCCTTTTTCATTTGCAGCCAAAATCTGGCTGGCAATCAGTGTACGGCCAAGTGCAACAGTAGAACTTGCTTGAGTTTGATGTTTTTCTTGAGCGGTCCGAACCGTCTCTGTGCTATCCAGCACATACGCGCGGAAAGAACCATTTTCTGAGATAGTTTTGATAATTTTGTCCATACCTTTTATTTTAACACAAAAAAGAAAAACAAGTGCCTGACAGTGCTTGTTTTTTGGGGTTAGGAAGAATTTTACGATCAAAAATAGTATAATAAAACAAAGGAGGCTAGCATGAATCAATCTTTGAAAGCGGCTATCTATGGTCTGGCAGTAGCTGATGCATTAGGAGTTCCGTATGAATTCTTGACCCGTGGCAGTTTTGAAGCGGTTGAGATGGTGGGCTATGGTAGCTATCAGCAACCAGCTGGCACTTGGTCAGATGACACCAGCCTTGTTTTGGCGACCTGTGATTCTATCCGGGAAAAAGGTAAGATTGACCCTGCCGATATACAGCAGCGGTTTAAACATTGGCTCTTTGAGGGAGCTTACACACCAGATGGTTTGACCTTTGGTGTAGGAAATGCGACTCGCGAAGCCTTGACAAGAGGATACGGTCTATCTGATGAATATTCCAATGGGAATGGTTCGTTGATGCGGATTCTGCCCCTAGCCTTTACGGAAGCTAGTCCGTCTGATATTGAGGCTGTTTCCAGCATTACACATGCCCATGCGACTTCCGTAGAGGCCTGCCAGCTTTATGTGGCAATTGCTCGTAGGCTCTTAAAAGGCCAGCAACTTCCGGAAATACTATCAGGCTTAGAGACTAGTACGACCTACGCTCGTTTGCAAACTTTAGCAGAGCTGACCGCAGATGACATTCGCTCTACTGGCTATGTGGTGGATACCTTGGAAGCAGCACTTTGGTGTCTGCTGACTAGCACTTCTTATCCGGAAACTGTCCTGAAAGCTGTTAATTTGGGCGATGACACTGATACAGTAGCAGCAGTTGCTGGTGGCTTGGCTGGTATCATCTATGGTTTGGAAGGGATTCCTGACAACTGGTTAGCCCAGCTACGCAATAAGGAACTGCTGGAAAGCTGCTTGTTTTAAACTTGTAAATCAAACCAAATACTTATTGTGCTTGTCTTAAAGTTTTACTAAAGTTAGCAAATAAAAATCGCAAGGAATAGCCTGCGATTTTTGTTTTATCAGTCCATTTCTGGGAAAAGCTTGGCTAGTATTTTAGGAGTGATACTTTGTCCCGGCCCCTCAGCACAATAGGTATGCATATACATAGAGGGGTTGAAGTTGAGCTCGATGCAGGTGCAGTTGGGATTTTCCTTGGTAGAAATAGCAGAGCTGTCAGGGATGATCAGGTCAACGCCACAAGCCCAAGCTCCCATAGCCTTTGCCATGTCCGCAGCAAGTTCCTTATAAGATGGGTGCATGCTGTCTGTGACATCAATCGAGTCTCCTCCAGTAGAAATATTGGAATTGCGTCGCAAGTCAACCTTGACTCCAGCAGGCAGGATATCATCTGGTCCATAACCTTGCTGGTCCAGCATGAGCAGTTCAATGTCCCCCAGTTCAATAATCTCAAGCGGTGAGCGATGGTCACGACCGCGCAGGGGATTGTCGTTTTTGATGGCAACCAATTCTCTCACGGTATGCTGACCGTCTCCGACGACATTGGCTGCCACTCGCAAGAGGACTGCCTCACACTGACCGTCTAAGACAAAGAAGCGGTACTCCGTTCCTGCGATAAATTCCTCCACCAAGACGGCAGCGTCTTCTGAAAAGGCAATCTCTAAAGCCTTGCGATAAGATTCCAGGCTAGCTGGTTCTTGGAAGAT
Source organism: Streptococcus sp. SG2 (assembly GCF_030439925.1). Classification (NCBI taxonomy): domain Bacteria; kingdom Bacillati; phylum Bacillota; class Bacilli; order Lactobacillales; family Streptococcaceae; genus Streptococcus; species Streptococcus sp. SG2. The sequence goes on along the minus strand of NZ_JAQFJD010000007.1, from coordinate 20,740 downwards.
GGAGATGCCCAGTCCGAAGTTGGTTGACTTGGGTTTGACAACGATCTGTCGGTCTTTAATCAAAGGATAGTAGAGTATCCCCTCTTCAAGTGTGGTAAATTCTGCTCCAGCAGGAACGGGAAAGTCAGCTGCAGCTAAAATCTTTTTTGTGACTGTTTTATTGGCCATGGCCAGAGGGATGACATAGTTATCCTTGGAGGTCATATTACCGTTCTTGACATACTCCACATGGGGACCATACCAAAGCTTGAGAAATTGATCGTTTTCATCTAAAATTTCAAAATTTAGACCTCTTTGTATGGCATCAAAGAGTAGCATTTGAGTAGATAATTCCATATTCTCGTAGCCTTTGAGGGCATAAGGAGCCGACCAAGCATAGTGGTGATACTCCTCTGCTTTTTCTAATCCAAAGGCCATTAAGGAATCCTGCTGGATATGAGGCAGGAGCTGACCAGATAGGGTTAGCTGAGGATTCAGAAGTGATTCTTTAAGCTGCTCAAGCAATCTTTGGTAGTAAGTTGGCAGTTCAAAATGCTGGATGAGTTCTTCCATGGCTTGGAGCAGTGTTGAGCTGTCTGCCTCATCTGGCAGGGCAGTCAGCGGATGGCTACAAGCAATCTTTTGGTTCAAGTCGTGGGCAGCTTTTAATGCCGCATCAACATTTTCTACATCATCTAGCCAGAGTAGGCTCAGTAAAAAGAGATGGACGGTATCTAAGGTTTCTTGGCTAATACCTAAATGGTCAAAAGGATTGAGATCGAAGCAGCGGAATTCTAGATAAGTGATACCTTGCTCCAGATAGGCACGATTGTGCTTCTGTCCACGGAAGCGAACGGCTGAGTAAAATTCTTTTTCAGCGCTGAGCTCGCCTGACTGAACGTAGTTTTCAATATCGGTTACATATTGCTCCAAAGAAGCGTAGGATACCTGAATGTTCTCGTCATTGACATAGCCGTAGTCGCTGTTACGAAAAGAGCGGATAGGCTGGGAAATGTCCTGACTGTAGAAGCCAGCTTCTGCCAAAGGAGCAGCACCATAGAGATAGGTTAAGATCCAGCGGAAACGCAGAAAGTTTCGAGCCAGCTTGAGATAGAGGTCATTTTTAAAGTCCTTGAGCGAATGGTGGGAGCTGACTTGAAAGAGAGCAGTGACCAGATCTTTCCCTAGTTCGATGTTGTAGTGGATGCCAGAGATGGCCTGTAGTTTTTTACCATATTTTTCCGCTAAGCCCTCTCGGTAGTGGCGCTCGTAGTCGTTTTCCAGTCGAGCGATGACAATCTCTTCTTCGGTCAGTTGCGGTGGCATGGACAGGGGCCAGAGGCGTTCACTCTGGTCAATCGAGCGACCAGCCACATCGCTGATGGCTCCCAGTAAGCGTCGTGCCTCCTTAGTCGAGTGAGCGATAGGCGTAATTAGTTCCAGTTGTTGCTCGCTGAAGTCTGTTTGGATGGTAGGGTGGAAATTGCGGGAACCAAGCTGACTCGGATGGGCAGTTTGAGCTAAGCGTCCGTCAGCTGTCACCCGCAGATTTTCTCTCTCCAGACCAAAAGTCGCTTGGAGAATTGGACTTGCTGTATCCAGTTTCTGCAGTAATTGATTAATCGTCATCGTTTCACCGTCCTATGATAGTAATTTTAGTCTATTACAAACGGAAAAAGAAAACAAATTTTCACTACGCTTTTACAAAAATTCCGAACTATTATTTAATATAAACTGATAAATTTCAGAAAAAACAGATTTTGTGAAAAACTAATTCATTTCCAAAAGTTAAAATCCAAATGAAATCCCTATCTCTTCTTGAAAAATAGCAATAAATTTCTTATAATAAAGTGTAAGATATACCAGCAGGTGAGATTCCTGCCTTGTATGTAAGAAAGGACGAGCTGTCTCAGCTCAGACAAAATTATGACATCAGTAGTTGTTGTAGGAACCCAGTGGGGAGATGAAGGGAAAGGAAAGATCACAGACTTCCTTTCTGCTAATGCCGAAGTGATTGCTCGTTATCAAGGTGGTGACAATGCTGGTCATACCATCGTGATTGACGGTAAGAAGTACAAACTGCACTTGATTCCATCAGGGATTTTCTTCCCAGAAAAAATCTCAGTCATTGGAAACGGGATGGTGGTTAATCCTAAATCTCTAGTTAAAGAACTGAATTATTTACATGAAGAAGGTGTGACAACGGATAATCTTCGTATCTCAGACCGGGCTCATGTTATCTTACCTTATCATATTGAGCTGGATCGCCTGCAGGAAGAGGCCAAAGGTGACAATAAAATTGGAACTACTATTAAAGGAATTGGACCTGCTTATATGGATAAGGCTGCGCGTGTTGGTATCCGGATTGCAGATCTTCTAGACAGAGACATTTTCAGAGAACGTTTGGAGCGTAATTTAGCTGAGAAAAACCGCCTCTTTGAGAAATTGTACGATAGTACAGCAATTAACTTTGATGACATCTTTGAAGAATACTATGAATATGGTCAGCAAATCAAGCAGTATGTGACGGATACCTCTGTCATTCTCAACGATGCTTTGGATCAAGGCAAGCGAGTGCTCTTTGAAGGGGCTCAAGGAGTTATGCTAGATATTGACCAAGGAACTTATCCATTTGTAACCTCCTCTAATCCTGTTGCTGGCGGTGTAACGATCGGTTCTGGTGTGGGTCCTAGCAAGATTGACAAAGTTGTGGGTGTTTGTAAAGCCTATACAAGTCGTGTTGGTGATGGTCCTTTCCCAACAGAGCTTTTCGATGAAGTAGGTGACCGCATTCGTGAGGTGGGTCATGAGTATGGTACAACAACAGGACGTCCGCGTCGAGTGGGTTGGTTTGACTCTGTTGTCATGCGCCATAGTCGCCGTGTATCAGGAATTACCAATCTTTCGCTTAACTCCATTGATGTTTTGAGCGGTCTGGATACAGTAAAGATCTGTGTAGCCTATGATTTGGATGGCCAAAGAATCGACCATTATCCAGCTAGTTTGGAACAGCTTAAACGTTGTAATCCGATTTACGAAGAGCTCCCTGGATGGTCCGAAGATATTACTGGTGTTCGTAAGTTGGAAGATCTACCAGAAAATGCTCGCAACTATGTTCGGCGAGTAAGTGAGTTGGTTGGTGTACGTATTTCCACCTTCTCAGTTGGACCTGACCGCGACCAAACTAATATTTTGGAAAGTGTTTGGTCAAGTTTATAATTGATGAAAGAGGCTGGGAAAAATTTCCCGCCTTTTTAAAAAAGAAAAGGGAAAAACATGTATCAAAATATCTTATTTGATTTAGATGGGACCTTGACCAACTCTGAACTAGGAATTACTAATTCAGTGGCTTATGCTTTAGAGAAATTTGGCATCCAAGTGCAAGATAAAAAAGAATTAAGAGTTTTCATTGGTCCACCACTGAAGTATTCTTTTGAACACTTTTATGGTTTCTCAGAAAAAGAAAGTCTACGAGCTGTGGAATATTATCGAGAATACTTTTCTAAAAAAGGTCTCTATGAAAATGAAGTTTATAAAGGGATTCGGGAAACATTGTCTTCCCTCAAGCAAGCTGATAAGAAATTGATAGTAGCTACCTCTAAGCCTGAAAAATTCTCAATTCAAATTCTTAAACATTTTGGCCTATATGATTATTTTGACTTTGTTGCAGGAGCAACTATGGATGGCAGTAGAAGTAAAAAGGCAGACGTTATTGGTTACGCTTTAGAAAAAATGAAAATTAAAAATCTCTCCGAAACAATTATGGTCGGTGATCGTGAACATGATATTATAGGGGCTCAAAAGCAAAAGATTGAGTCTATAGGAGTTCTTTATGGCTTTGGTACAAGGGAAGAATTGGAGAAAGCAGGAGCGACATTTATTGTTAAAGACGTCTGTGGATTAGAAAATTTATTACTTTTAAAAGAAGCTTAAGGATATTTTAAGTTAAAGCTCGTATACTGTAATCATAAACAAAGATCTCCTAACTTTGTTTAGAAATCCTAAAACTTTTCTTTTTCATAATAATCTCCCGAAAACCACCTCATAAGGTGGTTTTCTTTTGTGCCCCAAAAGAGAAAAAAGCTAAAAATGCCAATCTTTCTTCTATATATTAGACAACAAAAATAGGTAGAAAACATTTTCATTAAAAATAGTTAAAAAAATCTCTTAAATCCCTTGCAATGCTTGGATCTTTGTGTTAAGATACTATGGTGCTGTAAAAATACAGTGTGTAGCTTTGATGCAAGAGGTTGCGACACGCTCGGTTGCATTGCCACGCAACTGCCTGTCGGTTTTCTTGTGGAGCTAGCCTATTATCTTAAATAGACGAAAAGGAGAAAAAGATGGCAAACAAAAAAATCCGCATCCGTTTGAAAGCATACGAACATCGTACACTTGACACAGCGGCTGCAAAAATCGTAGAAACTGCTACTCGTACAGGTGCTGAAGTTGCGGGTCCAATCCCACTTCCAACTGAACGTAGCCTCTACACAATCATTCGTGCGACTCACAAATATAAAGACTCTCGCGAACAATTCGAAATGCGTACTCATAAACGCTTGATCGACATCATCAACCCAACTCAAAAAACAGTTGACGCTTTGATGAAATTGGATCTTCCAAGTGGTGTGAACGTAGAGATTAAACTTTAATCTAAATAGCACAATCGAACACAGGCTAAACTCTTTGCAAAAAAGATAGATTGCCTTGCGAGCGTCGCTCGCTGCATCAATCTCCTATCTTTGCTGCGAGTTCTTAACGCCTTTTGTATCTTGTGTTTGAGCATGAAAAACGCTCGTTAAAAACTTTTTGAAAAAATAATAGAAAAGGAAACATTTTCTCATGACAAAAGGAATCTTAGGGAAAAAAGTGGGAATGACTCAAATCTTCACTGAAGCTGGCGAATTAATCCCTGTAACTGTTATTGAAGCAACTCCAAACGTTGTTCTTCAAGTTAAAACAGTTGAAACAGATGGTTACAACGCAGTTCAAGTTGGTTTCGACGATCTTCGTGACGTATTGAGCAACAAACCTGCTAAAGGACATGTAGCAAAAGCTAACACGGCTCCTAAGCGCTTCATTCGTGAATTCAAAAACATTGAAGGCTTAGAAGTTGGTGCTGAAATCACAGTTGACACTTTCGCAGCCGGCGATGTTGTTGATGTAACAGGAACTTCAAAAGGTAAAGGTTTCCAAGGTGTTATCAAACGCCACGGTCAATCTCGTGGTCCTATGGCTCACGGTTCTCGTTACCACCGTCGTCCTGGTTCAATGGGACCAGTTGCGCCTAACCGTGTTTTCAAAAACAAACACTTGGCTGGACGTATGGGTGGCAACCGTGTGACAATTCAAAACCTTGAAATTGCACAAGTTGTTCCAGAGAAAAACGTTATCCTTATCAAAGGAAACGTACCTGGTGCTAAGAAATCTCTTATCACTATCAAGTCAGCAGTTAAAGCTGGTAAATAATAAAGAAAGGGGAAATCAGTCATAATGGCAAACGTAAAATTATTTGACCAAACTGGTAAAGAAGCTGGTGAAGTAGTTCTGAACGATGCGATCTTTGGTATTGAACCAAACGAATCAGTTGTCTTTGATGTTATCATCAGCCAACGCGCTAGCCTTCGTCAAGGAACTCACGCTGTTAAAAACCGTTCTGCAGTATCAGGCGGCGGACGCAAACCATGGCGTCAAAAAGGAACTGGACGTGCTCGTCAAGGTTCTATCCGCTCTCCACAATGGCGTGGTGGTGGTGTCGTGTTCGGCCCAACTCCTCGTTCATATGCTTACAAACTTCCACGTAAAGTTCGTAGATTAGCGCTTAAATCAGTTTACTCTGAAAAAGTTGCTGAAAACAAATTCGTAGCTGTAGACAGCCTTTCATTTACAGCTCCAAAAACTGCTGAGTTTGCAAAAGTGCTTGCTGCACTAAGCATCGACACAAAAGTACTTGTTATTCTTGAAGAAGGAAACGAATTCGCTGCACTTTCAGCACGTAACCTTCCAAATGTTAAGGTTGCAACTGCAACAACTGCAAGTGTTCTTGATATCGTAAACAGTGACAAACTTCTTGTTACTCAAGCAGCTATCTCTAAAATTGAGGAGGTTCTTGCATAATGAATTTGTATGACGTTATCAAAAAACCTGTCATCACTGAGAGCTCAATGGCTCAACTTGAAGCAGGGAAATATGTATTTGAAGTTGACACTCGCGCTCACAAACTTTTGATTAAGCAAGCTGTTGAAGCTGCTTTTGAAGGAGTTAAAGTTGCTAACGTTAACACTATCAATGTAAAACCAAAAGCAAAACGCGTTGGACGTTACACTGGTTTTACTAACAAAACTAAAAAAGCTATCATCACTTTAACAGCTGATTCAAAAGCAATCGAGTTGTTTGGTGCTGAAGCAGAATAATCTAAGGAGGATATATCGTGGGAATTCGTGTTTATAAACCAACAACAAACGGTCGCCGTAATATGACTTCTTTGGATTTCGCTGAAATCACTACCAGCACTCCAGAAAAATCTTTGCTTGTTTCGTTGAAGAGCAAGGCTGGTCGTAACAACAACGGTCGCATCACTGTTCGTCACCAAGGTGGCGGTCACAAGCGTCACTACCGTTTGATCGACTTCAAACGTAACAAAGACGCTGTTGAAGCAGTTGTAAAAACAATCGAGTATGATCCAAATCGTTCAGCTAACATTGCTTTGGTTCACTACACTGACGGTGTGAAAGCTTATATCATCGCTCCTAAAGGTCTTGAAGTTGGTCAACGCATCGTTTCAGGTCCTGAAGCAGATATCAAAGTCGGAAATGCTCTTCCACTTGCTAACATCCCAGTTGGTACTTTGATTCACAATATCGAGTTAAAACCAGGTCGTGGTGGTGAATTAGTTCGTGCTGCTGGAGCTTCTGCTCAAGTATTGGGTCAAGAAGGTAAGTACACGCTTGTTCGTCTTCAATCTGGTGAAGTTCGTATGATTCTTGGTACTTGCCGCGCTACAGTTGGTGTTGTCGGAAATGAACAACATGGACTTGTAAACCTTGGTAAAGCAGGACGTAACCGTTGGAAAGGTATCCGCCCAACAGTTCGTGGTTCTGTAATGAACCCTAACGATCACCCACACGGTGGTGGTGAAGGTAAAGCACCAGTTGGTCGTAAAGCGCCATCTACTCCATGGGGCAAACCTGCTCTTGGACTTAAAACTCGTAACAAAAAAGCGAAATCTGACAAACTTATCGTTCGTCGTCGCAATGAGAAATAATCTAAAACAATCTATCCGCCAGCTCGGTAGCGCTGCTTAGTCAGCGCAGGCCGCTGTGGTACTTATTTTAAAGGAGAAAAAATATAATGGGACGCAGTCTTAAAAAAGGACCTTTCGTCGATGAGCATTTGATGAAAAAAGTTGAAGCTCAAGCTAACGACGAAAAGAAAAAAGTTATCAAAACTTGGTCACGTCGTTCAACGATCTTCCCAAGTTTCATTGGTTACACAATCGCAGTTTATGACGGACGTAAACACGTACCTGTTTACATCCAAGAAGACATGGTAGGTCACAAACTTGGTGAGTTTGCACCAACACGTACTTACAAAGGTCACGCTGCAGACGACAAGAAAACACGTAGAAAATAAGGAGAACATAAATGGCAGAAATTACTTCAGCTAAAGCAATGGCTCGTACAGTGCGTGTTTCACCTCGTAAATCTCGTCTTATTCTTGACAACATTCGTGGTAAAAACGTCGCTGACGCAATCGCAATCTTGAAATTCACTCCAAACAAAGCTGCTGGTATTATCGAAAAGGTATTAAACTCTGCAATCGCTAATGCTGAAAACAACTTTGGTTTGGAAAAAGCTAACTTGGTAGTATCTGAAGCTTTTGCAAACGAAGGACCAACTATGAAACGTTTCCGTCCGCGCGCTAAAGGTTCAGCTTCACCAATCAACAAACGCACAAGCCACATTACAGTGGTAGTTGCAGAAAAATAAGGAGGTAACATCGTGGGTCAAAAAGTACATCCAATTGGTATGCGTGTCGGCATCATCCGTGATTGGGATGCCAAATGGTATGCTGAAAAAGAATACGCGGATTACCTTCATGAAGATCTTGCAATCCGTAAATTCGTTCAAAAAGAATTGGCTGACGCAGCAGTTTCAACTATTGAAATTGAACGCGCAGTAAATAAAGTTAACGTTTCTCTTCACACTGCTAAGCCAGGTATGGTTATTGGTAAAGGTGGAGCAAATGTTGATGCACTCCGTGCAAAACTTAACAAATTGACAGGTAAACAAGTTCATATCAACATCATTGAAATCAAATCTCCAGATTTGGATGCTCATCTTGTTGGTGAAGGGATTGCTCGTCAATTAGAGCAACGTGTCGCTTTTCGTCGTGCTCAAAAACAAGCTATTCAACGTACTATGCGTGCAGGTGCTAAAGGAATCAAAACTCAAGTATCAGGTCGTTTGAACGGTGCAGATATCGCTCGTAGCGAAGGATACTCAGAAGGAACTGTTCCTCTTCACACACTTCGTGCGGATATCGATTACGCTTGGGAAGAAGCAGATACAACTTACGGTAAACTTGGTGTTAAAGTATGGATCTACCGTGGTGAAATTCTTCCGGCTCGTAAAAACACTAAAGGAGGTAAATAACCAATGTTAGTACCTAAACGTGTTAAACACCGTCGCGAATTCCGTGGAAAAATGCGCGGTGAAGCTAAAGGTGGAAAAGAAGTAGCATTTGGAGAATACGGTCTTCAAGCAACTACTAGCCACTGGATCACTAACCGCCAAATCGAAGCTGCCCGTATCGCTATGACTCGTTACATGAAACGTGGTGGTAAAGTTTGGATTAAGATCTTCCCACACAAATCATACACCGCAAAAGCTATCGGTGTACGTATGGGATCTGGTAAAGGGGCTCCTGAAGGTTGGGTAGCACCAGTTAAACGTGGCAAAGTGATGTTTGAAGTTGCTGGCGTTTCTGAAGAAATCGCTCGTGAAGCGCTTCGTCTTGCAAGCCACAAGTTACCAGTTAAATGTAAGTTCGTGAAACGTGAAGCAGAATAAGGAGAAGGCATGAAACTTAATGAAGTAAAAGAATTTGTTAAAGAACTTCGTGGTCTTTCTCAAGAAGAACTCGCGAAGCGTGAAAATGAATTGAAGAAAGAATTGTTTGAACTTCGTTTCCAAGCAGCTGCTGGTCAATTAGAGCAAACTGCTCGCTTGAAAGAAGTGAAAAAACAAATCGCTCGTATCAAAACTGTTCAATCAGAAGTTAAATAATAGACTAGGGAAGGAGAATTTCAATGGAACGCAATAATCGTAAAGTTCTTGTCGGACGCGTTGTTTCTGACAAAATGGACAAAACAATCACAGTTGTAGTTGAAACTAAACGTAACCACCCAGTCTATGGTAAACGTATTAACTACTCTAAGAAGTACAAAGCACATGATGAAAACAATGTTGCCAAAGAAGGCGATATCGTTCGTATCATGGAAACTCGTCCGCTTTCAGCTACAAAACGCTTCCGTCTTGTAGAAGTTGTTGAAGAAGCGGTAATCATCTAATCAAACCAGAAAGGAGAAAACTTAAATGATTCAAACAGAAACTCGTTTGAAAGTTGCCGATAACAGTGGCGCTCGCGAAATCCTGACAATCAAAGTTCTTGGTGGTTCAGGACGTAAGTTCGCTAACATCGGCGATGTGATCGTTGCATCTGTAAAACAAGCTACTCCTGGTGGTGCGGTTAAAAAAGGTGACGTTGTAAAAGCTGTTATCGTTCGTACTAAATCAGGTGCTCGTCGTAAAGATGGTTCATACATCAAATTTGACGAAAATGCTGCGGTAATTATCCGTGAAGACAAAACTCCTCGCGGAACTCGTATCTTCGGCCCTGTTGCACGTGAATTGCGTGACGGTGGCTTCATGAAGATCGTTTCACTTGCCCCAGAAGTACTTTAATCGAAAAACAAACTAGTCCCCTGGATTTATCCAGGGTGCCCATTCAGGGCGTAAGAAATCAAAGGAGAACCCAATGTTTGTAAAAAAAGGCGACAAAGTTCGTGTTATTGCTGGTAAAGATAAGGGTGTTGAAGCTTTTGTCGTAACAGCTCTTCCAAAAGTTAACAAAGTTGTTGTTGAAGGTGTAAACATCGTTAAAAAACACCAAAAACCTAATAATGAACACCCTCAAGGTGCTATCGTGGAAAAAGAAGCACCAATCCATGTCTCAAACGTTCAAGTTTTGGATAAAAATGGAGTTGCAGGTCGTGTTGGCTATAAATTTGTAGACGGCAAAAAAGTTCGTTACAATAAAAAATCAGGCGAAGTGCTTGACTAATCACGAAGGAAAGGAGAAGTATAATGGCAAATCGTTTAAAAGAAAAATATCTTAAAGAAGTAGTTCCTGCTTTGACTGAAAAGTTCAACTACTCATCTGTTATGGCTGTGCCAAAAGTGGATAAAATCGTTTTGAACATGGGTGTTGGTGACGCTGTATCAAACGCTAAAAACCTTGAAAAAGCTGCTGAAGAATTGGCTCTTATCTCAGGTCAAAAACCACTTATCACTAAAGCTAAAAAATCAATCGCCGGCTTCCGTCTTCGTGAAGGTGTAGCGATCGGTGCTAAAGTAACCCTTCGTGGCGAACGCATGTATGAATTCTTGGATAAATTGGTTTCAGTTTCTCTTCCACGTGTCCGTGACTTCCACGGTGTTCCAACAAAATCATTTGATGGACGCGGAAACTACACGCTTGGTGTGAAAGAACAATTGATCTTCCCAGAAATCAATTTTGATGACGTTGATAAGACTCGTGGTCTTGATATCGTAATCGTAACAACTGCTAACACTGACGAAGAGTCACGCGAATTGCTTACAGGCCTTGGAATGCCTTTTGCAAAATAATATAGGAGGTAAAACAAATGGCTAAAAAATCAATGATTGCTAAGAACAAACGCCCAGCTAAGTTCTCTACGCAAGCTTATACTCGTTGTGAAAAATGTGGCCGTCCACATTCTGTATACCGCAAGTTTAAACTTTGCCGTGTTTGCTTCCGTGAATTAGCATACAAAGGACAAATTCCTGGCGTTACCAAAGCATCTTGGTAATTTAAGATATCAAGGGCGTCAAAACTCAAAGTGAAAATAGGAAACTTGACGAAGAAACTGAAGTTTCTAGGAAAGTTTATCTTTTTCACACAGAGTTTAGCCCGGGTTCAGTTGGGCTTGCCAATTTGAACACGAGCTACAGCTTTGGCAAAAAAGACTAATTTTCTTTGGAGCATCGCTCCTGCATCAAATTGCCTATTTTTGCTCTTGCTGTTACGCTCTTTGTATCATGTATTAACTAGCAAGTGCAACTTGCAAACTACTAGTAAGAGGAGAAATAAAAAATGGTTATGACTGACCCAATTGCAGACTTTTTGACACGCATTCGTAATGCTAACCAAGCAAATCATGAAGTGCTTGAAGTGCCTGCATCAAATATTAAAAAAGGGATTGCTGAAATCCTTAAACGCGAAGGTTTTGTAAAAAACGTTGAATTTATCGAAGATGACAAACAAGGAATCATCCGTGTCTTTCTTAAATACGGACAAAATGGTGAAAAAGTTATCACTGGTTTGAAACGTGTTTCTAAACCAGGACTTCGTGTCTACAAAAAACGTGAAGATCTTCCAAAAGTATTAAACGGACTTGGAATTGCTATCCTTTCAACTTCTGAAGGTTTGCTTACTGATAAAGAAGCACGCCAAAAGAATGTTGGTGGTGAGGTTATCGCTTACGTTTGGTAATATTTAGCTCCCAATTTCTTTGTGACTCTTCGTTATCGTATCTTGCCTAACCCAAAGTTATGCCTGCGAGACGATGCCTAGATTCACTTTGAAATTGAAACCTAAATGTTCCTTTAAATCGAGAAATCGATTTAACCCCCCGTGAAAACTGGCCGTTATGGCCTGACAATTTAACAGGAGAAAATAAACATGTCACGTATTGGTAATAAAGTTATCGTGTTGCCTGCTGGTGTTGAAATCACTAACAATGACAACGTTGTAACTGTAAAAGGACCTAAAGGAGAACTTACTCGTGAGTTCTCAAAAGATATTGAAATCCGTGTGGAAGGTACTGAAGTAACACTTCACCGTCCAAACGATTCAAAAGAAATGAAAACTATCCATGGTACTACTCGTGCCCTTTTGAACAACATGGTTGTTGGCGTTTCAGAAGGATTCAAGAAAGAACTTGAAATGCGTGGGGTTGGTTACCGTGCACAACTTCAAGGAAAGAAACTTGTCTTGGCTGTTGGTAAATCTCATCCAGACGAAGTTGAAGCTCCAGAAGGAATTACTTTTGAACTTCCAAATCCAACGACTATCGTTATCAGCGGAATTTCAAAAGAAGCTGTTGGTCAAACAGCTGCTTACGTTCGTAGCTTACGTGCACCAGAACCATATAAAGGTAAAGGTATCCGCTACGTTGGTGAATTTGTTCGCCGTAAAGAAGGTAAAACTGGTAAATAATGTGATTCGGTTGATTTTCAACCCTATCCCTTGTTTCCAACTTTGTGCTTAAGCACAAGATTAATATTAAGAGGTGAAAATTGTGATTACGAAACCAGATAAAAACAAAGTCCGCCAAAAACGCCACCGTCGTGTTCGCGGAAAACTCTCTGGAACTGCTGATCGCCCACGTTTGAACGTATTCCGTTCTAATACAGGCATCTACGCTCAAGTGATTGATGACGTAGCGGGTGTAACGCTCGCAAGCGCTTCAACTCTTGACAAAGAAGTTTCAAAAGGAACTAAGACTGAACAAGCCGTTGTTGTTGGTAAACTCGTTGCTGAACGTGCAGTTGCTAAAGGTATTTCTGAAGTGGTGTTTGACCGCGGTGGATATCTCTATCACGGACGTGTAAAAGCTTTGGCTGATGCAGCTCGTGAAAACGGATTGAAATTCTAATAGGGAGGACACTAGAAAATGGCATTTAAAGACAATGCAGTTGAACTTGAAGAACGCGTAGTTGCGATTAACCGTGTTACTAAAGTTGTTAAAGGTGGACGTCGTCTTCGTTTTGCAGCTCTTGTAGTTGTCGGTGACCGCAATGGTCGTGTAGGCTTCGGTACTGGTAAAGCTCAAGAAGTACCAGAAGCGATTCGCAAGGCAGTTGAAGATGCGAAGAAAAACTTGATTGAAGTACCAATGGTTGGCACAACAATTCCTCACGAAGTTCTTTCAGAATTTGGTGGAGCTAAAGTATTGTTGAAACCTGCTGTGGAAGGTTCTGGAGTTGCTGCCGGCGGCGCTGTTCGTGCCGTTATCGAATTGGCAGGTGTGGCAGATGTAACATCTAAATCACTTGGTTCTAACACTCCAATCAACATTGTTCGAGCAACTGTTGAAGGTTTGAAACAATTAAAACGCGCTGAAGAAGTTGCTGCCCTTCGTGGTATTTCAGTTTCTGACTTGGCATAAGAAAGGGGATCACATGGCTCAAATTAAAATTACTTTGACTAAGTCTCCAATCGGACGCATTCCGTCACAACGCAAAACTGTTGTAGCACTTGGACTTGGCAAATTGAACAGCTCAGTTATTAAAGAAGATAACCCAGCAGTACGTGGTATGATTACTGCAGTATCTCACTTGGTAACTGTTGAAGAAGTTAAATAAGCTTTGCTGGTTTAACAACTTTAAATTTAAAATACATTAGGGGATGGGTTTTTCTCAGCCCCTAAAACTAAATATATGTATAGGCGAGTTTGTATAGGAGACACCTTTTCTCCTATATGAGCGCTAGCATTTTACAAAAGAGGAGAAAATAAATAATGAAACTTCATGAATTACAACCTGCTGCAGGTTCTCGTAAAGTCCGTAACCGTGTTGGTCGTGGTACTTCATCTGGTAACGGTAAGACAGCTGGCCGTGGTCAAAAAGGTCAAAAAGCTCGTAGCGGTGGCGGTGTTCGTCTTGGTTTTGAAGGTGGACAAACTCCATTGTTCCGTCGTCTTCCAAAACGTGGTTTCTTGAACGTAAACCGCAAAGAGTATGCTATCGTTAACCTTGATCAGTTGAATGCTTTTGAAGACGGTGCAGAAGTAACACCAGTTGTGCTTGTTGAATCAGGTATTGTAAAAGCTGAAAAATCTGGCGTTAAAATTCTTGGTAACGGAGAATTGACAAAGAAATTGACTGTTAAAGCAGCTAAATTCTCTAAATCTGCTGAAGAAGCTATCACTGCTAAAGGTGGTTCAGTGGAAGTCATCTAAGAGAGGTGACCTATGTTTTTCAAACTATTAAAAGACGCATTTAAGATTAAGCAAGTACGCTCTAAGATTTTATTTACAATTTTTATTATCTTAGTTTTTCGTATTGGTACTACAATCACTGTTCCTGGTGTAAATGCAAAAAGTTTAGAAGCCTTAAGTGGCTTGTCATTTCTGAACATGCTAAGCTTGGTGTCAGGTAATGCCATGAAAAACTTTTCAGTATTTGCGCTAGGGGTGAGCCCTTATATCACTGCTTCCATCGTGGTGCAACTCCTTCAAATGGACTTGTTACCGAAGTTTGTTGAATGGGGTAAACAGGGTGAAGTAGGTCGTAGAAAGTTAAATCAAGCAACACGCTATATTTCCTTAGCACTTGCTTTTGTACAATCTATCGGTATTACTGCTGGTTTTAATGCCTTGTCTAGCACTAAACTAGTTGCGGCACCTAACTGGCAAACCTATCTATTCATTGGGGCTATCTTAACAACTGGATCAATGATTGTTGTTTGGCTCGGTGAACAAATTACTGATAAGGGCTATGGAAATGGTGTATCTATGATTATCTTTGCCGGGATTGTTGCATCAATTCCAGAGATGGTTAAAGGTATTTATGAAGATTACTTTGTCAATGTACCGAGTGACAGATTGCAATCTTCAATCATCTTTGTAGCTTGTTTGATTGTAGCGGTTTTACTTATTGTCTACTTTACAACTTACGTACAACAAGCAGAATACAAAATCCCAATCCAATATACAAAGATTGCCCAAGGTGCTCCTTCCAGTTCATATCTTCCTTTGAAGGTCAATCCAGCAGGAGTTATTCCGGTAATCTTTGCAAGTTCAATCACTGCCGCGCCGGCAGCTGTTCTACAGTTCTTAAGCGCATCTGGTAATGATTGGGGTTGGGTTCGTACAGCTCAATCCTTGCTTGCGACAACGACACCAACAGGTATTGCTATGTATGCTTTGTTGATTATTCTGTTTACATTCTTCTATACCTTTGTACAGATTAATCCAGAAAAAGCAGCTGAAAATCTACAAAAGAGCGGTGCCTATATTCCAGGAGTACGTCCAGGAAAAGGAACTGAGCAATTTATGTCGAAACTACTTCGCCGATTGGCTACTGTTGGTTCATTATTCCTAGGTTTTATTTCAATCATCCCGATCATTGCAAAAGACTTATTTGGTTTATCAGATACAGTCGCTTTGGGAGGTACCAGCCTTTTGATTATCATTGCCACTGGTATCGAAGGAATGAAACAATTGGAAGGATATTTACTGAAGAGAAAATATACCGGCTTTATGAATACAACAACAAAATAGAAATAGGTTGACTTAGTCAGCCTTCTATTTTGTTTTTGGATAAGTTTATTAACCGGTTTAATAGATTTATGGAAAAACAAAAAAGGAGAATCAACATGAATCTTTTGATTATGGGCTTACCTGGTGCAGGTAAGGGAACTCAAGCAGCGAAAATCGTTGAAAAATTTAAGGTAGCACATATTTCTACAGGTGATATGTTCCGTGCTGCAATGGCTAATCAAACTGAGATGGGTGTGCTCGCTAAATCATATATTGACAAAGGTGAACTGGTTCCGGATGAAGTTACCAACGGAATTGTAAAAGAACGTTTGTCTCAAGAAGATATTAAAGAAACAGGCTTCCTTTTGGATGGTTATCCTCGTACTATTGACCAAGCCCACGCTTTGGATACTATTCTAAAAGAGCTTGGAATTGTGCTTGATGGTGTCATCAATATTGAAGTTGATCCTAGTTGCCTCTTAGAGCGTTTGAGTGGAAGAATTATTCACCGTCAAACAGGCGAAACTTTCCATAAGGTTTTTAATCCACCAGTAAACTATAATGAAGAAGATTATTACCAAAGGGAAGACGATAAACCTGAAACAGTTAAGCGCCGTTTGGATGTAAATATTGCTCAAGGTGAGCCAATTTTAGCACACTACAGAGAACTAAAATTAGTCCATGATATCCAAGGTAATCAAGATATTAATGATGTATTTTCAGATATCGAAAAAGTCTTGGAAAAATTGAAATAAAAGCGTTTTTCACGCTTGCAATATTTGACAAGTAGTGATACAATGAATTAGTCTGACTTATAATTGTTACCTCTGTGTCCAGAGGTGATGAATCAAAATTTAGGGAGGTACTTTTGCGTGGCAAAAGATGATGTGATCGAAGTCGAAGGCAAGGTAATTGATACTATGCCAAACGCAATGTTTACGGTTGAACTTGAAAATGGACATCAGATTTTAGCAACAGTTTCTGGTAAAATTCGTAAAAACTATATTCGTATTTTAGCGGGAGACCGTGTTACTGTCGAAATGAGTCCGTATGATTTGACTCGTGGACGGATCACCTACCGCTTTAAATAATGGAAAAACTTGGAGGATTAAGAAATGAAAGTAAGACCATCGGTCAAACCAATTTGCGAATACTGCAAAGTTATTCGTCGTAATGGTCGTGTTATGGTTATTTGCCCTGCAAATCCAAAACACAAACAACGTCAAGGTTAATTAGAAAGGAGAAAACATGGCTCGTATTGCTGGAGTTGATATTCCAAATGACAAACGTGTAGTCGTATCACTTACTTACGTATATGGTATCGGTCTTCCAACATCTAAGAAGATCTTAGCTGCTGCTGGAGTTTCTGAAGACGTTCGTGTAAAAGACTTGACACCTGATCAAGAAGACGCTATCCGTCGTGAAGTGGACGCGATCAAAGTTGAAGGTGACCTTCGCCGTGAAGTAAACCTAAACATCAAACGTTTGATGGAAATCGGTTCATATCGTGGAATCCGTCATCGTCGTGGACTTCCTGTTCGTGGACAAAACACTAAAAATAACGCTCGCACTCGTAAAGGTAAAGCTGTTGCGATTGCTGGTAAGAAAAAATAATATAAGGAGGTAAAAAGTCTTGGCTAAACCAACGCGTAAACGTCGTGTGAAAAAAAATATCGAATCTGGTATTGCACATATTCACGCTACATTTAATAACACTATTGTTATGATTACTGATGTGCATGGTAATGCGATTGCTTGGTCATCTGCTGGTGCTCTTGGTTTTAAAGGTTCTCGTAAATCTACACCATTTGCTGCCCAAATGGCATCTGAAGCAGCTGCTAAATCTGCACAAGAACACGGTCTTAAATCAGTTGAAGTTACTGTAAAAGGTCCAGGTTCTGGTCGTGAGTCAGCTATTCGTGCTCTTGCTGCCGCTGGTCTTGAAGTAACAGCTATTCGTGATGTGACTCCTGTACCACACAATGGTGCTCGTCCTCCAAAACGTCGCCGTGTATAATCACCAACAATTACACTGCTTTTCGTTTAAGAGGGAGTTAACTAAATGATTGAGTTTGAAAAACCAAATATAACAAAAATTGATGAAAATAAAGATTATGGCAAGTTTGTGGTAGAACCACTTGAACGTGGTTATGGTACAACTCTTGGGAACTCACTTCGTCGTGTCTTGTTGGCTTCATTACCAGGAGCAGCAGTTACTTCTATCAATATTGAAGGAGTATTACACGAATTTGATACTATCCCAGGTGTCCGTGAAGATGTTATGCAAATTATTCTTAACATCAAAGGGATTGCTGTAAAATCTTACGTCCAAGACGAAAAGATGATTGAACTTGATGTTGAAGGCCCTGCAGAAATTACTGCTGGAGACATTTTGACAGATAGCGATATCGAAATTGTAAACCCAGATCATTATCTCTTTACAATCGGTGAAGGAGCACACTTTAAAGCTGTCATGACAGTTAACAGTGGTCGTGGTTATGTTCCAGCTGATCAAAATAAACGTGATGATGCACCTGTGGGAACACTTGCTGTAGATTCTATCTATACGCCAGTGACAAAAGTTAATTACCAAGTTGAGCCAGCTCGTGTTGGTAGCAATGATGGTTTTGACAAACTAACCCTTGAAATTATGACAAATGGAACAATCATTCCAGAAGACGCACTTGGTCTTTCAGCGCGTATCTTGACTGAACATTTGGATCTCTTTACTGATCTTACTGAGGTGGCTAAAGCAACTGACGTGATGAAAGAAGTAGATAAGAGCTCAGATGATCATGTTTTGGAACGCACAATTGAAGAACTAGATTTGTCTGTTCGCTCATATAACTGTTTGAAACGTGCTGGTATTAACACAGTTTACGATTTGACAGAAAAAACTGAGCCTGAAATGATGAAAGTTCGGAACCTTGGTCGTAAGAGTCTTGAAGAAGTTAAAGTTAAACTGACAGATTTAGGTCTAGGGTTAAAAAACGATAAATAAAGGAGGAATACATGGCTTACCGTAAATTAGGACGCACTAGCTCACAACGTAAAGCAATGCTTCGTGATTTGACTACTGACTTGATTATCAACGAATCAATCGTAACAACAGAAGCTCGTGCAAAAGAAATCCGTAAAACAGTTGAAAAAATGATTACCTTGGGTAAACGTGGTGACTTGCATGCTCGTCGTCAAGCAGCTGCTTTTGTTCGTAACGAAATTGCATCAGAAAACTATGATGAAGCAACTGAAAAATATACTTCAACTACTGCACTTCAAAAATTGTTCTCTGAATTAGCACCTCGTTATGCAGAACGCAATGGTGGATATACTCGTATCCTTAAAACTGAACCACGTCGTGGAGATGCTGCTCCGATGGCAATCATCGAATTAGTATAAGATCATCAATCTTTGTTGAGTGTTATGATGATGGAATAGATTTTCTATTCTTAGTCTAGCTCTGGTCTACCGCTAGGAATTTTTCCTAGCGGGAACACTCATCATATTGTGAGATGATAGGTAGACGCTTGTTTACGAAATTGTTTTTTGATAAAAAAACAATTTCGTAAGCAGGCGTTTTTGCTTGAATATAGGAAAAAAATAGAATTTTTGTTATAATACTCTAATACAAAGAATGATTATTTTGAAGATCTCCTTAAGTTTCCTTTTAAAGAATGTTAAAAACGATAGGAGCTGAGAAATAAAATAAAGTAAGTTCTATCGGAGCTATACTTTTAATAAAATAAATATCAAGGATAAATCATAGGAATTCAAAATGACTAATGCAATACAGCTATTAAAAGATCGATATTTAAAAAATATTAAAGAAAAACCAACTATCTATGTAGGCATTGAGTTGGAATTTCCTATTGTAAATTGTCAGGGAGAAGCAACTGATATAAATGTGGCTAAGAACTTGCTAAAGCGCCTTATTGATCAACATTCCTTTGAAGCAGAGAAGTTTGATAGAGCTGGAAACCCAATCCAGATAAAGTCTAAAGAAAATGAAGATAGAATTCTATTTGAAGTTTCATACAATATTTTAGAATTCGCGTTTGAAAAAGCTACAAAGATTCAAGAAGTGGAAGATCGATTCACAGAATATCTAAGTGTTATCCAATCTATTTTGGGTGAAGATGACCATGAATTGCAAGGAAAAGGAATTCATCCTTTTTGGGATAAAAATGACAATAGTCCGGTTCAATCGCCTCGCTATGAAATGTTAATGCAGTATTTATCAATGAGCAAGACTTTAAAATTAAAAGACCTGCATTCTTATCCTGAATATGGAGCATTTATCTGTGGAAATCAAATTCAACTAGATGTTTCTAAAGAAAACTTTATAAGTGTTATTAATGTTTTTAATCAAATTGAAGCAGCCAAAGCATATCTTTTTGCCAATTCTGAATTTCCAGATTCTTCATGGAATACAAAAATTGCGCGAGATATTTTTTGGGAACAATCTATGCATGGAATCTTGCAAGAAAATGCAGGTGTCAATCTAAAAGATTTCCAAAATGAAGATGAATTTTTTTCTTATCTTAGCAAATCTGCAATTTTCACAGCTAAAAGAGGTAATCAAGACTACTATTTCTTTCCAATTCCTGCAATTGACTATTTAAGTCATGAAAAAATTAAAGCATACAATCTGTCAGGTGAAACAGTAGAATTAACACCGAAGCAAGAAGATTTTGAAAATCACAGAAGTTATCAGTATCAAGATTTAACAACAAGAGGGACTGTCGAGTTTAGAAGTGTTTGTGCTCAGCCTTTTGATAGAACCTTTATTTCTGCCGCTTTCCATCTCGGCATTCTGGCTAACTTAGAAAATGTACAAAAATATCTACAAGAAGCTGACTTTTTTAAAAAGGAGGGGCGTAATTATAAACAGTTAAGACAAAAATTTTCCAAAAAAAAAATTAGCAGAAGTGCGGCAACTCATGTTCGCAACTTTGCAAACGACTTAATTCAATTGGCAATAGTCGGTTTGGTAGCTAGAAACAACGGTGAGGAATTCTATCTGAAGAATTTGATAGTCAAAGAAAAAGAAGAATAATAAAAAAATATAAAAAAAGTTCAAAAAAGTAGTTGACAGTTTAGCGAGTAGATGATATACTAAGATAGTTGTCTCCGAGGGAGGCAAAGACCTTTGAAAACTGAACAAGACGAACCAAGTGCAGGGTGACATAGAGA
>NZ_JAQFJD010000006.1:0-82258 GCF_030439925.1 Streptococcus sp. SG2 | reverse complement strand
TCGACTCCTCTAGGGTGCATATAGTGATAGGAGATATTCGATCACGACGGGAAGTAGCTCAGCTTGGTAGAGTACTTGGTTTGGGACCAAGGTGTCGCAGGTTCGAATCCTGTCTTCCCGATTGTATTTAATTTGGGCTAACTTATGGTTTAGTTTTTTATTTTTAAAAAAAGTCAATTGAAGAAACTTCAATTGACTTTTTTCATAATAGATTTGTTTATTACATGATTGAGTATTCATCTGCTAACATAATAGTTTCTTTTCCATTATTATCTGTAATGTAGATAGTTCGAGGATAGAATGGATTGAATTTATATGTGAAATCGAAGGAGATCAGTGTATCAAGATGAGCTTCAGAAAATCGATAAGTTAGTTTTCCATTATTATTAAGAAGTTCGAATTGGATGAGATTTTCTAGTGGAAATGTATCTTTTAGGAAGTTATCAATAATGTACCAAAATGTATCAATGACTTCATCTGGTAAACTAGTAACTATTCCAAAACTAGCATATCGTCCTTTAGTGTTGGTAAATGCCATATTAACTGCTCCTTTCGTAAATTGTTTTCTTTATGATACTGAAAAATTGCTTAGATTGCAAGAAATTGCTTTTCATTTTTGGAAAACAAAAAGAGCATGAGCTCTTTTGACAACTTTAGCGATTCTTTAGTTCAATATAGCGTTTGTACCAAATGTTAACATAAGCTTGCGAAAATGGTCCACGTTCTTGGTTGATCCAATCAACAAGAATTTTTACATTTTCCTTTAGAATATAATCTAAGTCACTTGAATAATTCATTTTTTTCTTATGGCGTTCGTATTCTTCTACATCTAGCAGGCGTTTTTCTCCGTCAGCAAAGACTTTTACATCTAGGTCGTAGTCAATGTATTTTAAAGCCTCGCTATCGAGATAGTAGGGGCTGGCTAGATTGCAGTAATAAGATGTGCCATTTTCTCGAATCATTGCAATGATATTAAACCAATATTTCCTATGAAAATACACGATTGCTGGTTCACGAGTCACCCAGCGTCGTCCGTCACTCTCCGTAACAAGAGTATGGTCATTTACCCCAATAATCGCATTTTCTGTTGTTTTTAGTACCATGGTGTCGCGCCATGTACGGTGCAAGCTACCATCATGCTTATAACTTTGAATTGTAATAAAGTCGCCTTCTTTTGGAAGTCTCATTTTTTACCAACTTTCTACAATTTTTAAAGTTTATCACTAATTATTGTATCATATTTTCATGAATAATTCTAAGTTTTTTCCTAAAATTTTTAGAAATAATCTCTCAGAGCGCTAGCAATGTCAGAGAAATCATAGCCTTTGCGAGCTAGTGCTTGGGTCAGACGCTGTTTTAAGTCATAGCCGTCGTACTTTTTTGAGTACTTGAGGTATTGCTTGTCTAACTCTTTATAGAGTAGCTCTTCTTGGTTCTCTTGGTCTTCTTCGATGTCCAAATGCTGATAGGCGGTTTTGGCTTGGCTATATGAAAAACCTTTGTTTATCAAGGATTGAAGAATTTTTTCTTGTAGGGCCTTGCTGGGCAGTTTTCCCTGGTATTTTTTGAGCAGCTTTTGGGCAACCTTGTCTGTTAATTCAGTGAAATCAAACTGGCTCAATTCTTCTTTTATGATAGTGCTAGAAATTCCTTTTTGCGTGAGCTTTTGTTTGAGAACAAAAGCGCCTTTGTCACCAGTGAGAAGGTTGGATTGGATAAAAGAATTAGCATACTTTCTATCATTAATCCAATTATCTTTTCTTAGATTGTCCAAGACCTGGCTGATGGTTTCCGGTTGGATGTCGTGCTGCGTTAAGTAGTCTTTAACTTCCTTAGTAGTTCTTTGCTTAAGGGAGAGATGGTAGAGGGCTAGGTTTTTGCCATAGGAAAATTGGGCATAGTCTTGAATTTTTTTTAGCTCTTGCTCTGTGATTTCCATTCCTTTAGACAGCATGAATCGGACGATGGTGTCTTCTGTAATATAGAGCTTTTCACTGTCGTCCAACTCCAAGAGGTAGAGTCTTTTTTTCTTTTCGATTTTTGTGATTTTCATAGGGGATTTTGGTAGAATCCTTTCTTCTAGCTAAATGCTTCAAAGGCAGCTATCAAGCGCAGTTTGTCTGTATCAACATCCTTCCTGCCATAGTAGTCAAGAAAGAGCTCTGCATATTGACGGTCAGATAAATTATAAGTAAGAGACCAGATGGCCCAGTAAAGGTCAATGTGGCGATCGCTAAGACCAGCGAGACCAAGGTCAATAAAGCAAGAGAAGGTTGTTGCGTCTTTCAGGATGAAATTAGGCAAGCAGGCATCTCCATGAATCAGGGCGTCCGTCGTCAATAGGTGTCCCTGTTCTTGGATAAGCTGGTAGGCTTTCTCACGGCTTTGGATATGAAATTGAGGCAGCAAGGCTTTTTGATAAAAGTAGCCTTTCCGATAATTTTCCTCTGCTTGCTCTTTATAATGTTGGAGGCGATGCTGGATTGGGAAATGCTGGGGTTGGAGGCTGTGAAGTTTTTTGAATGTGACAGCCATCGTTTGGCAAAGTTCTTCTGGCTGTTGGAGAAAGGCTAGGGCGTCCTTGCCCTCGGCTCCTTTAGTCAGCAGGTAGTCTTTATCTGCTGTCAGGTAGTGAATGACAGGTACACCGAGTCCTTGTTCTTCAAACCATTTGGCAAGTGTGGCTTCTTGGGCTAACTGGCCTTTTTGGTCGATTTTCAAATAATAGCCCGTATCAGCATAGAAAACACTGGCTGCAGAATGTGAGGAGCTGTCGTAAAAATTGGCTCTCTCTAGATAAGTTCGTATTTGCTCAGGGAAATGGTCTAGTGGAAGGGATATTTTTTCTGATTTCATACTTTTATTGTAACATATTCTCAACTAATGAGAGGCAGCATGGTATAATAGAATCATGAATGTGAAAGTGAAACAAAGAATCCCTTTGAAAATTAAGAAAATGGGGATTAATGGTGAAGGGATTGGATTTTATAAGAAAACGCTGGTCTTTGTGCCAGGGGCTTTGAAAGGTGAGGAAGTTTACTGTCAGGTGACTAGAGTTCAGCGTAATTTCATCGAGGCCAAGCTCTTGACCATCAACAAGCGGTCGAAATTTCGGGTGGAAGCGCCTTGTGAGATTTATGATAGCTGCGGGGGCTGTCAAATCATGCACCTCCACTATGACAAGCAGTTGGAGTTTAAGGAAGATTTGCTGCGTCAGGCCTTGAAAAAATTTGCGCCAGCTGGTTATGAAAACTATGAGATTCGTCCGACTATTGGTATGCAGGAGCCACTCTATTATCGGGCTAAACTGCAGTTTCAGACTCGGAAATATAAGGATGAGGTCAAGTCGGGGCTTTATGCCCAGAATTCCCACTATCTGGTCTCGCTGAAAAACTGTCTGGTTCAGGACAAGGTGACGCAACAGATTATCAATAAGGTGGCTCGGCTTTTAAGTAAGTATAGGCTGCCTATCTATGATGAGAGAAAGACTGCTGGAGTACGTACGGTCATGATTCGCAGATCCAGAAAGACGGGTCAGGTGCAGATGATTTTTGTGACGGGGCGTAAGCTGGACTTTTCTCCAGTCGTTCAAGATCTGGTAGCTGAATTTCCAGAGTTGAAGACAGTGGCGGTCAATTATCATACGAGCAAGTCCAGTGAGATTTATGGGGATAAGACAGAGATTATCTGGGGCGAGGAGGCTATCCAAGAAGGGGTGCTGGACTATGAGTTCTCCCTGTCGCCTCGGGCTTTCTATCAGCTCAATCCTGAGCAGACAGAGGTGCTCTACGGGGAGGCGGTTAAGGCACTGGATGTGACGAAAGAAGACCATTTGATTGATGCTTATTGCGGAGTGGGGACCATCGGCTTTGCCTTTGCTAAAAGGGTCAAGTCTCTGAGAGGTATGGACATCATCCCTGAGGCCATTGAAGACGCCAAGCGTAATGCGAAACGCATGGGCTTTGACAATACACTCTACGAGGCTGGAACGGCAGAGGAGATTATTCCTCGCTGGTATACTGAGGGTTATCGGGCGAATGCCTTGATTGTCGATCCGCCGCGAACAGGTCTGGACGATAAGCTGCTGGAGACGATTGTCCGCTATGCACCTGAAAAGATGGTCTACGTTTCCTGCAATGTCTCAACTCTGGCTCGGGATTTAGTCAAGCTCTCTCAGGTCTACGATGTCCACTACATCCAGTCGGTTGATATGTTTCCGCATACCGCTCGGACCGAGGCAGTGGTGAAATTGTCCAAGAGGGAAAGCTCTCGTTCGAGTTAATTAGAAACGGCTTGTAAGACTTGACAAAATCATTCTAAAAAGGACTTAGTTCTCTTGTAATACAGAGCTAAGTCTTTTCTTTTGTCAAAATTGCAATGGTTTTATAGGGATTCGACCTTAGCCTAATCAATTAGTCACAAAAAGAGAACACTCGTTAAGTGTTCTCCAATAGCAATCAGTTATATTAGAATAAGCCAAAGACTAGGACTGCAAGGACGGCACCAATAATTGGTCCGACAACTGGAATCCAAGCATAGCTCCAATCGCCATTTCCTTTGTTTGGAATGGGAAGGAGACTGTGCATGATGCGAGGTCCTAAGTCACGAGCCGGGTTGAGGGCATAGCCAGTTGTTCCACCGAGTGATAGACCAATCCCGATAATCAATGTTCCGACTGCAA
This sequence comes from Streptococcus sp. SG2, assembly GCF_030439925.1. Lineage (NCBI taxonomy): Bacteria > Bacillati > Bacillota > Bacilli > Lactobacillales > Streptococcaceae > Streptococcus > Streptococcus sp. SG2. Next base: position 77,577 of record NZ_JAQFJD010000006.1, on the reverse strand, counting down.
AAGTGCCAATGCCTGCTTGCAGCTTATAAAGTCCTAGAGCGAAGATAGTCAGCACAAGGACAAAAGTTCCAAGGATTTCGCTAATCAGGTTAGAGAAGGTATCTTTGATAGCTGGGCCTGTGCTGAATGTACCCAAGATGTTAGCCGGATTTTCTTCAGAGAGATAGTGAGGTTTGAATTGTAGGAAGACAAGGAACTGTCCGACCATAGCACCTGCAAACTGAGCGAGGATGTAAGGAAGAACAGATGCCCAAGGCAAATCACCTTTCAGAGCTACTCCGATAGTTAGGGCAGGATTCAGATGGGCTGGGCCAAGGTTGCCGGATACAAAAGCAGCGATGGCAACGGCAATCCCCCATCCCATGGTAATCACAATCCAACCTGAATTGTGACTCTTGGTTTTGGGAAGAACTACACCTGCAACGACGCCATTTCCCAGAAGGAGCAAGAGCAGTGTTCCTAAAAATTCGCCAAATATTTCTTTCATAATCTATATTACTCCATTTAAAAGAAGGGGTGGCAGACAGTTCTTGGTCTACCGCCTCTTCTCGTATTTTCTATTTTTTTAATTCTTCTAAATCGTTATTTGCAAGGGCAGCTTGAACATCATTTCGATAAGCTGCTTTTTCATCTTCTGTCCAGTCGTAGAATCGTCCCATTTCATCCAGAACAGGCTCTACAATAGCATCTAAACTATCTCGCATAAAGAGAATGTGATTTGTCCGGCGAAGCAGGAAGTCAACTGGGCTGAGTGCTAATTCGTTACGCATAGCATAATGCAGTGACAAGGTATCTGCCAGACTGAGACCTGGTGCTTGCTCAATGCTGTGTGCGAGGGCATAGACTTTAGGAGCATTTGATCCGTAAAGGTTTGCAAGATAGAAGGCTTCTTTGCTGTCTAAGCCGCGTGAGATACCAAGTTGAGCAAAAGCTTCGATTTCGGAATCCACATTTGCTGGATTGAGCTCTCCGCCTGAAACAGGGTAAGTCTTAGAGTTGATGAGCTTGAAGCTGCGGTCAAATTCTGCTCTGAGGATGTCAACGACACGCTCCATAGCACCTTCCGCCATCTTACGATAGTCTGTGATTTTACCGCCAGCAAGAGTCAAGAGACCATTGTTATCACGTTCCAGGCTGGAACCACGTGAAACTGCAGATGGGTCCAAGTGTTTTTCAGAAGTGCTGCTTTCGAGTTTGGTAACAGCCGCTTCGACATCCTCACGGGATTTTTCTTTAGCCAGGTAGCTTTCAACGGTCGCAATCAATGCATTGAAGCTTTCGTCGCTGATGGTACCGTTGTTTCCGCCATTGTAGTCAGAAGCACTGTTTCCTGCAATCAGAGGACGCAGACCTGCCCAGCTGCTTTCGATGTCATCAATCGTGATGTTGGCTTCTGGGAAGCGATTGTTGACAATGCCCAAGAGGTAATCTACATCTTCTTGTGTTACTTTTGGATGCTCCAGGTCACCAGTGTAGTCAGTGTCAGTCGTACCAAAGTAAGTCTTGTTTTCACGTGGAAGGACAAAGACCATCCGACCGTCTCCCAAGCCTGTATCAAAGTAGACTGGCTGAGAAACCTTGATCTTGCTAGAGTCAACTACCAAGTGGACACCCTTGGTTGGACGCATTTGAGAATATTTCTCACCGTCATTTGACAGATTGCGTACCTTGTCGCTCCAAGGTCCAGTTGTGTTGATGACCAAGCGAGCCTTGATTTCAAAGACTTCATCCGTCAAGAGGTCACGCGCAACAACGCCTGTAATCTTTCCAGAATCGTCAAAGAGGAAGCCTTCTGCCTTGACATGGTTGGCAATCAGAGCGCCGTCTTGGTTGGCTCGTTTGATATTTTCAATCACGAGGCGAGCGTCGTTGTTGCGGAAGTCAAGATAGACACCGCCACCAACCAGACCTTCCTTCTTGAGTTCAGGTTCCCGTTCTAAGACTTCTTCCTTGCTCAAGACCTTGTTGGCAGCAGGAGTGTTGTTGACACCGGCCAAGAGGTCATAGAGGTCCATAGCCACTTTCAGACGGAAGAGGCTAAAGGTAGCGCCTTCTTCTTCATAAACAGGAAGCAACATAGGATCTGGTTTTGGAATATGGGGGGCAATTTGCTGGACCACAGCACGCTCAGAAACTGTATCTGAGACCACCTCTACGTCGAATTGCTTGAGGTAACGAAGGCCACCATGGACCAATTTGGTAGAGCGGCTAGAAGTCCCTTCGGCAAAGTCCTGCATTTCAATCAGACCGGTCTCCAGGCCACTTGCAGCTGCTTGCAAGGCTACACCAGCCCCTGTAATCCCCCCACCAATAATCAGGAGGTCCAAGGTGCGTTCCTGCATTTTTTTAATCGATAATTCACGTGTTTTCTTTGAAAATTCCATATTTACACACTTTCTAATTAAGTCGCGTTATTCTTTCAGTATTAGTCGTCGATTTCTGCAAAGACTTGAGTTGCTTTAACGGCTTTTTTCCATCCTTTGTAGAGCTGTTCCTTGCGAGATTCATTCATAGACGGCTCAAAGAGTTCTCCAGTTTCATTGAGAGTACGGAGTTCGTCTAAGTCTTTCCAGTAGCCTACTGACAGACCTGCCAAGAAGGCTGCACCGAGAGCAGTTGTTTCTAAGTTTTTAGCACGGGCAATATCGATTCCTAAAATGTCAGCCTGGAACTGCATGAGGAAGTTGTTCATAGCAGCACCGCCGTCGACTTTGAGGACTTGAATAGCAGTCTTGGCATCCACCTGCATGGTATCAATGATGTCGCGTACTTGGTAAGCGATGGATTGCAGGGTAGCCTTGATAAAGTCTTCCTTGCTGGTTCCTCGAGTCAAGCCAAAGACAGATCCACGTGCATTTTGATCCCAGTAGGGAGCGCCCAGACCTGTAAAGGCAGGTACGACATAGACTTCGTCATTGTTGTGAGAATCGAGGGCATATTTTTCAGATTCTGGTGAATTTTCAACCATCCGAAGGCCATCGCGCAGCCATTGAATAGCACTTCCGGCAATGAAGATAGAACCTTCTAAAGCATAGTAAACTTTACCATTAATTCCATAGCCAATGGTTGTCAAGAGGTTGTTTTCAGACAGCTGCATCTCTTCACCAGTGTTCATGATGATGAAGGAACCAGTTCCATAAGTATTCTTGACCATGCCAGGCTCAAAAGCTAACTGTCCAAAGAGCGCTGCCTGCTGGTCACCAGCCATACCAGAGATTGGAACTTCTCCACCGTAGAAATGGAATGGAGCAGTCTTACCATAAATTTCTGAGTTAGAACGAACTTCTGGAAGCATGGCCTTTGGAATGTTGAGAATTTCCAAAATCTCATCGTCCCACTTGAGTTCCTTGATGTTATAGAGCATGGTACGGGCTGCATTTGAGTAGTCGGTCACGTGAGAAGCACCGTCAGTTAATTTCCAAACCAGCCAAGTATCAATAGTACCAAAGAGCAATTCCCCCTTTTCAGCTCTTTCTTGCGCTCCCTCAACATGGTCCAAAATCCAGCGAACCTTGGTAGCAGAGAAATAAGCATCAATGATCAAACCAGTCTTTTCATGGAATTTTTCCACATAGCCTTGGCTTTTCAGCTGTTCAGCCAGAGGAGCTGTCTGACGAGACTGCCAAACGATAGCATTATAGATAGGAAGTCCTGTATTCTTATCCCAGACGACAGTTGTCTCACGCTGGTTGGTGATTCCGATGGCTTCGATTTGGTTGGGTTTGACTCCACTTTCGATGAAGGCACCTGCAATAACTGATTGAACAGAGTTCCAAATTTCATTGGCATTGTGCTCAACCCATCCAGCTTGAGGGAAAATCTGAGTAAATTCTTTTTGACTGGAGCTAACTTTTTCTCCTTTTTTGTTAAAGATGATGGCGCGGGAACTAGTAGTTCCTTGGTCGATAGCCATGATGTATTTTTCTTGTGACATGAACTGTCCTCCTGGTAAAAATCTTGAGGATGTTTCCTCTACAGTAACTAGTATATAAAATAAAACGCTTTCTTTTTCATCAACTTTTTTTAAATTTTAAAAAAATATGAGGAGATTGTGCGAAAATCACAAAGAAACCTGGATTTCTCCAAGTTTCTCAATGAAATATCATGTTCCGAATTTTTGCTAAATCTTCTAAATCCAAGTCATTTTTTAAATAATAGACGGGAATCTGTTGGTCCTGATGGATGGGATTGTTTGTGATGATGAGATCGTAATTTTTGGTAAGGTCGTAGGATTCAATCGTAATAAAGCGATTGTACTCTAAATACCGCCTTAAAATGGCCGTCATTCTGGAAACAACTATAAAGCTATCGGTCAAGTCCATGCCTATCTTGATGACTTGACCGTCATTTTCAGCAATATACTCCATCAGCTGGAGCCATTCCCACAACACCTTTTTATCCAGAGATGTTCCCTGCTGGAAAATAGGCAGTTTGCTAAAAATAGTGTCTGCTACTTGTCGATAATCGTATTCGCTCCACAAGTATGGGTGGCGCAACTCCAAGTTGTGCTTGTATTTGTCTTGCAATAGATAGCCTTTGAAAAGAAAGACACTGGCGCAGAGCTGGCTTAGTTCGTAGGTCACCTGATCCTCAATATAGTCCCCTAGCAAGTTCTGGCCCTTCATCTCTTGAATCAGTTGCGTAATCAGACTGGCAAATTCACCGCCAAAGCCCAGAATATACTCCATGGTGTGTAAGGGTAGAACCCGATGGGAAAGCAGAAATGAAAAGAAAATCATCATTTCCCCGTCTTCCTGACTCAGAGTGATGTGCTGTCCAGCAAAGAAATCATTTGTCCTGTGATGCAAGCGCTGGTAGAAGATATTTTCAAAATAGCCCTGCATTTTCTGCTCAATGTCTTTGAATTGACAGGCATTGACTCTTAGGCGCTGTTGGGTGATATGTGCCCAAAGGGCCAAGTCCAATCGCTGGCCTTGAGAGAGCTGAGCTCCGCAGAGTTCTTCTAAGACGACAACTTCCTGTCTTCTTTCTGGTTTTTGAAGTTCTTTCTCCCAATCTTGGCTGGACCAGACCTTGCGAAAGAGGCAGAAATATAAGTAGCGGATCTGGTGCTCAGGTCCTTTCAGGCGGCCATTTTGGATAGATAGCTCAAACTCTGATAAAATCTGATTTAGACCGGATATATGACGGCCGAGGGTTGCTTCACTGATCATCAGCTCTTGGGCTAATTGATGGGCTAAAAACTGCTGATGGTAGAGCAGGTAGTCTAAAATCTGGTATTTGACAGCATTGTCCAAAAAGAGTCTACGAATGTCCCGTCCCTTGGTATCTGGACCGACAGACAGACTGAGCGATTCGTCCTGAAGCTGGATGGATAAGGCTACATGATGGTCGCTAGCCTTGTCATTTATCAGGCTAATGTACTTGGTCAAGGTTGCTTTCGAGAAGCCTGTTTCAGACATGACATCCTTCAAACTGGATGTAGAATGTTGCTGTAAATAAGATAGGACAATAAACTGTCCCGCTTCACTCTTTTCCATTAAGTCTGCTAGATACATACGAAAACCCTTTCAATTCACTAGTCTTAGCTTAACACAAAATAGGAAAAAGAAGAAACAATGTGCTTCAATTTTTCTTATCGTCGCCTGAGGCAATAATGGAAGGCAGAAGTCTGTCATCATGTCTATCTTAATTCGTTATTCAATTTCTTTTGAACAAGTATAAGAGGAGCAGACACTCCTGCTTTTTTGCTTTGAGTCTGATAGCTTTTTTATGGTATAATTGTAGAAAAATGACGATGAAGGAGCAGCTATGGATAATGTGATTGATTTGTCTATCCCGGTGGCAGAAGTGATTGAGAAGCATCCCGAGGTTTTGGATGTCTTGGTTGAATTAGGCTTTACGCCTCTGGCCAATCCTGTCATGCGTAATACAGTCGGGCGCGTGGTTTCTATCAAAAAAGGCGCTGGTATGAACGGCATTGACCTGAATAAAATCAAGCAAACTCTGGAATTAAACGGCTATGAAGTGGTGGGGATTTAGGAATGGCTACTGAACGCATTGAAGTCCTCAAATCTATCTTGCTGGACCTACATAACGGAGCTTCGGCAGAATCTGTTCAGGAGCTTTTTAACGAGCATTTTGCGGGTGTGTCCGCTATTGAGATTAGCCTGATGGAGCATGAGCTGATGAACTCGGATACGGGAGTGACATTTGAAGATGTTATGTCTCTCTGCAATGTCCATGCCAACCTCTTTAAAGGTGCCATTCAGGATGTGGAGGTGGCTGATACCGACCATCCAGGCCATCCTGTTCAGGTCTTCAAGCAGGAAAATCTAGCCTTGCGGGCTGCCCTCATGCGGGTTCGCAGGCTCCTATCTACCTATGAAACGACAGAAGATGAGGATCTTCTACCTGAAATCCGCAAGGGTCTCCAGCGCCAGCTGAGTTTGGTAGGGCAGTTTGATGTTCACTATCAGCGTAAGGAAGAGCTCATGTTTCCAATAATGGAGAGCTACGGTCACGATTCGCCTCCCAAGGTCATGTGGGGGGTAGATGACCAGATTCGAGACCTCTACCAAGAGGCTAAGATTGCTACAGAGAAGTTGCCTGATACTTCGATTCAAGAAGTCAAGGACAAGTTTGAGACCTTTGCGGCTGAGTTTGAAGCTATGATTTTCAAGGAAGAATCCATCCTTCTCATGATTCTCCTCGAGTCCTTCCATCAGGATGACTGGCTCAAGATTGCTGAGGAGAGTGATGCTTATGGCTATGCCATCATCAAGCCAACAGAGAAATGGATTCCTGCGCGGTACTCATTCTCGGAGGAGGAAGCTGGGGATGCTGCGGATGAAGGAAGCGAAGCGCCAGCCAGTAGAAAACAGACTAGTGATGGCAGATTTGAGCAGGTCATTGATACGCCGGATGGTCAGGTCACCATTTCCTTTAAGCCTAAGGAAAAGAAGGAGCAAGCCTTTAATCGTGACTCACAACAGCCTTTTGGTCATGGTTATCTGTCGGTGGCGGAGGTCAATCTGATTTTGGATCATCTGCCCATGGAGATTACCTTTGTCAATAAGGACGATATTTTCCAGTATTATAATGACAGCGTGCCGGCAGACGAGATGATTTTCAAGCGGACGCCGTCCCAGATAGGGCGCAATGTCGAGCTCTGTCACCCGCCGAAATTTTTGGACAAGGTGCGGCGGATTTTCAAGGCTCTGCGTCAGGGAGAGCGGGACAAGTTTGAGATGTGGTTCAAGTCGGAATCACGGGGCAAGTTTGTCCATGTGACCTATGCGGCGGTGCGAGATGAGGCTGGCGAGTTTCAGGGAGTGCTGGAGTATGTGCAGGACATTCAGCCCTTCCGTGACATTGACAGTGATTTTTACCGAGATTTGGACTAGGTATTTGCAGTTAGAAAGTGAGAAAAATGAGTTACGAACAGGAATTTTTACAGGAGTTTGAAGCTTGGGTCAAGACTCAGGTCATGATTAACGAGATGGCGCTCAAGGAGAGTCAGGCAGTCTACGAGACAGACCAGGATGAGCGGGCCAAGGAAGCGGCTATTCGCTATGAAAGTCGTCTAGATGCCTACCAGTTCCTTTTAGGGAAATTCGCCAACTATCAGGCGGGCAAAGCATTTCATGACCTGCCAGACGGACTTTTTGAGGAGAGAAATTATTGATTTTTCGCTGGAAAGGTGATAGAATAGGTTCATCAGAGGTGTTTTGAGTCAAGCATTTTACAGAAAGTGGCGGTGCTGAGAAGTCCACAAATGTGTCAAAACTGGTTGCTGATGAATGAAAATGAAATATTATTGTCTTTTTATTTTAAAGACTAAAGTTGCGGGCATCTGCCCGAAATTGGGTGGTACCGCGGATAAAAACATTCGTCCCTGTCATGGATATGGCAGGGTTTTTCTTTTGCATCTTAGTCAAAGGAGGTTGTCATGAAGCAATCCTTTAACACAAGTAAGCTCTACTATGGTTTTCCTATCTTCATCTTGGGGTATCAGGACTGGAACTTTGGGCACAATATCACGACCTGTAGTTCCTCTTATAGCCTGGGTGATTGGCTAGTTATCGGAGTTGGTGCTGAGGAAAATGCGGCTGAGCAGATTAAGCATTATCAGAAATTTACCGTGAATATCCCTAATGAAACTTCTATGCTTGCAATGGAACAGGCCGGCTTTATCAGCCATCGGGAGAAATTGGAATACCTAGGGCTAGACTATGAGATTTCTGAACGGACTCAAGCGCCAATTTTAGAGGCCTGTCCAGTTATATTGGACTGTCAGGTAGATAGGATTATCGAGGAAGATGGTATCTGCCATATCTTTGCCAAGATTCTCGAGCGACTTGCTGATTCTGATTTGCTAGATGACAAGGGACATTTTAAAAATGATCGTTTTGCTCCGACCTACTTTATGGGAGACGGTCACCAGCGCGTTTATCGTTATCTAGATGACCGAGTCGACCCCATGGGAAGCTTTATCAAGAAAGCGAGGAAGAAGGATGACAAGGGCTGAGTTACCAGAACGTTTAGAAACGGAACGGCTCGTTTTACGAGTCCGTACCGTGGCTGATGCTGAGGATGTCTTTGATTATGCCAGTCGGCCAGAAGTTTCCTATCCAGCTGGCTTTCCACCCGTCAAGACCTTGGAAGATGAGATCTATTATCTGGAGCATATCCTTCCTGAGCGCAATGAAAAGGATAATCTCCCAGCTGGTTACGGCATGGTGGTTAAAGGGACCGATAAAATCATTGGCTCTGTCGATTTCAACCATCGGCACGAAGACGATGTGCTTGAGATTGGCTATATCTTGCACCCAGACTACTGGGGGCGAGGTTATGTGCCAGAAGCGGCGCGTGCCTTGATTGATCTAGCTTTTAAAGAACTTGGTCTTCACAAGATAGAATTGTCTTGCTTTGGCTACAATGTCCAAAGTCAACGAGTCGCTGAGAAACTTGGCTTTACTCTCGAAGCTCGCATCCGAGACCGCAAAGATGCCCAAGATAATCGCTGTGATGATTTGAGATATGGCTTGCTTAGGAGTGAGTGGGATATACCAAACTAGTATTAGATTGGGGGGAATGATTGAAATTATTGCATTATTTTAAGACTGGTAGTAGGTTGATGAGTATTTTTGTTCAAGTTTGGAAAATACTTCTGAACGCGCTAGCTTATTTTCCAATACTATCCCTTGTATCTGTTTTAGGTATAGCACTTCCCGCATTTTTGTTAAGCTTATTTTTTAGCGAGATTACTTTACGTTATATTTTAGAGATAATTATTTGTTTATTACTGATAGGTTTTTATCTTAAATTATTGTCTAAAAGAAGTATTTCTAAAATTAGCCTTTCGATTTATTGGTTTATTTCTATCTCGACTTTAATTTTATTCTTTTTAACCGATTTTAAATTTGTTATAATTTTTCAGTTTGCATTGATACTGATATATGCATTTAAATATATAAATCGATTTAATAAATTTAGAGATTTTCTTACTAAGAGTACGAAAGCCTTGGCTTTCATAAATGTGTTTGATGGGATCATTTGTGGAACGTTGATTTATTTTCTACATAATCCAAATCTAGTTGAATCAACTGTAAGCAAAAAACAAATAAATAATTGGATTGCTATTCTATTACTCTTAATACTACCACTTATATTATCTGTTATAAAAACTGTAGTATCAATTAAAATATTTAAAAAAACGAATAAAGTAGATATTTCTAAAGGGAAGACATTCTGGAATGTATATGCTACGATGATTATTAGTTCCTTTTTTTGGCTTCTGAGTTATCTTTGTTACTTTTTTTCTAGAGCCCTTAAATTTCATTTTGATTTATTATCAGACGTGTTCGTATTGCTCTTTTTTATAGCACTATACTTATTCTTTTGGTTGCAAATTTATAATATGATTGGATATGGTGCAAAAGATATAAAAGAAGTGATTGCTTCCTGGCTAATTGGAACAATATGTATATTATTGTTAGCAGTATTCAATCAAGTTGAAAATGAATTAATCAATGCTCTAAGCTGGTTTTTACCAATATTAATTCCTAACCTAATAGGGGAAATAAATTCTCAGTTTGATATAAATAAATATAAGAAAAAACCAATAAGAACTGATAAAATGGATAGACACCTCTATCGAATTCAAATCTATGGTTTTCTTACCTTATTAATGTTGAGTATTATTCCAAAGTTAATTGAAATTATATGGGGATTGAAGATCAAAGTAGAGTTGGCCAAACTTATAAATTCGTCATCTGATTGGATGTCTGAATTTCTTGCCTCAACCATAATTATTTTCTTTTGTTTCATATTATCATTAATTATTGGAGGAGGCCTGATTTGGTTGTTAAAATATTTCTATTTAGATCCATCAAAAAGATATTATAAATTTGAAAAAAATAAAAGGAGATTTTACTAATGAAAGAACTTTCACCTAAATACAATCCAGCCGAGGTTGAGGCTGGTCGTTACCAAAAATGGCTTGATGCGGATGTTTTCAAGCCTTCAGGAGATCAAAAGGCTAAGCCTTATTCGATCGTTATTCCACCACCAAACGTAACTGGTAAACTTCACCTTGGTCACGCTTGGGATACAACCTTGCAGGATATCATCATCCGTCAAAAACGCATGCAAGGTTTTGATACGCTTTGGCTTCCAGGGATGGACCACGCTGGGATTGCGACTCAGGCTAAGGTTGAGGAGCGCTTGCGTGGTGAGGGCATTAGCCGTTACGACCTGGGTCGGGAAAAATTCCTTGATAAAGTCTGGGAATGGAAAGATGAATATGCTACTACTATCAAGGAGCAATGGGGCAAGATGGGGCTCTCTGTAGACTACTCTCGCGAGCGTTTTACCCTTGACGAAGGTTTGTCAAAAGCTGTTCGCAAGGTCTTTGTGGACCTTTACAAGAAAGGCTGGATCTACCGTGGTGAGTTTATTATCAACTGGGACCCAGCAGCCCGCACAGCCCTTTCTGATATCGAGGTTATCCATAAGGACGTGGAAGGTGCCTTCTACCACATGAATTACATGCTAGAAGACGGCTCACGCGCCCTCGAAGTTGCGACAACTCGTCCTGAGACCATGTTTGGGGACGTTGCGGTTGCGGTCAATCCAGAAGACCCACGCTACAAGGACTTGATCGGTAAAAATGTTGTCCTTCCAATCGCTAATAAATTGATTCCAATCGTTGGGGACGAACACGCCGATCCTGAATTTGGTACAGGTGTCGTGAAAATCACACCTGCCCACGATCCAAACGACTTCTTGGTTGGTCAACGTCATAACTTGCCACAAGTTAACGTCATGAACGACGACGGAACTATGAATGACTTGGCCTTTGAATTTGCAGGGTTAGACCGTTTCGAAGCCCGCAAAGCGGTTGTCAAGAAACTGGAAGAAATCGGTGCCCTTGTTAAAATCGAAAAACGTGTCCACAGTGTTGGTCATTCAGAGCGTACAGGTGTTGTAGTTGAGCCACGCTTGTCTACGCAATGGTTCGTTAAGATGGACCAATTGGCCAAGAATGCCATTGCCAACCAAGACACAGAGGACAAGGTAGAATTCTACCCACCTCGTTTCAACGATACCTTCCTCCAATGGATGGAAAATGTCCACGACTGGGTAATCTCTCGCCAGCTCTGGTGGGGTCACCAAATCCCTGCTTGGTACAATGCTGAGGGGGAAATGTACGTTGGCGAAGAAGCACCAGAAGGTGACGGATGGACTCAGGACGAAGACGTCTTGGATACTTGGTTCAGTTCTGCCCTTTGGCCATTCTCAACCATGGGCTGGCCGGATGTCGACTCAGAAGACTTCAAACGTTACTTCCCAACCTCAACCTTGGTAACAGGTTACGACATCATCTTCTTCTGGGTGTCTCGTATGATCTTCCAATCCTTGGAATTCACTGGCCGTCAGCCATTCCAAAACGTTCTGATTCACGGTCTCATTCGTGACGAGCAAGGACGTAAGATGTCTAAATCTCTGGGTAACGGAATTGACCCAATGGATGTTATCGAGAAATACGGTGCCGATGCCCTTCGTTGGTTCCTTTCAAACGGTTCTGCACCAGGGCAAGACGTGCGCTTCTCTTATGAGAAAATGGATGCTTCATGGAACTTCATTAACAAAATCTGGAACATCTCTCGCTACATCCTCATGAACAATGAAGGCTTGACTCTTGAGCAAGCAACGGCCAATGTCGAAAAAGTTGTTAACAAGGAAGCTGGAAACGTCACTGACTGTTGGATTCTCCACAACCTCAATGAAACCATCGGAAAAGTCACTGAAAACTTTGACAAGTTTGAGTTTGGTGTGGCTGGACACATCCTCTACAACTTCATCTGGGACGAGTTTGCGGACTGGTACGTTGAGTTGACCAAGGAAGTTCTTTATAGCGATAACGAAGAAGAGAAAGTCATCACACGTTCTGTTCTCCTTTACACTTTGGACAAGATCCTTCGTCTCCTTCACCCTATCATGCCATTCGTGACTGAAGAAATCTTTGGACAAATCTCAGAAGGCTCTATCGTGACAGCAGAATACCCAACTGTTAATCCAGCCTTTGAAGACCTTGCGGCTCACACAGGTGTGGAAAGCCTCAAAGACTTGATCCGTGCTGTTCGTAATGCGCGTGCGGAAGTAAACGTAGCACCAAGCAAGCCTATCACTATCCTTGTTAAGACAAGCGATAGCGACTTGGAAGCCTTCTTTAACAGCAATGTCAACTACATCAAACGCTTTACAAATCCAGAACACTTGGAAATCGCATCAACCATCCCTGCACCTGAACTCGCTATGTCAAGCGTCATCACAGGAGCAGAAATCTACTTGCCACTCGCAGACCTCCTCAACGTCGAAGAAGAACTAGCTCGTCTCGACAAGGAACTAGCTAAATGGCAAAAAGAACTGGATATGGTAGGTAAGAAGCTCTCTAACGAACGCTTTGTAGCCAACGCTAAACCAGAAGTCGTTCAAAAAGAACGCGACAAACAAGCCGACTACCAAGCCAAATACGACGCGACAGTAGCACGTATTGATGAGATGAAGAAGTTGGTTAAATAAATTAAAATTAAGCAGATTCTGATTAATAGGCTAATATCAGGCTCTGCTTTTTTTGTATTATTTTGATATAATTAAAGTGCTATATATTAAAATAGTGAAATAAACGAGGTATTAAAAATGAGATTTTATGCAGATGTCTTGGCCATTCATAAATTTAGAAAATTTGAGAATTTGGAGGCAGAAAAAGCTATCCAATTAGGTAAAAAAATAACCGTTTTTGCAGGGCAAAATGGTGTTGGTAAATCTAATGTCTTATCACTAATTGCTTCGACATTCGGTATAACACATAGAAGATATACCGGAGGAAATTTCCATCCGGAATTTTCCGATTTTTTTACAATTCCTGAGGAGGAAGAATATGACGACTATACATCTTATTTAAAAGTAATCAATACAGATAATGACTCATTTATTCAAAAAAGACATTCTTATAAAGATGATACAAAAGAAGAACGTGGAATTAGGTTAATACCTAGAGCTACAAATTATTTCACTCCCGACCAAAAGTTAAGTAAAGTAAAAAAAGAAACAAAAGATACTTTTTATATCGGGGGGGATCAAAGGATCCCGCTACCTTCTATTTTTATTAGTTTATCGAGGCTTTTCCCTATAGGTGAAACATTAGTGAGTAAAAAAAATGTCCGGAGTAATAATATAATTATAACTTCTGATGCATACGAGATGTATAAAAAGTGGTATAATGAAATACTGCCCGACTCTATATCAGAAAAAGAAGTAATCAATATCACTAAAGATATTGATAAAAATCGAACAATAATACATATGCCTTTAAACAAGACGTTACCAGAAACTCAGTCTGTTGGGCAAGATAATATTGGCTATATTGTTTCGGCGTTAGTAGACTTTTATCTACATAAACAAAGAACAGAAAATTATAACGGCGGAATTTTATGTATCGATGAAATAGACGCCTCTTTGCATCCTAATGCTCAATTGAGACTTTTTGATTTACTGGATAAACTAAGTGAGGAATTAGAATTACAGATTTTTGTTACCACTCATTCCTTGACAATTTTAAAGAAAATTATTAAAAAACAAAATCGTTCACCTAAAGATTATCGTCTTGTATATTTTGTGGACCCAGAACTTCCGAGATTAAGTTCAATTGAATATTATTCTGATATCAAATCTGATATGTTTGATAAAATGACACCTTATCGTCCATATGTAAAAATATACTGTGAAGACGATATGACGGAATTTCTTTTTAACGAATTGATTGAAGCGTATAAAAGATTGCATCCTGATACTAAATCTGATATTTATAAAGTTATCCCTATTCATTTAGGCTGTAAGCAATTGTTAAAATTACCAGAATATGATTCACATTTTAAGGATGTGTTAATTATAGTTGACGGAGATACAAAGACAAACTCTAAGAATTTATTATATCCATATATAATTGAAGATAAAAAGTTGATAAAGGGAGTTAAGACCAATGAGTTACCCCAAAATGTCATTGCCCTTCCAACATTTTTGGCTCCCGAATCATTCATATACTATGTAGTTAAAACGATTGTTGATAATGAAAATTATAATAAGTTTTGGAAGGATTTGGAAGATAGAGAGGAATCGCGGTTATATACAAAAAGTAGGATAAATGAAATCTTAAATCAAATTAATATTAAAGACGATACAAAAAATGATGATATAAGATCATTAGAACGATTACAAGAATTACAAAAGTTTATTACAGATACACAGTTATTTAATTATCTAATGGAAGAAAATATAATTGATGAGTTGAATGATTTTTGTCTAAAAGTCTATTCCCAAATTAATATTCTACTTCAAAGAGAAAAATCAAAAAACTATTAACTATATAACTCCATAAAGAAAGGATTAAAATGGCTCAAAGTATAGTCACACCGTTACGTTATCCTGGTGGAAAAACAAAATTATATCTTTTGGTTAAAGAACTAATAAAAGTAAATAATTGCAAAACATACATTGAACCATATGCTGGTGGTGCTGGTGTTGCATTAAAGTTACTATTCAATAATGATGTTCAAAAAATTATGATTAATGATTTTGATAAGGCTATTTATTCTTTTTGGTATTCAGTACTAAATTACACTGATGAATTGGTTAAGAAAATCGAAGAAACTCCGATAACTATGGAGGAATGGTACATTCAAAAAAATATATATGAAAATAAATCAAATTCGAACTCTATTTTGGAATTAGGATTTGCAACATTATTTTTAAACAGAACAAATAGATCTGGAATTTTAAAAGCAGGGGTTATTGGAGGAAAATCACAAGAAGGGAATTATAAACTGGATTGTAGATTTAATAAAGTAGAATTAATCAAAAAAATTAAAAAAATTGCAAGCTTTAAATCAAGAATTAAATTATACAATCTTGATGCTGAAGTTTTTATTAGAAGAAACATAAGTAAAACGAAAGATTCATTTACATTTTTTGATCCACCATACTATAAAAAAGGACCAGGATTATATACAAATTTTTATAATCATGAGGATCATTTGTCACTTTCTGAAATAATAAAAAGTAGTATGAAAGATAAGAATTGGATTTTAACCTATGATCTTTCGGACGAAATATTTAGAATGTATCAAGATTACTCAAATAAAATGTATTACCTTAATTATTCAGTTGCGAGACCTGGCAAAGGAATTGAATACATTTTTTATTCAAATTATTTAAAAAAAATAAATGATGAGATTTATTTAAATATAGTAGAATAGTTAAAAAATAGAAAGCAGGTTACTACATGACAAATTCTGTAAGTTCGAACCGACCTGAGAAGTACAACATTGCAGCTTTCTTCTCAGGTGTTGGGGGAATTGAGTTGGGATTTGAACAGACCAACGAGTTCAGAGTGGTGTATGCCAATGAGTTTGATAAATATGCGCGTCAGACTTATCAGTTAAACCATCCAGATACCTATTTGGATGGTCGTGATATTCACGATGTTCAGTCAGAGGATATTCCAGCTAAGCGCGTGGATGTGATTATGGGAGGTTTCCCTTGCCAAGCCTTTAGTATTGCGGGTTATCGCAAGGGCTTTGATGATGATCGTGGCGATCTTTTCTTCGAGTTGCTTCGCATGATTGAGGGATGCAAACCTCGCGCCATCTTCATCGAAAACGTCAAAAATATGGTCGGTCATGACCATGGCAATACCTTCAAGGTCATTCGTGAAGCCTTGACTGAGAACAACTACTTTATCAAGTGGAAGGTTCTCAACGGGAAAGACTATGGAAATATCCCGCAAAACCGTGAGCGGATCTACATTGTCGGCTTTGATACCAAAGAAGCTTATGACTTGTTTGAATTTCCAGAGGAAATCAAGCTGACTACCACTCTTCAGGATGTGATTAACTTCGGTGATAAACTAGACGAGGTCTACTACTACCGTGAAGGCAAACAGAATTTCTACGACCAGTTAAAATTTGAGGTCACCAGTCAAGATACGGTTTACCAATGGCGTCGCCAATATGTTCGTGAAAATAAAAACGGAGTTGTCCCTACCCTCACAGCAAATATGGGAACAGGTGGACACAACGTTCCATTGATTTTGACGGATAGTGGTGAGATTCGTAAGCTGACTCCAAAAGAAACCTTTAATGTTCAAGGTTATCCTAAATCCTTTAAAATCCCAGAAGGGGTTTCTAACGGTCAGTTATACAAACAAGCTGGAAATAGCGTGGTCGTTCCCGTGATTAAACGCATCGCAGAAAATGTTGCCAAGGCCTTAAACGAAAGCCAAGGAAAATCTCAACTTGACCGCTCAGGTAAATTCGCCATTATCTACACCAAGATGAATGGTCAATTTGAAGGGCAATCCTATGTCAAGGAATTTGTGGATATCTATGACCAAGCTCTTGAAAAAATCAAGGCTTATAATGATGGTTTAGCCCTTCTGTCAGATGAAGAGTATTTGAGATTTGTAAAAAAACAAGGCAAACTTGAATTTTACAATATTAATTAACGAATATATAAGAGGATTAGTGAAAATCTAATCTTCTTTTGATATACTGAAAATAGAAAAGAGGGTGCTTATGTGGGAACATCTAAAAACAGAACAAAAAGACAAATACAAAACCTTAATTACCAACTTCGCCAGTCTGAGTGAAGCTTTCTCTCAGAAAGCAGAATCCGAAGACCAGGGGCAAATGGAAGACTATGTTGCTCCCATCGTCAATTCCAAATTCCAGGAGACAGTTTTCCAGAAGGCCTTCAATGCCGTCGGAGAAGATATCGCCAATACTTCCTATGATGTTTCCGTCGTTGTTGATGAAAATCATAAATACTTAGTGGGAATCAAATCTTTTGGAATTAAATCAGGAAGCCAAAAAATCGCCCAGTTTAAGAAAGACTCTCAATCTTGGACGGACTTATTGAGTGATATCAGAACCCATGCATCTAGATCATCCGATAAAAAAACAGCTGACAAGGAAAATTATAAACGATATAAGGAGTTGGCTCGTAAGATTGCCATTTTAAGAAATCAGAGAATTGAATCCTCTAAGGCGCAGATCAAGGGCTTTAAGTCGGATTCAGTCAATGTCAAATCTGTCTATCACGTTCTGATGCCGACACCAAAGGGAAAAGAACCTAAGATTTTTGTTGGAGAAACGAGTTATTTGCCAATTGATATTGATAATTTGGTGATAAAAGGTTCAACAAATCTAAAGAATCCAACCAATTTTGACTTCACAGATGGAAGACATGACTACAAGTATACTGCTGCTGATAGCCAGCTTCATATGAAATTTAATAATGAAAGTATTATAGTGGATACATGGGATGTGCAATATGTTAAAGATCCTTTTTATCTATTTGAAAATCTTCATTTACTGGCAGCTGACAAGGATCAGTCAAATGTCCTAGAAACGGTATCTTGGGCTATCACAGATAAACATGGAAATGTGGAAGAAAATTCTGGTTTCAATGCCTTTAACGGTGGTTCAAAATTAGCCAAAAAAGATCGCCTGCCACGTATTCTAAAGATTCAGGATAGATTTAAGGACTGTCTGGCTCCAGAGGAACTAGCTTTTGTGACCTTCTCTCTGGAAGAAATCCTTTTGAAGAAATGGACCAGTAAGGAAGGAAAAGCTCAGATGAAGGCTATTCGTGAGGATTTGATTCACTTTGCTCACAATACTGGCAATGAAAAACTCATTAAAGAAATCGAACAACTCGTCTATCGTCCAGTAAGTGAAGTTTACATTCCTCTGCCTGACTCGAAAAACTTTCACGATGAAAGACCAGATTTCTTTGGGTCAGGATTTGGAAGTTTTGAACCTGGTACTAAAAAACTAGCTTTGCCAAAAGAAGAAAGAACCTTTAAGCTAAGATTCTTATCTTCTGGTGATGTTATCAATGCCTATATAAATCAAGAAGCTGGTAAGGCAATTCAGTCGATCGATAAGCAGGAAATTCTTGGGAATTGGATACTGCGTGGCGTTTTCCAGTTGAAGGAGCGAGAAGTCTTGACAGGTCAACGACTCAATGAATTAGAAATCAACGGTATTCGTTTAACCAAGTTTAAAAATGGCGAAATCGGGATCGAATTTATCTGGATTGATACCGAAAATCCGCCTAGCGATTCCATCGGTTGGGTAAGTAAAAGGAGTATTTAGTTTTTAAATAATTCCAATACCAGGCTCCTTTCCCAGCCCCAACCAAGCACTAAGCTCCCAGACTTAGTTTGGGAGCTTAGTGCTTTATATCTTCTGTTTGGCCTTGATAGTGGTAAATGCAGAGTCGCTTTGCCTGGTCTGGACGGCTGATGGTAAAGTGGAAGTAATGGTCTTTCTGATCTAAACTTTTGGCCTTAGAGAGTTTGAAATAAGTGACCTGGCGGCTGGCCATGTGGCGGAGGATATCGTCTTCCATGACCATCAGAGGCTGGGGAAGATTGGAGAATTGATAAAAATCTTCTTGAAATTGATAGTAGTTCTGGGAAAAATAGTCAAATTGAAGTTCCTCATGTAGATTCTGAGTGGTCATCTGCGCCTCCTGAAGCTTGTATCGAAAGAATCTGATGGATAGCAAGGCCTTTGTAATGCTCACCTTCCTGCAGGAGGACCTGTTTGCTGTCCAGATGGGAGACTGTAGCAGTAATGTCGGTCAGCTTGTCCTGGTTTAGAAAGGTGATTTGGATGGGAACTTGCTGGCTGTAGGCTTGACTGAGCAAGTGGAATTTGTCCTGTCTGTCAAGCTGGGTCAGGCGACTGATATCTAGTTCTTTTTTGGCTAGAGCAGTGCTGTGTTCAGAGAGGAAAAAGCCAGCCCACTTAGCCATGCCTCGATCCTGAAAGTCACGAGCCGACTGGTAGGGGAGATAGGAGCGGTCGGTCATGATAAGCCCTCCAGCCCTCCAGCTGAATGGCCACCTGTTAGCTTGCTTCGAGCGATGGCACGGGAGGAGTCTAGTAAGGCTGATCCCTTAAGCAAAGAGGCAAAGCCGAAGCGATCTCTGATGTGGTCAATCGCCAGCTGGAGATCCTCTTCTTTTTGAATTTGCAAGGGATCATCAAAGAGAGAAATCAGACCATAGCCTTGATCGACAAAGTCACTGTAAAAAACGCCAATCTGTCGGATAGCCCCGCCCTGATATTTGGAACGAAAAAGCTGAGCTACGATTTGAGCCAGTCGATCGCTGTTATTGGTAGGCTCAATTTTTTTCTGTGTATGAATGGAAGGCAGGAGTTCCTGCTTGGAATAGCGGGCATAGATGGAGACACGCTGGCATTTCTTACCAGACCGTCTGAGACGAATGGCGACCTGCTCAGCCATTTCTCGAAAAACCAGCTCAATCTCTGCCTGCTGTCTATAATCTCGGGGGAGAATTTGCGAATTCCCTAGGCCGTGTGACTTGACCTGATAAGGCTTGTGCACATTGCTTTCATCAATGCCGTGAGCGTGAAACCAAAGCTGCAGGCCCATGACTCCCATTTCTTTTTTGAGAATGTCGGGGTTAAAGTGAGCTAAATCATAAATAGAATGGATGCCTAGCTTCTTAAGACGGGTGGCTGTTCGGTGGCCGATGCCCCAAAAATCAGTCATGGTCGGAATAGTCCAGACCTTGCTGGGTACATCCTCGTAGGACCAGTTGACCCGCATCTTTTTTGTATGTTTAGCTTCTATATCCAAGGCTAGCTTGGCGAGAAGAGGATTGGCGTTGCTCAGTCCGATAGAGGCATAAATCCCAGTCTTCTTCCAGATAGCCTGTTGAATGCGGGCAGCCAGCAGGTCTAGTTTGGTCCTGCGGTCCAGCGTCTGATCGGGAATGAAGTAGTTGATAGAGCTTGTCAAATCTAGGAAGCCTTCATCAATTGAGTAGGGGAAAATATCATCGGGAGCTGCGAAATCCTGGAAAATTTTTTGGATTTCCATATTTTTCTGGATGTAGTAATTCATCCGAGGTGGGACCAATAAGGTCTTTTGGGCAGCGTCTTCAATAAAGCGTACATAATCTGCTGTAATTGGTAGTCCCTGCTTGCGGGCAGCAGCATAGTTGAACTTACGGGTGTGGACATCAAAAGGAAGATTATAGCTTCGGCTGACATTCTGGCTACCGAAATTCTTTTTAAAAAGAGGGGTGGCAGCTAGTATCAGTCCAGCAGAATTTTCAACTCGGCTCATGACACAGAGCGAGGTTTTTAAAGGGTCAAGGCCAAGAGCAATGCATTCGCAAGAGGCATAAAAACTTTTCATATCCACAAAAGCGATGTCTGAACGAGGCTCGCGTGAATAATCAAATAGGATCATCACTTACACCTCAATCGGCAGAAAATGTCCAACTACGATACCAACAATAGTAGGTTGGTCTTCATAGGGAGCAAAGAGATCCTCGTAGTCAGGATTGATAGACTCTAAGCGTAGGCCTTCAGCTTCGCGGTAGACTTTTTTGATATAGGTCTTGCCATTCCACATGAGAGCATAGACTGCCCCATCGTAGTCGAATCCCGTCTGTTTCATAAGGGCAACAGAGCCATTGGGATACTTGGGCTCCATAGAATCCCCAGAGACCCAAGATGCAAAGTCGTGCTGGATATCTTGATCAAAGTAGACAGTTTCGTAGTCTGTTTCATTGTCATAGTAGCTGTGACCGAGACCTGCAGCCAGCTCAACTGATAGAACCTTATAGGCTGTAAGGGAGCTAATCTTACGCTGTCTCTCTAAGAGCCGACTAGCTAGTTGGTCTACTTCTTTTTTATGTGGTGCGGTTAGTAAAGGGTAGGTGTAGATCGCGCTGGTCTTATCCACAAAGTAGTTCTCTTGGACCTTGAGACAGGTGGCCAACCTCCTGAGATTTTTGGCGTGGGGTTCTGCTAAACCATTTTCCCAAGCAGAGTAAGTCTTTCTGGAAATCCCAAGCTCTTGGTAAATGGAAGACTGAGTCAGATTAAGCTCCAACCGGCGTTTTTTTAATTTTTCATGCGAAAACATATCACACCTCCTATGTAACGTTTAAAAAGTTACATATAGTATAACAGAAGAACATTTTAAATGCAAGTTCTTTATCATGGAAAATTAGGCGTAAATCTAAGATAGGATTTGTCAGTATTAAGATTGCTATCTCCGTAAAGTTTGTGGTAAACTAGAAAAAAGATTGATTTGGAGGTAGAGACATGTTTCCTATGACAGCAAAAACGACCATGACAGAAGAAGCTTATCGCCGTTTCGCTTGGGCCAACTTTTGGTATCGAAAGACAGGGCTCTTTCCTCTGATCATTGGTGAAGTGGCTTTGTTAGCAGTAGGATTGGTCTGTCTATTCTTTAGGGAGCCTTTGCCAGCTATTGGTATTTTCATTTTCATGCCGATCATGCCTTTTTTACTTTATCGTTCTTTTAACCAACAATTCCTCAAGCTCTATAAGGATAATCCTCTCTGGCATGATTTGGAGCAAGAGTTTAACTTCTATGAGAGGGATTTTCAGGTCCTTAATCGCAATCATACCTCCCGATATAACTATCAGGATATTGTGGCGATTTTGGATAAGCCAGAGAGTTTTTACATCATGGTTGGTCGGTCAATGGGGTTGATCTTGGATAAGGCAGATTGTCAGCCTGAATTAATTGATCTTTTACTGAAATTAAAAGAAAACAGAAGTCTTTGATATTCATCTACTTCTGTTTTTTATCTGCTTAATTTTCAAAAGATTGGCCTGCTAGAGGCTAGTTATGTTATAATACTCTTTATGAGAGTTGTTGCAGGTAAATACGGGGGCAGGCCCCTCAAGACTTTGGATGGCAAGACGACTAGGCCTACGACCGATAAGGTTAAGGGGGCGATTTTTAATATGATTGGTCCTTATTTTGACGGTGGCCGAGTGCTGGATCTTTATGCCGGGAGCGGGAGTTTGGCCATTGAAGCTATTTCGCGAGGTATGGAGGAAGCTGTCTTAGTCGAAAAGGATCGCAGAGCTCAGGCTATCATTTCAGAGAACATCCAGATGACTAAGGAGGTCACACGTTTTGACTTGCTCAAGATGGAGTCTGGCCGAGCTTTGGAAATATTGACAGGTGCTTTTGACTTAGTTCTCTTGGATCCGCCTTATGCCAAGGAGCAGATTGTGGCAGACCTTGAGAAGCTAGAGGAGCATCAGCTATTGAGTCAGGATGTCCTAGTAGTCTGTGAGACAGACAAGGATGTGGAATTACCCGAAGAAATTGCAGGGCTGGGCATTTGGAAGCAGAAGATATATGGAATTTCAAAGGTGACGGTGTATGTCAGATAAGATAGGATTATTTACAGGGTCTTTTGACCCGATCACTAAGGGCCATGTGGACCTGATTGAGCGGGCCAGCAGCCTCTTTGACAAGCTCTATGTAGGAATTTTCTACAACCGAGAAAAGTCTGGTTTTTTCACCATTGAAGCCAGAGAACGGATAGTCAAAGAAGCACTGCAGCATTTGGATAATGTTGAGGTCATCATCTCTCAGAATGAGCTGGCGGTGACAGTGGCTAGAAGACTGGGAGCTAAAGTTTTTGTGCGTGGGCTTCGTAACAGCCAAGATCTAGATTATGAAGCTGATATGACCTTTTTTAATCGCGAGTTGGCAGGAGAACTGGAAACGATTTTCTTGCTCAGCAAGCCAGCCTATCAGCATATCAGTTCATCACGTATTCGTGAGCTGATTGCTTTTCAACAGGATATCGCGGATTATGTGCCCCAAAGTGTAATCAAAGAATTAGAAAGAAGAACTTATGAGAAAAATTAGTGTTTATAAATGGCCCATTATTATTTTTTCAAGCTTGATTTTGCTTGTCGTATCTTTGACGGTTCCTTTACCATATTATATTGAAGTTCCTGGCGGTGCAGAAGATATTCGAAAGGTCTTGCTGGTTGATAATAAGGAAGATAGGGAAGCTGGGGCCTATGAGTTTGTGACAGTTGGAGTTCAACGAGCAACCTTTGCTCATCTTGTCTATGCGTGGCTGACTGATTTCACGGATATCTACTCTGCTGAAGAAATGACTGGTGGATCATCGGACCAAGAATTTATCCGAATCAATCAGTTTTATATGGAAACATCCCAAAACATGGCCAAGTATCAAGGCTTGAAAACGGCTGGAAAAGATATTAGCATGAAATATCTGGGCGTCTATGTTTTGCAAGTCGCAAAAGATTCGACTTTTAAGGGAATTTTGAATATTGCGGACACGGTAACGGGAGTTAATGACAAGACTTTTGACAGTTCAGAAGAATTGGTGAAATATGTTAATTCGCAGAAATTAGGAGATAAGGTTAAGGTCACTTACCAGGAAGATGGCCAAGAAAAATCAGCGACTGGAAAGATTATTAAGCTAGAAAATGGTAAAAACGGAATTGGTATTAGCTTAATCGATAGAACAGAAGTTACTAGTAACATTCCGATTGAATTTACCACAGAAGGAATTGGAGGACCTAGTGCGGGTCTCATGTTTAGCTTGTCAATCTATACACAACTTGCAGATCCAACCTTACGAGATGGACGTGTGATTGCAGGTACAGGAAGTATCAACCGTGATGGAGAAGTTGGTGATATTGGAGGGATTGATAAGAAAGTCGTCTCAGCTGCTAAAAGTGGTGCCAGCATCTTCTTTGCTCCCAATAATCCTGTAACAAAAGAAATGAAAAAAATCGATCCAAAAGCAAAGACAAACTATGAAACTGCAGTTGAGGTTGCTAAAAAGATTAAAACAGATATGAAAATTGTTCCTGTTAAAACCTTACAGGATGCCATTGATTATCTTAAGAACAATAAATAATAAAGCTGAGGCAGTCTTGTCTCAGCTTTATTTTTTGATGGAAGTCTTATTTGTCAAATTAGAGAAATTATCTGACTTTTCTCAGAAATGACTTTTTAAGGGTAAAAGCTTAAAATCTGCCTGTTTTTGTAGTATAATAGAGGAGTTATCTAGATAGAAGTGAGAAAATATATGCGCAAAGAAATTGCTCCAGAGCTTTATAATTACAATAAATTTCCTGGTCCTGAGTTCAAACAGATTGGTTCACAGGTCTTAACGGAAGAGATTGAGTTTAATTTGGTAGAGAACTACCGAGAAGCCTTTGATGTGACAGCTTTTAACCAACGCTTTTCAGAAATTTTGACCAAGTTTGATTATATTGTCGGTGATTGGGGCAATGATCAGTTACGGCTACGAGGCTTTTATCAGGATGAAAAAGCTAAGGAAAGTGACTTTAAAATCAGTCGTTTGGAAGATTATTTGCTGGAATACTGTAATTATGGCTGTGCCTACTTTGTATTAGAAAATCTTCAGCCTAAGCGAGCTTCCTTTGATAAAAAATCTCGCAGTAAACGGGAGCAAGAACAGAATTCTGGCTCAGCTTCAAAACGCTCACGTTCTAGACGCTCAAGACGTCGGACTGACCAAAATCGCGATAATCGCCAAAACAAACCAAAAGAAAAAGTCGCAAAAGAAGCCAATCGTCACTTTGTCATCCGTCAAAAATAAAGGAGAAACATGAAACCATCTATTTATAGTTTAACACGTCAGGAAATGATTGAATGGGCTGAGTCCCAGGGAGAAAAGAAATTCCGTGCCGCCCAGATTTGGGAGTGGCTCTATCGTAAACGGGTTCAGTCTTTTGAAGAGATGACCAATCTGTCCAAGGACTTGATTGCCAAGCTAAATGATCAGTTTGTCGTCAATCCGCTTAAACAGCGTATTGTTCAGGAGTCGGCTGACGGTACGGTCAAGTACCTCTTTGAGCTGCCGGACGGTATGCTGATTGAGACGGTACTCATGCGCCAGCATTATGGACTTTCTGTCTGTGTGACCACCCAAGTTGGCTGTAATATCGGCTGTACCTTCTGTGCTTCCGGCTTGATTAAAAAGCAACGCGACCTCAATAACGGTGAGATTGTTGCTCAGATTATGCTGGTTCAGAAGTATTTTGACGAGCGTGGTCAGGATGAGCGGGTCAGCCATATCGTGGTTATGGGAATAGGCGAGCCTTTTGACAACTATGACAACGTGCTCAAGTTTGTTCGGACGGTCAATGATGACAAAGGTTTGGCTATCGGAGCCCGCCATATTACGGTTTCAACCTCAGGGCTGGCGCATAAGATTCGCGATTTTGCCAATGAAGGTGTGCAGGTCAATCTAGCAGTATCTCTCCATGCTCCAAATAATGATCTGCGGACCAGTATTATGCGGATTAACCGGTCCTTCCCTATCGAAAAGCTTTTTGCAGCTATCGAATACTATATTGAGACGACGAACCGCCGGGTGACCTTTGAGTACATCATGCTCAATGAAGTCAATGACGGTGTAGAGCAAGCCAAGGAGCTGGCTGAGCTGCTCAAGAACATTAAGAAGCTGTCTTATGTCAATCTCATTCCTTATAACCCCGTTAGCGAGCACGACCAATACAGCCGCAGTCCCAAAGAGCGAGTGATGGCCTTCTACGATACCCTCAAGAAAAATGGAGTCAACTGTGTGGTCCGTCAGGAACATGGAACGGATATTGATGCAGCCTGCGGTCAGCTGCGTTCCAATACTATGAAGCGTGATCGCGAGAAAGCATTGGTAGAAAATGTTCAGCCTTAAGAACTATCTGACTTCAGACGGTGAGCTGACAGCTAAGGGGCGG
Organism: Streptococcus sp. SG2; assembly: GCF_030439925.1. Lineage (NCBI taxonomy): Bacteria > Bacillati > Bacillota > Bacilli > Lactobacillales > Streptococcaceae > Streptococcus > Streptococcus sp. SG2. Next base: position 51,424 of record NZ_JAQFJD010000006.1, on the reverse strand, counting down.
AAATTGCTGGTAGGGGGAAGCTGGCTCTATTTCTTGATGCTTTGCATTTTGTGCTTTATTCCTCAGGTTCCAGAGCCGGGAATGGAGACGCCGGGAGTCCAGTATTTTGGCCGAATAGTGGTTTTGTTAATCCCTTTTAATTCCTTTGTCAATATTGGCGAGATTACTTCTTGGATCCAGCTGGTCAAGGTTTTTATCCAAAATCTAGCTAATATCTTCTTGCTCTCACCCTTAATTTTTCAATTGCTTTGCCTCTTTCTGAAGTTGCGGAAGACCAAGAAGGTTGTATGGCTGAGCTTTGGGATGAGTCTGTCTATCGAAGTGACTCAGATTCTACTGGACCTTCTTATCAACGCCAATCGGGTTTTTGAAATTGATGATCTCTGGACCAATACTTTGGGTGGTTATCTGGCTTGGCGGGCATTTCAGCTTGGTCAGAAAATCTGGAAAAATCGTCAAGACGACGCTTTCAAAAGAGATTAGCGATAGAAAAGTTCGGATTTAGAAGAAAAATTAAAATTTTTTCTTGACAAGAAAAAGGGAAAGACCTATAATAAAATAAATCATCAGAAAAGTAATAATTTTTTCTACTTTCAGGGAGCCTGTGGTTGGTGGAAACAGGTAGTGGAAGATTATGAAGTGGGCTGATGTAAAAAATGAATTTGAAGCAATAAAAATTCGGTGAGCACACCTTACAGTGCAACTTGTTGTTAGACAAGACAGAGATATGGAGGCAGTCTATACTTTGCTCCATAATTGAGGTGGCACCGCGATTTTACGCCCTCACACAGATTTTTTCTGTGTGTGGGCTTTTGTTTTGCTTGAAAATAAAGAAATGAGGCAATCAAGATGACAGAAACTAAAGGATATTTTGGACAATTCGGCGGCTCTTTTGTACCGGAGCCTATCCAGGCCTTACTGGATGAATTGGAAGCGACTTTTGAGAAGTATAAGGATGACCCAGAATTTTTAAATGAATACCGACATTATTTGGCGGATTATTCAGGACGGGAGACTCCGCTCTACTTTGCAGAAAGTCTGACTCAGCACCTGGGCGGAGCTAAAATTTATCTGAAGCGGGAAGATCTCAATCATCTGGGCTCTCATAAGCTCAATAATGTTTTAGGTCAGATTCTTCTAGCTAAGCGCATGGGCAAGACCCGAGTCATCGCTGAAACTGGAGCTGGTCAGCATGGTGTGGCAACTGCGGCAGCCGCAGCTAAGTTTGGTATGAAGTGCGATGTCTACATGGGTGCAGAGGATGTAGAGCGCCAGCGCCTCAATGTCTTCCGCATGGAAATGATGGGAGCGACTGTTCACGCTGTGGAAACAGGAACCAAAACCCTCAAGGATGCAGTGGATGCAGCCTTTGGAGCTTGGATGAATGATTTGGAAGCCTTCTATGTTTTGGGGTCTGCTGTCGGACCTCACCCTTATCCGACGATTGTTCATGAGTTCCAAAAGGTGATTAGTGAAGAATCTCGCCGTCAGATTTTGGACAAGGAAGGCCGCTTGCCGGACTATGTCATTGCCTGCGTAGGCGGTGGTTCCAATGCTATCGGCGCCTTCTCCCAGTATGTGGCGGATGAAGAAGTCAAGTTAGTGGGGGTTGAAGCAGCCGGGCGTGGTCTTGATACAGGCCAGCACGCAGCGACCATGACCAAGGGAAGTGTCGGAGTAGTGGATGGTATGAAGACTTACGCTGTCTTTGCTGAAGATGGTCAGGTAGCGCCTGTTTACTCGATTTCAGCAGGCTTGGACTATCCTGGAGTTGGTCCTGAACATGCTTTCTTTAAAGATTCTGGTCGAGTAGAATACGTGGCAGCGACAGATGATGAAGCTGTTGATGCCTTGCTTCTCTTGACACAAAAGGAAGGGATTTTGCCAGCGATTGAAAGCTCTCACGCCATTGCTGAAGCCATCAAGCGAGCTCCGAAATTGTCATCCGACCAAATCATCATTATCAATGTATCCGGTCGTGGAGACAAGGATGTGGCAGCCATTGCTGACTATCTAGAAAAACGAAAATAAAATACCCAGCAGAAGAGTAGTAACATCCCTCCTTTCAGAGAGTCTGTGGTTGCTGAGAACAGGCAGGAGAAGTTATGAAATGGGCTGTTGGAGTCAACATTTTGTCCTTTAGTTGAACTTTTATTATTTTGTTAGTATGCTTTGCTGTAAACCAGTATGCTGACTTGTACTAAAAGGGATAAATGACTGTAAATAAGTAAATGAGATGTGGAGCCTGAATACTCCATAACTGAGGTGGCACCGCGATGATACGCCCTCACAGGATGAACTGTGCGGGCGTTTTTCTGTAGTTTTGGAGCAAATTATGACAGTGAACGGGTGCTATCTGTTCTTGTGAATGATAACTAGCAAATTGCTCATCCTTAAACGATTCTGATTAAATAGAAAGAAACATTATGCAAAAGATTTTACCAGCTGATATTTTATCTCCGATCCTAGCTTATATGCGGATTCAGGGCGACCACAAGGTGATTTTGGAAAGTATTCCGAGAGATAGCGAGACAGCTCGCTTTTCTATCCTAGCTTATAACCCAGTCTTTGAAGTTCGCTATGAAAACGGCCGATTAACAAAGAACGGGCAAGCAATCGAGGCGGATCCCTTGGACTATCTGCATGAGTTAGCAGTAAAGAAAAATCATCATTCAGACCTGCCTTTTGGTGGTGGAGCTATCGGCTTTGTCGGTTACGATATGATTTCCCTCTATGAGGAGATTGGCCAGATTCCAGCTGATGTGATTGGAACGCCGGATATGCACTTTTTCGTCTATGAGAGTTACATGGTTTTTGACCATAAAAAAGACAAAGTATATATCGTTGAGGAGGCGCTCTACAGTGATAGAAGCGAAGCTGATTTGGCTACTAGTCTGGAGCGTATTATGGCTGAGCTGGCGCAGCCTGCGGTAGATGAATTTTCACCGCTGGAACTGTCCAGTTTGAACTTCCAGAGCCATATTGAGCAGACAGCTTTTGAAAAAATGGTGGAAGAAGCGCGCAGCTTGATTCGGCAGGGCGACATGTTCCAATGTGTTCTCAGTCAGCGTTTTTCAGCGAAGTATTCTGGTAGGCCACTGGATTACTATCGCAATTTGCGTGTGACCAACCCTTCCAACTATCTCTACTTTTATGACTTCGGAGATTATCAGATCATCGGAGCCAGTCCAGAAAGTCTGGTCTCTGTCAAGCAAGGTCAGGTTACGACCAATCCTATCGCTGGAACCAGACCGCGCGGGAAGGATGAGAGAGAGGATAAGTCCTTGGCGAAGGAGTTGCTGGCTGACGAGAAGGAAGTGGCGGAACACCGCATGTTAGTTGATTTGGGGCGTAATGATATCGGTAAAATTGCCCAGAATAATAGTGTAGAAGTTACTAAGTACATGGAGGTAGAGTATTTCCGCTATGTTATGCATCTGACCAGTGTGGTCCGTGGTCAACTTTTGCATCAACTGACAGCTATGGATGCGCTCAAGTCCACCCTGCCGGCCGGCACCGTCTCGGGTGCGCCTAAGATTCGGGCCATGAAGCGAATCTATGAGTTGGAACAGGAAAAACGTGGCGTTTATGCGGGGGCTATCGGCTATCTGTCTGCGACAGGAGATATGGATTTTGCCATCGCTATACGCACTATGATTTTGAAAAATGGCAGAGCTTACGTTCAAGCTGGAGCGGGTATTGTTTATGACTCGATCCCTACTAATGAATACCAAGAAACCATCAACAAGGCCAAATCAATGACCAAGATAGGAGAGATGCAATGATTTTATTGATTGATAATTATGATTCTTTTACTTACAATCTAGCCCAGTATATCGGCAATTTCGCAGAAGTTAAAGTCTTGCGAAATGATGATGCAGGGCTTTATCAAGCGGCAGAAGAAGCTGATGCTTTGGTTCTGTCTCCGGGTCCAGGCTGGCCAGCAGATGCAGGACGGATGGAGGAAGTTATCCGTGATTTTGCTGGTAAAAAGCCGATTTTGGGGATTTGCTTGGGGCACCAAGCCATTGCAGAAGTATTTGGCGGAAAGCTGGGCTTGGCTCCCAAGGTCATGCACGGCAAGCAAAGTATTCTGCGCTTTGAGGGGAAATCTCCTATCTATCAAAGAATAGAGGATGGGCAGCCGGTCATGCGCTATCATTCGATTTTGATTGAAGAGATGCCGGAGGACTTTGAAGTGACGGCTCGGGCAGCCGATGATAACTCGATTATGGCTATCCAGCACAAGAGTCTGCCTATTTATGGTTTTCAGTATCATCCAGAAAGTATCGGCACGCCGGACGGCTTGTCGTCTATCAAGAATTTTATTGACTTAGTAAAGTAAAGGAGGATGTATGAAAGAGATTATTGCAAAACTAGCTGATTTTAAGGATTTAAGTAGCGCTGAGATGACAGATGTGATCGAGCGTATTGTCACTGGGCAGGTGGAAGAGTCCCAAATTGCAGCCTTCTTACTGGGGCTCAAGATGAAGGGGGAGACGATTGAGGAACGAACGGCTTTGGCTCAGGTCATGCGAGGCCATGCTAAGCAGATCCCGACCACTATTCGCACTGCTATGGACAATTGCGGTACGGGCGGGGACAAGTCTTTCAGTTTCAATGTTTCGACTACTGCAGCTTTTGTACTAGCCGGTGGCGGAGTTAAGATGGCTAAGCACGGCAATCGCTCCATTTCTTCTAAGTCAGGTTCAGCTGATGTGTTAGAAGCTCTTGGTATCAATCTAGACTTAGACGCTGCTAGCTTGGGTAAGGTTTTTGAGCAAACAGGTATCGTCTTTCTCTTTGCGAAGAACATGCACCCAGCCATGAAATACATCATGCCAGCCCGTCTTAGTCTAGGCATTCCCACTATCATGAATCTAACCGGCCCGCTTATCCATCCCATGAGTCTAGAAACTCAGCTTTTAGGAACCAGTCGGCCGGATATGCTAGAGAGCACGGCAGAAGTTTTGAAAAATATGGGACGCAAGCGTGCAGTAGTCGTGTCGGGGCCAGATGGTCTGGACGAGGCGGGTCTTCATGGCCGTACCCAGTATGCTCTGCTCTCAGATGGACAAATCAGCCTGCACAGCTTTCTGCCGTCAGATGTTGACATGGAAGAAATACCTCTTGAAGCGATTCGTGGGGGCAATGCCAAGGAAAATGCAGAAATTCTGCTATCTGTCCTGCAAAATCAAGCCAGCCCCTATCTAGAAACGACAGTTCTGAATGCGGGAATGGGTTTCTACGCTAATGGAAAATCAGATAGCATAGAAGAAGGAATAGCTTTGGCCCGCCAAGTGATTGCTAGCGGCGCAGCCTATGAAAAACTCAAGCAACTACAGGAGTATCAGAAATGAGCAAAGAATTTCTCCCAACCATTCTAAAGCAAAAAGAGCAGGAAGTGGCAGCCATGTCTTATGAAGAACTGCAACCCCTGCGCTCGACCTATTCCCTCTATGAGTATCTCAAAAGCCAGTCCCAAGAGCTGCAGCTGATTGCTGAGGTCAAAAAAGCCAGTCCAAGTCTGGGAGATATTAATCTCAGTGTGGATATTGTGGAGCAGGCTCGCACTTATGAACGATGCGGTGCAGCTATGATTTCGGTCCTGACAGATGAGATTTTCTTCAAAGGACATCTGGATTACCTGAGAGAGATTTCCAGCCGAGTGACCATTCCAACCCTCAATAAGGGCTTTATTATTGATGAAAAGCAGATTGTTCGCGCCCGCAATGCAGGAGCGACGGTTATTCTTCTGATTGTGGCTGCCTTGTCTGAAAAGCGGCTGCAAGAACTTTATGATTTTGCGACAGGTTTAGGCTTGGAAGTTCTGGTCGAAACCCATAATCTGGCGGAGCTGGAAATTGCTCATAGAATAGGAGCGCAGATTATCGGTGTCAATAACCGCAATCTAGTTACTTTTGAGACAGATATCAATACAAGTCTTCAGCTGTCTGCCCATTTCAAAGATGACAGGGTTTACGTATCTGAGTCCGCTATTTTCAGCAAGGAAGATGCTGAGCTAGTAGCTCCTTATTTCCATGCGATTTTAGTCGGAACAGCCCTGATGCAGGCAGAGGATGTGGCAGAAAAAATCAAGGAGCTGAAAATTGACAAAGGTTAAGATTTGTGGCTTATCAACGGCCAGCGCTGTGGAAACAGCATGCCAAGCTGGTGCGGATTACATTGGATTTGTCTTTGCTGAGAGCCGTCGGAGGGTCAGTTTGGAGCAAGCTCAGAAGCTAGCTGCCTTGGTGCCGCCTGCTGTCCGAAAGGTAGGAGTTTTTGTCTCTCCGAGTTTGGCGGAGCTGCAGGAAGCAATTTCGGTAGCAAATCTGGATTTGGTGCAGATTCATGGTGATTTTGATGAAGATCTTCTGCCTCAGATTGGCCGGCCGGTTATTCGAGCTTATCAGGTCAAGGGAGCGTTAAAAGATGTCAGCCAACAAGCGGACTACCTGCTCTTTGATGCACCTCTTGCTGGTAGTGGCCAGACATTTGATTGGCAAGCTTTTGACAAGAATCAAATCCACCAGCCCTTCTTTATCGCCGGTGGTTTGAATGCAGGAAATGTCCGAGAAGCTATTCAGCACTTCGCACCTTACGCAGTTGATGTCTCAAGCGGGGTCGAGACGGATGGCCAGAAGGATTTAAAAAAGATAAAAGAATTTATAGAAAGAGTGAAAGATGGCATATAATCAACCCAATCAAGAAGGATTTTACGGTGAGTTTGGTGGGCGCTTTGTTCCCGAAACGCTGATGACAGCAGTTTTGGAGCTGGATAAAGCCTACCGTGAGAGTAAAAAAGACCCAGCCTTTCAGGCTGAGCTGGACGAGTTGCTGAAGCAGTATGTAGGGCGTGAGAATCCTCTCTATTTTGCAAAAAATCTGACAGCCTATGCTGGCGGTGCTAAGATTTATCTGAAGCGGGAAGACCTCAACCATACCGGTGCCCATAAAATCAATAATGCCCTAGGGCAGGTTCTGCTAGCTAAGAGAATGGGCAAGAAGAAAATCATTGCAGAGACTGGTGCGGGTCAGCACGGAGTAGCCACTGCCACAGCTGCAGCCCTTTTCAACATGGACTGTACTATCTATATGGGCGAAGAAGATGTCAAACGCCAAGCCCTCAATGTCTTTCGAATGGAACTTCTAGGAGCTAAGGTAGAGTCAGTAACCGATGGCTCTCGAGTCCTCAAGGATGCAGTTAATGCTGCCTTGCGAGCTTGGGTAGCTCAGGTCGATGATACTCACTATATTATGGGCTCAGCCTTGGGACCTCATCCCTTCCCAGAGATTGTCCGCGACTATCAGAGCGTGATTGGGCGTGAGGCCAAGCGTCAGTTTGCTGAGCAAAATACAGGTGCCTTGCCAGATGCTTTAGTGGCATGTGTTGGCGGTGGTTCAAACGCTATTGGACTCTTTTATCCTTTTGTAGATGATAGTACAGTGGCTATGTATGGAACAGAAGCAGCTGGGCGGGGCGTAGATACAGATGAACACGCTGCGACCTTAACCAAGGGCCGGCCGGGTGTTTTGCACGGTGCCTTGATGGATGTCTTGCAGGATGAGCAAGGACAGATTCTGGAAGCTTTCTCTATCTCTGCTGGGCTAGACTATCCGGGCATCGGTCCTGAACATTCTCATTTTAATGCTATCCAGCGCGCCACTTATGTCCCAGTCACAGATGAAGAAGCTTTGGAAGCCTTTCAGCTCCTGTCTCGTATCGAAGGGATTATCCCCGCTTTAGAGTCTAGCCACGCTATTGCTTACGCAGTTAAGCTGGCTAAGGAGTTGGGACCAGATAAATCAATGATTGTCTGCCTATCCGGCCGTGGTGACAAGGATGTCGTTCAGGTAAAGGAACGCTTGGAAAGAGAAGCGGCTCAAAAAGGAGGTGCCCATGACTAAAACACTCACTCAGCATTTAGAAACCATCAAAAGAGAAGGCAAGGGGATTTTCCTTCCTTATATCATGGCTGGTGATCACGAGAAAGGTTTAGCAGGATTAGCAGAAACTATCGCATTTTTGGAAAACTTGGGTGTGTCAGCCATTGAAATTGGTCTGCCATTTTCAGACCCTGTTGCAGATGGACCAGTTATTGAAGAAGCTGGTCTGAGAAGTCTGGGTCACCATACTTCCGCCAAGTCTTTAGTCGCAAGCTTGCAGAAGTTGGACACTCAGCTGCCTCTCATCATCATGACCTACTTCAATCCTATTTTCCAGTACGGGCTCAAAGATTTTGTCAAGGATTTGGCTACGACACCAGTTAAAGGATTGATCATTCCTGATCTGCCCTATGAGCATAGAAATTTCATCTTGCCTTTACTGGAAGATTCAAATCTTGCTCTTATTCCTTTAGTGAGCCTGACGACTGGACTAGAACGTCAGCAGGAGCTGATCAAGGAAGCTGAAGGTTTTATCTATGCTGTAGCCATCAACGGTGTGACAGGTAAGAGCGGAAGCTACCGCAATGATTTGGACCAGCATTTGAGCAAGCTCCATGATATTGCTGAGATTCCAGTGCTGACAGGTTTTGGCGTTTCAACTTTAGAGGATGTTGACCGTTTCAATCAAGTCTCAGATGGAGTTATTGTTGGATCTAAGATTGTCAAAGCTCTTCATGAAAAGGATGACAGTATCGCAGCCTTTATCCAAGAAGCAGCAGCTTATAAGAAATAATCACCACCACACCAAACAAAAGACAGGGTACAAATGCCAGCCTGTCTTTTTTCTTTTTAAAGCAGAAACAGGCGAGGCCAGAGAAGCTAGCGATTTGGATAAGAACTAGAGCCTGACCCATGTTCTTGAATTTTATCACCAAAAAAAAGTAAGTTTCGTATAATTCATTTTTAAGAAATGTTTGATTTTTGATGTTGATTGAATATTAGTTTGGATATTGCTTATGAATGGTATCTATATAGCTGGTGAAATGTTTCAAGAAATGCTTAGGAGATATAACAGTGATGTATTTTCCAAAAGCAAGCAAGGTATTGTATCCCCAATCATTGTCGTTTAACGGATAAGTAATCTCGTAAATATCGCTATTAATAGGTTTTATGGCATTATAGCCTAAGAGTTCCACAAACCGGTCAAGGACAATTTTTTGGACATGCAGGATGACAGGTACTTTGTTTTCATTCATCCATGTACCCCCATCATAGGGGAGTGGTGTAAAATGTCTTTTTGAAAAAGTATCAGAGAGAGTAAGTTCACTAATTCTAGCAACTTTATAAACAGAAAAACGCGCTTTTTCAGTATCGTAGGCATCCATATACCAACTCCGGTCCTTATAGACAATACGGTAAGGCTCACAATTTTTTTGACTCACCAGTCCTTGTGAATTAATATAGGAAAATTTTATTTTTACTCTACCTCTGATAGCTTCCAATAAATTAAAAATTAAAGTGCGTATTTCCAAGTTCCCTTGAGATAGAGACAAATCAATTTCGAAATCAGAGTATGTATTGGTAGCATTTAATTTCAATATAGCATTGAAAGTAGAGGTGTCTTCCAAAACTTGATAACGACTTTTTAAACCGGATTCGATTGAAAGTCGTTCGGATTGGGTCAGGGGAGGTTTATCAGTTTGGAAGTCTTCCATAAGAAAAATGCCTCCGTTTTTTCCTTTCATTACATAGAGAGGGATTTCTGCAAGAGATAAATCATCAATATCTCTCATAATAGTTCGGGTGCTGACTTTAAAAAGTTCTGATAGTTCTTTAGCTGTTGTTTTTCGTTGATTTACTAAATGAGAAATGATTCCCATTTGACGGTCAATTTTCATGATTTTCTCCTTAAATATGACAGATAGATGTCATATTACTTTTGTTATGATTATACCATAAAGAAAGGAGTTCATATAATGAAACATCAAACCAAACCATCGTTTACCCTTATTGGCAGGAGTATTTTGATAGAAGGAACTACGGTTCATGAACAGCACTATTCTAAAGAGAAGACGGCGTTCTATGCTCAGTTATTTAAAGAAGGAATGCTGGAGAAATTGATGCCCCATTCTCTAGATAAAAAAGGCTATGCCTTGATTGTTCCTCATAAAGATGGTATTCAATACTATGCAGGAGTTGTGGCAAAGAATGCTGTGGCAGGCTACGAAAGCATTCTCGTCCCAGAGAAAGATTATTTAGTAAGCTCAGCCAGTGGTGATAAATCAAGACTCCTGTTTGACCAATTGGAGAATAACTTTTTTGAGAAAGAAAGCAGTTCCCTTTACCAAGATGGAATTATCTTAGAAATACTTTTAAATGGGAATCCTATGGATGCAGAAGTTGAGCTTTGGGTTCCAGTTCAGTAAAAGAGTAGGGATTTATAGAAAATAATCACCACCACACCAAACAAAAGACAGGGTACAAATGCTAGCCTGTCTTTTTTCTTTTTAAAGCAGAAGCAGGCGAGGCCAGAGAAGCTAGCGATTTGGATAAGAATGAGAATTTCCGTCAGACTGAAAATGGCTGAGCAGGACGCCAGAAATAGAAAGTCACCAGCACCAATACGAAGATTGTAGAAGAAGGCTAGAAGTCCTAAGGCTAAAAAGAAAAGCATGAGAAGATTGATGCCTGCTGTCACCATCAGCAAGAGCTGAAAAATTAACCAGACCATCAAGGGATACTGTTGTTCTCTTTGATCGTAGATAGCTAAGGTTAAGCCCATGGTGACTACCAATAATTGACTAATGGAAAGAATGCTCAGGGAAGTTGCCAGAAAAAGACCGCCCAAGATACATTCAAAAAATAAATAGCGTAAGGGAATCTTGTCTCCACAGAAGCGACATCGAAGACGGTTCAAGACTTGGGAAACAATAGGAATCAAGTCACGAGGGGCCAGTCTTTTCCCACAGGCATTACAATGACTAGCTGGTGTGATGATAGACTGCTCTGGGAAGCGGTCGATGACCAAGCCTAGGAATGAGGCAAAGACGGTACCAACAAGAAAAAAGTATAGGTGAATCATACTTATTTATTCGTAATTTTAAACATAAAAATTCTGAAATTTTGCAACTTTTCTAATAAAGTCTTTTTTTTAATCTTTTGTCTTGACTTTCTTATTTAGAAGCATTATAATTAAACCATAATCTAAAAAGATTAGAATGATTATAAATAAAATAAGCGAGGTAAGAATATGACTCAAGTAAAAAATGCCGCTGCAACTGATGTAGCAACTTTTGTAAACCAAAACTCTTTGCCAAAAACTAAGGCTGTATTGAACCAAGTCGTGGCAGATCTTTATACTGCTCATATTGCTCTTCACCAAGTTCACTGGTATATGCGTGGTGCTGGTTTCATGGTTTGGCATCCAAAAATGGATGAATACATGGAAACTTTGGATGCAACCTTGGATGAAGTTAGCGAACGTTTGATTACTTTGGGTGGTAAACCATACTCTACTTTGACAGAATTTATCCAACATAGTAAGATCGAAGAAAAAGCTGGTGAATTTAGCAAAAACGTAGAAGAAAGTTTAGCGCGTGTAATTGAAATCTTCCGCTATTTGACAAATGTATACCAAGAAGCGCTGGATGTGACTGACGAAGAAGGTGACGATGTAACCAATGATATCTTTGTTGGGGCTAAAGCAGATTTAGAAAAGACTATCTGGATGTTGACAGCTGAAATTGGCCAAGCACCAGGATTGTAAAAAAGTTTGAAGAAGGAATAAAATTCTAAAATATGATTAGAGTCTTATCTATAGAATTTTATTCCTAGAATGATAGATATTTTTTATCACCCCTCTTTTAAAGGCAGCTGACATAGCTGCTTTTTCTATTTATTTTTCCATCTTGAAAATATGTGTAAAATCTGGTACAATAAGGCACATGAAAACACTTTATGATGTTCAGCAATTTCTCAAAAGTTTTGGCATCGTAATCTATATGGGCAAGCGATTGTATGATATAGAACTGATGAAGATTGAGCTAGAGCGAATTTACGATGCGGGCTTGATGGACAAACTAGAATATTTAGAGGCTGAAGCAGTCTTGCGCCGTGAGCATCAGTTAGAGTTGAAATATATCGAGAAGAATGGAGAATGGAAGAAATGACCTGGATTTTGATGGCGATTATGGCTGGTATACTGGCTTGGATGGGCTTTAACTATTTTAGATTGCGTCGAGCAGCAAAAGTTGTTGAAAATGCTGAATTTGCGAGCCTAATCCGTCAAGGTCAGCTTGTGGATTTACGGGAACCTGTTGACTTTCATCGGAAGCATATCTTGGGGGCTCGAAACATTCCCTCAACACAGTTAAAAGGAAATTTGGGTGCACTTCGTAAAGATAAGCCAGTCTTGCTTTATGAAAATGCTCGCGGTCAACGAGTAATGAATGCAGCTCTACTCTTAAAGAAAAATGGTTTTTCTGACATCTATATCCTGTCTTATGGGCTGGATAGTTGGAAGGGAAAAGTTAAAACAAGTTAATTTAGCTTTAAACATATTATATATAAAAGGCACAGATTTTATCTGTGCCTTTTATTATGTCTCGCTCCCTTAGGTGCGAGACAAATGAACCACTCGTCTATCGGTGATTATGATTCAATTGGTTGGTCAAGAAGCGAGATCAAGTATTAAAGGTGGAAATTAGAAAAATATAATCTATCGACTTAGTTCTAGATAGTTCTTGATAAGCTTTAGCTCATCTTGATTTAAGGAACGATAGTCACCTTCAGCCAAACTGGGATCAAGTTGAAAGTCTCCAAAATGAGTTCTTTTGAGATAGATAACTTTCACACCTATTGCTAGGAACATTTTCTTCACTTGGTGAAATTTTCCCTCTGAGATAGTTACAGAAGCTGTGCTCAAAACAGGGGTAGCAGAATGGATTATGAGTTGAGCCGGCTTACAAACCTTGCCATCTAAGAAGCGAACGCCCTGTTGGAAGGTTTCAATAGCCTGATTATTTAGAAGTCCGTTGACTTGGACGTAATAAGTTTTATCTACATGATATTGAGGATGAAGTAGTTGAAAACCAAGGGGGCCATTATCAGTAATTAAGAGGAGGCCAGTCGTATCTCGGTCTAAGCGACCAATAGAGTATAGTTCTCCACTATAGTCTTCCTTTTTAATCAGATCAATTACTGTTTCTTTACTAGCATCGGAGTTGGCTGTTATATAGCCTCGCGGTTTATTCATCATAAAATAACGATGAGCAGGAGCAGAAATCTTTTGTTTATTGAGGAGGATTTCTTGTAGACCAGTATCTACATTTTGGCTAAGACTTCTAGCGGGGTTCTGATCTACCAGAATAGCCCCTCGGAGCAAGGCTCGTTTCATGGATTTTCGGCTAATTGATGCTTGAGCTAGTAAACAGTCTAATCGCATAATTCTTCCTTTCAATGATCTTATGATTAATTATAAAATTTCAATGTAAGAAATGCAAACGAATGCGAGAGGGGCTGATTTTTCAATGAAAACATTTACACTTAGCTGAACTGTGATTTTTGAATGAGACTGTGGTATAATTGTTCAGTTAGAAATAAAAATTTAAATATTAGAGGAAATCATGACAAAATTAAGAGAAGATATCCGTAACATTGCGATTATCGCCCACGTTGACCACGGTAAAACAACCCTCGTTGACGAATTATTAAAACAATCTGAAACTCTTGATGCACGTACTGAATTGGCAGAGCGTGCTATGGACTCAAACGATATCGAAAAAGAGCGTGGAATTACCATCCTTGCTAAGAATACAGCCGTTGCTTACAATGGAACTCGTATCAACATCATGGACACACCAGGACACGCAGACTTCGGTGGAGAAGTTGAGCGTATCATGAAAATGGTTGACGGGGTTGTTTTGGTCGTGGATGCCTACGAAGGAACCATGCCACAAACTCGTTTCGTATTGAAAAAAGCTTTGGAACAAGATCTTGTCCCAATCGTGGTTGTTAACAAAATCGACAAACCATCAGCTCGTCCAGCAGAAGTAGTGGATGAAGTATTGGAACTCTTCATCGAGCTTGGTGCAGATGATGATCAGCTTGATTTCCCAGTGGTGTATGCTTCAGCGATAAACGGAACATCTTCATTGTCAGATGATCCAGCTGATCAAGAAAAAACAATGGCACCAATCTTTGATACCATCATCGATCATATCCCTGCTCCAGTGGATAACTCAGATGAGCCTTTGCAGTTCCAAGTGTCACTTTTGGACTACAATGACTTCGTAGGTCGTATCGGTATCGGACGTGTCTTCCGTGGTAGTGTGAAAGTTGGGGACCAAGTTACCCTTTCTAAACTAGACGGCACAACGAAAAACTTCCGTGTTACAAAACTTTTCGGTTTCTTTGGTTTGGAGCGTCGTGAAATCCAAGAAGCAAAAGCAGGTGACTTGATTGCCGTTTCAGGTATGGAAGATATCTTTGTTGGTGAAACCATTACTCCAACAGACGCCGTTGAACCTCTTCCAATCCTTCACATCGATGAGCCAACGCTTCAAATGACCTTCTTGGTAAACAATTCACCATTTGCAGGTCGTGAAGGAAAATGGGTAACGTCTCGTAAGGTGGAAGAACGCTTGCAAGCAGAACTGCAAACAGACGTATCCCTTCGTGTTGACCCAACGGACTCACCAGATAAATGGACTGTTTCAGGACGTGGAGAGTTGCACTTGTCAATCCTTATCGAAACCATGCGTCGTGAGGGGTATGAACTTCAAGTATCTCGTCCAGAAGTTATCGTAAAAGAGATTGATGGCGTTAAGTGCGAACCATTTGAACGTGTCCAAATCGATACACCAGAAGAATACCAAGGTTCTGTCATCCAAAGCCTTTCAGAACGTAAGGGTGAAATGCTAGATATGGTGGCTACAGGAAATGGACAGACTCGTTTGGTCTTCTTGGTTCCTGCCCGTGGTTTGATTGGTTACTCTACTGAGTTCTTATCTATGACTCGCGGTTATGGAATTATGAACCATACCTTTGATCAATACCTGCCAGTGATTCCTGGTGAAATTGGTGGTCGCCATCGTGGTGCCCTTGTATCAATTGATGCTGGTAAGGCTACAACATACTCTATCATGTCTATTGAAGAACGCGGAACGATCTTTGTCAACCCAGGTACTGAGGTTTATGAAGGAATGATCATTGGTGAAAACTCTCGTGAAAACGACTTGACAGTTAACATCACTAAGGCGAAACAAATGACCAACGTCCGTTCAGCTACTAAGGACCAAACAGCGGTTATCAAGACACCTCGTATCTTGACCCTTGAAGAGTCTCTTGAATTCTTGAATGACGATGAGTACATGGAAGTAACGCCTGAGTCAATCCGTTTGCGTAAGCAAATCCTTAACAAGGCAGAGCGCGAGAAAGCCAACAAAAAGAAAAAATCAGCTACAGCTGAATAAGTAAAAGGGAAAGGAGTAGCAAGATGGTTTATTTAATAATTGGAATTTTGATTCTCTTGTATTACCTTTTTGCGGCTCCTCAGAGCATTAAAGGCACCTTTAATGTCTTATCGGTTGTATTAGTCTTGGTTTTGTTTATCATTCTCTTGGTTTTAGCGGCATTTCGGATTTTTCAAATGCCGGGAGAGTTATTTGTTGGGGTGGCTATGCTTATTTTGGCTTATTTTGCCTTACGCGACATTGCTCGATTAGATAAGAAACCTGGTTTGTTTGATTTTTTAGACGATAAAAGCAAAGATTAAAAATTGGCTTTAGAACTAAAATTCGATTTAGTTCTGGGCCTTTTTTTATAGATTGTGAAATGAAAGGAGGATAAGAAGAAAATTCTGATAACTTTTAGAATTCTATTACAAATCATTGCAAATCAGAAAAAATATCACATTTTTTTCACAAGTTAACAACAGACGTAAATAAAGCGCATCTATGACTTTTTTATTTCTTTAAAAAAGGGTAAAATAGAATGAAGTACAATTAAAGAGGTTTTTTATGAAAAATATAGCAAGTTTTGCTAACAAGAAAGTCTTGGTTTTAGGTTTGGCTAAGTCAGGTGAATCTGCTGCTCGCCTTTTAGATAAATTAGGGGCAATTGTGACAGTTAACGATGGTAAACCTTTCGAGGAAAATCCCGCTGCCCAATCCTTGCTAGAAGAAGGTATTAAAGTAGTGACAGGAGGACATCCTCTAGAGTTGCTGGATGAAAACTTTGAATTGATGGTTAAAAATCCAGGTATTCCTTATGATAATGCTATGGTTGTTCGGGCTCTGGAGAAGAAGATTCCTGTTATCACTGAAGTTGAGCTGGCTTATCTGATTTCTGAAGCACCTATTATTGGTATTACAGGATCAAACGGCAAAACGACGACCACAACTATGATTGCTCAAGTCCTGACAGCTGGTGGTCAAAATGGTCTTTTGTCAGGAAATATCGGCTTTCCTGCCAGTCAGGTAGCCCAAACAGTCAGCAACAAGGACACGCTGGTCATGGAATTATCTTCCTTCCAGTTGATGGGGATTGAGGCTTTTCATCCACAGATAGCTGTGATCACTAATCTCATGCCGACTCATCTGGACTACCATGGTTCTTTTGAGGAATATGCATCTGCCAAGTGGAATATCCAGAAAAACATGACAGCTGATGATTATCTTGTTTTGAATTTCAATCAAGATTGGGCCAAGGGAATGGCTAGCCAAACTCAGGCTACTGTTGTTCCTTTTTCAACAACTGAAAAGGTGGATGGTGCCTATCTTGATGGTGATGTCTTGACCTTCCGTGGAGAAGCGATTATAAAGGTGGCTGAAATTGGTGTTCCTGGCAGTCACAATGTCGAAAATGCTCTGGCTACTATTGCAGTAGCTAAACTTCGTGGTATTGATAATCAGACGATCAAAGAAGTCTTGTCAGCTTTTGGAGGCGTTAAGCATCGTCTCCAGTATGTGGGGCAGGTAAATGAGGTTGCCTTTTACAACGACAGTAAGTCTACCAATATCTTGGCAACCCAGAAAGCCTTGTCCGGTTTTGACAATAGCAAGGTGATTCTGATTGCAGGTGGCTTGGACCGAGGCAATGAATTTGACGAGTTGGTGCCTGACCTCAAAGGGCTCAAGAAGATGGTAATCTTAGGGCAATCAGCTCCGCGTGTAAAGAGAGCCGCTGATCAGGCTGGTGTTTCTTATCTGGATGCGACTAATGTCCGGGATGCAGCTCATAAGGCTTTTGCTCAAGCAGAGCCAGGAGATATTGTCTTGCTCAGTCCTGCCAATGCTAGCTGGGATATGTATAGTAATTTTGAAGTCCGTGGCGATGAATTCCTCGCTGCATTTGAAGAATTAAAAGGTTAAGATGAAAAAGATTGTATTTACAGGCGGAGGAACGGTCGGGCATGTAACCCTCAACCTTCTCCTGATTCCGAAATTTATTAAAGAAGGCTGGCAGGTCCATTATATTGGCGATAAGCATGGTATTGAGTATCAAGAAATCCAAAAGTCGGGACTGGACGTGACCTTCCATTCGGTAGCTACTGGTAAACTTCGTCGCTACTTTTCGTGGCAGAATCTGCTGGATGGCTTTAAGGTCGTCTGGGGCATTTTTCAGTCTTTGGGCATCATGCTCAAGGTACGGCCGCAGGCCCTCTTTTCTAAGGGAGGTTTTGTATCTGTTCCGCCCGTGATTGCAGCTCGGCTGTCAGGAGTGCCCGTCTATGTTCATGAATCGGATCTATCCATTGGCTTGGCCAATAAAATCGCCTATAAGTGTGCGACCAAGATGTATTCAACCTTTGAGCAAAGCTCTAGTCTGACCAAGATTGAGCATGTCGGAGCTGTGACCAAGGTCGGTAGTCAAGAGCCAGTCCTACCGCAGGAACTAGAAGAAATCCGTCAGTATTTTGATAAAGAGTTGCCAACTCTTCTTTTTGTGGGTGGTTCTGCTGGTGCCAAGGTTTTTAATGATTTTGTCAGTCAGAATCAAGCTACACTGACCGAGTGTTATAATATCATCAATCTGACAGGCGATGAGAGTTTGGATACTTTGTCTGACCGACTCTTTCGCAGAGCCTATGTGACGGACCTCTATCAGCCTTTGATGGACCTGGCAGATGTAGTTGTGACCCGTGGTGGTTCTAATACAATCTTTGAGCTCCTTGCTATGGCTAAGTTGCACATTATCGTTCCTTTAGGACGCGAAGCCAGTCGTGGTGATCAGATCGAAAATGCGGATTATTTTGTGAAAAAGGGATATGCTGTGAAGCTGGAAGAAGAGCAGCTAACTTTAGAAGGGCTTGAAGCTTCTGTGGAACAGGTTCTAAGGGATAAAGATACATATTATCAAGCCATGAAAAATTCTCATGAAATCAAGTCAGTAGAAGATTTTTATGCTGTATTGAAAAATGATATAAACAAAGGGAAAAAATGACGACAAAAGATAAAGGTGACCAAAAAGAACTCCAAAAATATTTATCTGAGTGGCAAAAACGTCATCAGGAGTACTTAGAAAAAAAATCTCAAGAAAAAGCCTCTGAAACTGATGAAGAAGAGCGTAACGATGAGACTTTGGAAACTTCAGAATCTGCTGGGACAAACGAAACAGATAATAGCGAAGATGAAAAAGAAGACCAAGCTCAAGATCAAGCTTCAGATGACGATGAGACAAATGAGTCTGAAGAGACAGAAGATGTTGAAGAGCCCGAAGAAGAAAATATCGAAGAGTTAAGTGATGTTTCAGAAGATCGAACTGAAAATTTTATAGATCAAGCTGATATAGAAATTGAAAAAGAAGCTAAGTCAGACAAACCTAGAATCGAGAAAATTCATCTATACAGGGCTATACCAGTTCTGGTTATCAGCTCTCTCTTGATTCTTCTGTCACTCTACTTTATCACTCCTTTAGGTAGCCTTAAAAATTTAGTAGTTACAGGAAATGAGCGTGTAACTCAAGATGAAATTATCAAATCTACCCAAATTGATAGTCGAGATTACACTTTAACAACGTTTTTGAATCGTAATCAGTATGCTAACAACTTGAAAAAAGCGAATTCTTGGATCGAAAAGGCTGAAATTTCATATCAGTTCCCGATTACATTCAAGATTCAAGTCACAGAATTTAAGATTCTAGCCTATGAAGCTTCTACTGGAAATATCTATCCAGTCATCAGCAATGGAACTGTGATTAATCAACCAGTAAAGAAAGAGGCTTTGCCTGAAAATTACATGCGTCTTAATCTATCTGATAAAGCTAAGGTTAAGAAACTTATGCAAGAATTATCAGATGTACCGGATAGTATAAAAAATGAAATTCAAACTGTAGATTTGACTCCAAGTAAGGCTACAAAAGATTTATTAACTTTGACAATGAAAGATGAGCATAAGATTATTGTTCCTCTTTCAGATATTCATAAGAAATTACCTTACTACAGTCGTGTACATCCATTGTTGACGGAACCTAGTATTGTGGATATGGAAGCGGGAATCTTTAGCTATTCTGCTAGTCTTGCGCAAAAAGAAGAACAAGAGAAAAACGAAAGTTCAGAAGAAACTGAGCAAAGTGAAACAGAGGCAGCACCGTCAGATGTTACTGATGAAACAAATAACTAAAGAAAACGAAGAAAAACTCTCCACTTTTGCTAATTTTGTGTTATAATAGGCAATGGATAACTGTATTTTTTAGAGTTGTCGATAAAGTAGGAAACTCGGATGATAGAGAGGAATGATGTAATGGCTAGAGACGGCTTCTTTACAGGATTAGATATAGGAACTAGCTCCATTAAAGTATTAGTGGCTGAGCACATCAATGATGAAATTAATGTAATTGGTGTTAGCAATGCCAAAAGTGCTGGTGTAAAAGACGGAATTATTGTAGATATTGAGGCGGCAGCAGCTGCTATTAAAACAGCAATTGCTCAAGCAGAAGAAAAAGCGGGGATTTCAATCAAAGTGGTTAATGTGGGCTTGCCTGCGAACTTACTACAAATTGAGCCTTCACAAGGAATGATTCCTGTTACAAATGATGCCAAAGAAATCACAGATATTGATGTAGAAAATGTTGTTCGGTCTGCATTGACAAAGAGTATGACTCCTGATCGGGAAGTAATCACATTTATTCCAGAGGAATTCATCGTTGATGGTTTCCAAGGAATTCGCGATCCTCGCGGTATGATGGGGATTCGTTTAGAAATGCGTGGTTTGCTCTATACTGGTCCGCGTACTATTCTTCATAACTTGCGTAAAACTGTGGAACGTGCAGGTGTTCAAATTGAAAACATTATTATTTCACCACTTGCAATGACAAAATCAGTTTTAAACGAAGGTGAACGTGAATTTGGCGCCACAGTCATCGATATGGGTGGAGGCCAAACAACAGTAGCTTCTGTTAGAAATCAAGAACTTCAATACACCAATATCTACCAAGAAGGTGGCGATTATGTCACAAAAGATATTTCTAAAGTTCTTAAGACTTCTCAAAAACTAGCTGAAAGTTTGAAGTTCAACTATGGTGAAGCATACGTACCAGCAGCTAGTCAAGAGACATTCCAAGTTGAAGTTATCGGTGAAGTTAATCCAGTTGAAGTAACAGAAAGTTACTTAGCTGAGATCATTTCAGCACGTTTGAAACATGTTTTTGAGCAAATTAAGCAGGATCTAGAAAGAAGACACTTGTTGGATTTGCCAGGTGGGATCGTGATCATCGGTGGTGGTGCTATCTTACCGGGCGTTGTAGAATTGGCTCAAGAAATTTTTGGAGTTCCAGTTAAACTTTATGTTCCAAATCAAATTGGAATTCGAAATCCAGCCTTTGCTCATGTGATTAGCTTGTCTGAATATGCTGGAAACTTGACGGATGTTGATGCTTTGGCTCAGGCAGCCGTTCAAGGTAATGAGATGTTGCGTCAGCAACCAAGCAATTTTGTACGTCCGCTCCAAACGCAGTCTATCAATCCTTCTCGTATTACTACTCAAAGAGATCCACTACCTCAGGTAGAAGCTGAAACTAGAGTTGAACCTGCGATTGAAGTGGCGCAAAGCCAAGAACAAGAAACAAAGACAGAAAAATTAACAGATCGTGCCCGTAACTGGTTAGGCAATCTGTTTGATTAAAGGAAAGGGTTTAAATATGACATTTTCATTTGACACAGCTGCGGCTCAAGGCGCAATCATTAAAGTAATTGGTGTCGGCGGTGGCGGTGGTAACGCTATTAACCGCATGATTGACGAAGGTGTTGCTGGCGTTGAGTTTATCGCTGCCAATACGGATGTTCAAGCGCTGAGTAGTACAAAAGCAGAAACAGTTATCCAGCTTGGTCCAAAATTAACACGTGGACTTGGTGCTGGAGGACAGCCTGAAGTAGGTCGTAAAGCTGCTGAAGAGAGTGAAGAAGTATTGACAGAAGCTCTTTCAGGAGCAGATATGGTCTTCATTACGGCTGGTATGGGTGGAGGTTCCGGTACTGGAGCCGCTCCGGTTATTGCTCGTATTGCGAAAGGTTTGGGAGCTTTGACTGTTGCAGTTGTAACTCGCCCATTTGGTTTTGAAGGAAGCAAACGCGGTAATTTTGCAATTGAAGGAATCAATGAGCTTCGAGAGCATGTTGATACTTTGTTGATTATTTCAAATAATAACTTACTTGAGATTGTTGATAAGAAAACACCTCTTCTTGAGGCTTTGAGTGAAGCTGACAATGTTCTTCGCCAAGGTGTCCAAGGTATCACTGATTTGATTACTAGTCCTGGTCTGATTAATCTTGACTTCGCAGATGTTAAGACTGTTATGGCTGATAAGGGTAATGCCTTGATGGGTATCGGTATTGGTAGTGGCGAGGAGCGTGTGATTGAAGCTGCTCGTAAAGCAATTTACTCACCACTTCTTGAAACAACTATTGATGGTGCTGAAGATGTGATTGTCAACGTTACTGGTGGTCTGGATATGACATTGATTGAGGCTGAAGAGGCTTCTGAAATTGTAAATCAAGCTGCTGGACACGGAGTAAACATCTGGTTGGGTACTTCAATTGATGAAAGTATGCGTGATGAAATTCGCGTGACTGTGGTTGCCACAGGTGTTCGTCAGGATCGTGTTGAAAAAGTTAGCGGTATTCGTTCGCCAAAACGTTCACATAACGAGCCTGTTCGCGAAACTCGTAGTCATCATTCTTATGATAGAAATTTCGATTTGACTGAAACAGTTGAAATTCCAAAAACTACTCGTCAACAGCCAGAGAAAAAACAAACTTCAGCTTTCGGTGAGTGGGATTTGCGCCGTGACAATATTGTCCGTGAAACACAAGGTGGTTCTAAGCCAACTGTAGAAAGATATACAGATAGTTCATCTGATGACGATGAATTAGAAACACCTCCGTTTTTTAGAAATCGCTAAAAATGGATTTACAAAAAAATAAGGATCAAGTTTTTGCAGCAGTAGCGGAAGCTACTCGAAAGGCAAATCGTCCTGAAAATTCAGTAAGTATTGTAGCTGTCACCAAGTATGTTGACAGCTCTACTGCTAAAGAGCTGGTAAAAACAGGAGTAAAACATATTGGTGAAAACCGAGTAGATAAATTCCTAGAAAAATACCAGTATTTAAGGGACGAAGAGTTGACTTGGCATTTAATAGGGACGCTTCAGCGTAGAAAAGTTAAGGAAGTTATTAATTATGTTGATTATTTCCATGCTTTGGATTCCCTAAAACTAGCCGAGGAAATTGAAAAGCGAGCAGAACATACTATCAAATGCTTTTTGCAAGTCAATGTGTCTGGTGAAGAAAGCAAGCATGGTTTTGCGGTGAATGAGATAGAAGCTGTTTTACCTGCTTTAGAAAAACTTGAACATATCGAAATAGTGGGGATTATGACTATGGCTCCCATAGACGCTGGAGAAGAAGACTTAGAAAAAATATTCCAAGCGACCCACGAACTTCAGAAAAAATTTCAAAATAAACAAATAACTAATATGCCCTTTTCTGAGATCAGTATGGGAATGAGTCGAGATTTTGCAACTGCAATTGCTAACGGGTCAACATTTGTGAGAATAGGGACATCATTTTTTAAATAGGGAAGAACCATGTCATTAAAAGATAGATTCGATAAATTTATAGAATATTTTACAGAAGACGGAGATGACGTACAGGTTGCAGAATCTAGAGTCCAGCAACAAGCAGTAAAGCCATCTAATTCACGTCCTGCTCAGCAGGAACCGGTTAGAGATATTAAACAGCCTCGTTTAGTGTCTAACACAGCTCAACATGTGACTAATACGTCGTCATCTAATGAAAATATTACACGTTTGCATGCTCGTCAACAAGAGTTGGCTCAAAATCATTCAGTTGCGACTTCAGAAAAAGTAACGATTGATGTTCGTTATCCTAAAAAATATGAAGATGCACCTGCAATTGTAGATTTGCTTCTCGCAAATGAAAGTGTTTTGATTGATTTCCAATATATGACAGAAGTGCAAGCGCGTCGCTGTATTGATTACTTGGATGGCGCTAAGCAAGTCCTGATGGGGAATCTCAGAAGAGTTTCTGGCACCATGTACCTCTTGACTCCAGTAAATGTCGTCGTGAATATCGAGGATATTAAATTGCCTGATGGCGTGCATAGTGAATTTGATTTTGACATGAAGCGCAGATAAGATGTTATTTATTATAAACTTTATCTTATTATCAGCGAGAATTCTTTCGCTGATTCTTGTTGCATATGCTCTTATGTCATGGTTTCCTGGTGCTTATCAGACGTCTCTAGGACAACTCGTTCTAAGAATTTCAGAATCTATCTTGAAACCTTTACGTCGTCTGCCACTTCAGTTTGCTGGTTTGGATTTGACAGTTTATGTTGCTGTACTTTGTATCCATTTCGGTAGCCAATGGCTTGTTCAGATTTTGCTCTCGGTACTTGCATGACAAGGGAACATAAAGAAATCTTTCAACACTATTCTGCGGAAGATCATGCTTTCCTAGATAAAAGTTTGGAATTGATTCAGCGGGTTGAGGATACATACAGTATAGAGGTTACTTCTTTTATTAATCCTCATCAGGCTAAAATTCTTGAAAGTCTTGCGAACAAATATCAATTACAAACTTTTGTCAGTAGTGACTATTTTCCTAGTGAATGGGTCAGGGTAATAATTGCACCTTCCTATTACCAATTAGATAAAGAAGATTTTGATTTGACCTTGCTTGAAATTGTCTATCCTAGTAAATTTCAGCAACTAACTCATTCTCAAATCTTTGGGACTTTGATGAACCGATTAGGATTGGATCGTCGAACTTTTGGTGATATTCTGGTGGAAAAGGATAGGGCTCAGGTTCTAGTAGATAAAAGGTTTACTCAATTTTTTATAGATCATATCTCTAAAATTGCTAAAACTCCTGTTAAACTAAAAGAAGTTGGCTTTGAGAGGCTTTTACGAGTGCAAGAGGCTCAGGTTTCTAAAGAGATTCTTGCTTCGAGTATGAGATTGGACAAATTGATTGCTAGTAGCTTTAAACTATCTCGGAATGATGCCTCCCAGTTGATTTTTGGGAAACACGTGAAAGTAAACTATTCTATTATTGATAATCCCAGTTATTTAGTTGAATTAAATGATTTGATTAGTGTCCGTAGATTTGGAAGATTTAAAATAGTAAAAGAAAATGGCTTCTCTAAGAATGGGAAGCATAAATTAACGATTCAAATACAATCTAGTAAATGAGGAAAAAATATGGCTCTTACATCATTAGAAATTAAAGATAAATCCTTTAGTACGAAATTTAGAGGTTACAATGTTGAGGAAGTAGACGAATTTCTTGATATTGTAGTTCGCGATTACGAGGACTTGGTTCGTGAAAATCATAATAAAGATGCACGCATTAAGAACTTAGAAGAGCGTTTAACTTATTTTGATGAGATGAAAGATTCTCTTAGTCAGTCTGTTTTAATAGCACAAGACACTGCTGAAAAGCTTAAACAGGCTTCTCAAGAAAGATCTGACAACATCATGCGTCAGGCTGATCAAGAAGCGCAACATCTTTTAGACCATGCTAAGTTCAAGGCAAACGAAATTTTACGCCAAGCAACGGATAACGCTAAAAAAGTTGCGATAGAAACAGAAGAGCTGAAAAATAAGGCTCGTGTCTTCCATCAACGTCTTAAGTCAACAATTGAAAGTCAATTGAGCATTGTTGATTCATCTGAATGGGAAGAAATTCTTCGCCCGACAGCAACTTATCTCCAAACAAGTGATGATGCATTTAAAGAAGTTATTCAAGAGGCACTTGGTCAAACGATGACGCCTTATGTAGATGACGAATCAGAAGTAACTCGTCAATTCTCACCTGAAGAAATGGCTGACTTACAGCAACGAATTGCTGAGTCAGATGGTGACTTGTCTGAGACAAGAGTTATGGAGGCTGTTCCAGAATCAACAGAAGAAAAAACTTCTGAACCTGTTGACATCCTATAAGAAAAAACTGTAAAAACACAAATTAACCAATATATTCCTAGCGAGCAAGTGACGGTGTAAGACTTGCAATCCCTATTAGTTGATTTATCATTTTACAATATCGTATTTGAAATTAGTAGAATGCGACGTTTCTTCCACGTTACGGAAAAAGAGGGATAGTAATAGTAGTAGCTATTTTCTATCTAAACAAAGGTGGTACCACGATTTTCGTCCTTTTTTGCGAATCGTGGTTTTTATTTTGTCATTTTAAATTAAAGGAGTAACAATGAAACTTAAAGAAACCCTCAATCTAGGGAAAACAGACTTTCCTATGCGTGCTGGACTTCCTACCAAAGAACCAGTTTGGCAAAAAGAATGGGAAGAAGCAAAACTTTACCAACGTCGTCAAGAATTGAACCAAGGGAAACCGCATTTCACCTTGCATGATGGACCTCCGTATGCAAACGGAAATATCCACGTTGGACATGCCATGAACAAGATTTCTAAAGATATTATTGTTCGTTCTAAGTCTATGTCTGGATTTTACGCTCCTTATATCCCAGGTTGGGATACACATGGTCTGCCAATCGAGCAAGTCTTGGCAAAACAGGGTGTTAAACGCAAAGAAATAGACTTGGTTGAGTACTTGAAACTTTGCCGTGAGTATGCTCTTTCTCAAGTTGATAAACAACGTGAAGACTTTAAACGTTTGGGTGTTTCTGGTGACTGGGAAAATCCATATGTGACCTTGACTCCAGACTATGAAGCAGCTCAAATCCGTGTCTTCGGTGAAATGGCTAAAAAAGGTTATATCTACCGCGGTGCCAAGCCAGTTTACTGGTCATGGTCTTCTGAGTCAGCCCTTGCTGAAGCAGAAATTGAATACCATGATTTGCTTTCAACTTCCCTTTACTATGCTAACCGCGTCAAAGACGGAAAAGGTGTCCTAGATACAGACACTTACATCGTAGTTTGGACAACCACTCCATTTACTATCACAGCTTCTCGTGGTTTGACAGTTGGAGCTGATATTGACTACGTAGTCGTTCAACCAGCTGGTGAATCTCGTAAGTTTGTAGTTGCTTCAGAATTGTTGAACAGTTTGTCTGAGAAATTTGGCTGGGCGGATGTGCAAGTCTTGGCAACCTACCGTGGTCAAGAATTGAATCACATCGTAACAGTCCACCCATGGGATACGGCTGTAGATGAGTTGGTAATCCTTGGTGACCACGTTACGACTGACTCTGGTACTGGTATTGTCCATACAGCCCCTGGTTTTGGTGAGGACGACTACAATGTCGGTGTTGCCAACGGCCTTGAAGTTGCTGTAACAGTTAACGAACGCGGTATTATGATGGAAAATGCTGGTCCTGAATTTGCGGGTCAGTTCTATGACAAGGTTGTGCCGACTGTTATCGAAAAACTGGGTGATTTACTCCTTGCTCAAGAAGAAATCTCCCACTCATACCCATTTGACTGGCGTACGAAAAAACCAATCATCTGGCGTGCAGTGCCACAATGGTTTGCCTCAGTTTCAAAATTCCGCCAAGAAATCTTGGACGAAATTGAAAAAGTGAAATTCCACTCAGAATGGGGTAAAGTGCGTCTTTACAACATGATTCGTGACCGTGGTGACTGGGTAATCTCTCGTCAACGTGCTTGGGGAGTTCCTCTTCCTATCTTCTATGCAGAAGACGGAACGCCAATTATGACAGCTGAAACTATTGAGCACGTGGCTCAACTCTTTGAGGAACACGGTTCTATCATCTGGTGGGAACGTGAGGCCAAAGACCTCTTGCCAGAAGGCTTTACCCATCCAGGTTCACCAAATGGCGAGTTCAAGAAAGAAACGGATATCATGGACGTATGGTTTGACTCAGGTTCGTCATGGAATGGAGTAGTGGTCAACCGTCCAGAACTCAAATACCCAGCTGACCTCTACCTTGAAGGTTCTGACCAATACCGTGGTTGGTTTAATTCATCACTCATCACATCCGTTGCCAACCATGGCGTAGCACCATACAAACAAATCTTGTCACAAGGATTTGCCCTTGACGGTAAAGGTGAGAAGATGTCTAAATCTCTTGGAAATACCATTGCTCCAAGTGATGTTGAAAAACAATTTGGTGCGGAAATCTTGCGTCTCTGGGTAACAAGTGTGGACTCAAGCAACGACGTACGTATCTCTATGGATATCTTGAGCCAAGTCTCTGAAACTTACCGTAAGATTCGTAACACTCTTCGTTTCTTGATTGCTAATACATCTGACTTTAACCCAGCTGAGGACGCAGTAGCTTACGATGAGCTCCGTTCAGTTGATAAGTACATGACTGTTCGCTTTAATCAGCTTGTTAAGACTATTCGTGATGCCTATGCAGACTTTGAATTCTTGACAATCTACAAGGCCTTGGTGAACTTTATCAACGTTGACTTGTCAGCCTTCTACCTTGACTTCGCTAAAGACGTTGTTTACATTGAAGGTGCCAAATCACTCGAACGCCGTCAAATGCAGACTGTTTTCTATGATATTCTTGTGAAAATCACCAAACTCTTGACACCAATCCTGCCTCACACAGCGGAAGAAATCTGGTCATATCTTGAGTTTGAAGCAGAAGACTTTGTTCAATTGTCAGAATTGCCAGAAGCGGAAACTTTTGCTAATCAAGAAGAAATCTTGGATACATGGGCAGCTTTCATGGACTTCCGCGGACAAGCTCAAAAAGCCTTGGAAGAAGCGCGTAATGCAAAAGTAATCGGGAAATCACTTGAGGCTCACTTGACAGTTTATCCAAATGAAGTCGTGAAAACTTTGCTTGAAGCAGTAAACAGCAATGTAGCTCAACTTTTGATCGTGTCAGAATTGACCATCGCAGAAGGACCAGCTCCAGAAGGTGCAGTAAGCTTTGAGGATGTCGCCTTTACAGTTGAACGTGCTGCAGGTGAAGTATGTGACCGTTGCCGTCGTATCGATCCAACTACTGCTGAACGTAGCTACCATGCAGTTATCTGTGACCACTGTGCAAGCATTGTAGAAGAAAACTTTGCAGACGCGGTAGCAGAAGGATTTGAGACAAAATAATTAATTTCTTAAAACAATAAAAACGGCTTTGCCTTTAAATGGCAAGCCGTTTTTATATAAACTAATTCTATTTTATATTGTTGGATAATGGAATAAAATCCATAGTTGTATTTGCAACTATAGTGTGCTATACTAGATTATAATCTAGGAGTGCTTATTTTAGATAAAATGTTTTGGAGCTGAAAGAGCTCAGAAGAGGTCAGTTGCTGCAGTGCCTGACTGACGTAGCTATTTTCAAAGCCAATCAGTTGGTCATAGAGTTTGAGAGCCTGACTACTAGGATAGAGCTCTTTAAATTTCTTATTTTGAGCTTTGGCCTTTTTGATAATAAGCCCTCGATCTTCCAACTTTTGTAAAGATCTGCTAAGGGTTGTTTTATCAATCTGGACCATTTCTGCTAGTTGAGATTGTGTCATCCCTTCATTCTCGACGATGCGAATCAGAAGTAGAAACAGATTATTGTCAAGCCCGTAGTTACTAGCTTCCTGATTCATTTTCATCATGGCCTGTCTTGAAATGAAACCCATTTGTCTGAAAAGTTGACGGTAATCCATAGGAACTCCTTTGTAGTTGCATTTGCAATTATTATACATTAAAAGTTTGGAGGAAACAAGTATGTGGTGGAAGAAAAATTTAAGTGAGCTGGATGTGATAGAATTTTATCAAATCCTAAAACTACGAATTGATACTTTTGTGGTAGAGCAGGAGCGAATCTACCATGAATTAGATGCGAAGGATCTAGAAGCAGTACACGTTTTTCATACTAATGAAGGTGGAGAAATTGACGCTTATGCTCGTGTCTTTGTAGAGGATGAACATCTAGTCTTTGGTCGAGTTGTTACAGCCAAATCTAGTCGAGGAAAAGGCTTAGGAGGACAGCTTATCAGAGAAATTCTGAGTTTCTGTGCCGAAAAATGGCCAGGAAAGGAAATTAAAATTGAGGCACAAGAACAAGTTGTTGAACTCTATGAGAAATACGGCTTTGAGGCAGTTGGTCAGCCCTTTCTATTTGAGTCAACACCTCACCTTACCATGGTTTATAAGGCAGATTAAGTTGTTATAAAAGAATAAAAAAATAAGCTTAAGAGCTTATTTTAATGGAATTGAAATTTCAATGAGTTTGTCAGCGTAGATTGTTTGAATACCGGCAGTATCAATCGCTTTTGTATCTATTTTTCTTTTGAGGAAGAAGTCACGAATTTTTTCAATTTCTTGTTCACGCACTGCACGGTGTGTATTTGCAATCAGTATTTCATAATGCTTGGGTGCTTGGGTAAAGACAACATCGGTATTACCAGCTGAGTAAGTCTCAACTAAAGTGGCATCAGTACTTTCAAGCTGACTTTGAATGAGAACCGCATGGCTATTAGTTGTATTGATAAGCTTCATAAGATCTCCTCCTGTATGATGATCTACTATTAATTATAACACTTATGCGATGAATTGTGAAATATCCTACGAAGTTATAGATGAAAAAATTGGCAGAATTATTTTGCTTGATGCTCCATTTTCCACATCTCTACACCCCATTTATGGCTGCCTCTTTTTAGTTTTTCAATTACTTCATCGATTGGAAACCAAGCAAGTTGATTGAAGTCTTCTAGTGGTTTTTGAGACTGCTCAAATGAAGTGATTTCGTAAATGTAAGCTGGATTGTAGAAGTATCGGTCTCGATGTCTTGAGTAAAAATATTCATCCGCTTGACCATAATATTTTCCAACTTTAGCGGTAAATCCCAATTCTTCTATTAATTCCCGCTCTAAGGCAGATAGGTGATCTTCACCTGCTTCAATTTCTCCTCCTGGAAGAAACCAAGCCCCATTAGGAGCCTGAACAAGGATGATCTTATCATTTTCTTGGTTAGGAATGACTGCGTAAACACTATATCGATTACTGTATTCAACGCCTTCTTTTTTTTGTCCAAATGTCGCTATTGCCATATTGAATCCTTCCCTTCTTTTACTAATATCATAAAGCAGAAAGCGCTGTCTGTCAAGGTTTACTGTATAGGAAAGTTAAAAAGAAAGTAGCCGAAATATCTTATTTTAATCTCTTACTTGAGATGTGTTACAATAGGTTTAAGGTAAGGAAGTGAAATTATGACAACTCATCGTTTATTTAGAATTTTATATTGTTTATTAGAAAAAGAGAGAGTCACTGCCCCAGAACTTGCTCAGAAAATGGAAGTATCAGTACGTACAATTTATCGAGATATAGACCGTCTAAGTGGAGCAGGTGTCCCAATATATTGCAACCCGGGAAAAGGTGGAGGAATTTTTCTAATGAACTCTTTCGTTTTAGATAAAAGCCTGTTATCAGAAGCAGAAAGAGAAGATGTACTCTTATCACTTCAGGGATTGGAGGCTTTAAAAGGTGAAAGCCAAGCTCTAGAGAAGTTACAAAGTCTCTTTCAAGCAAGCTCAGAAAACTGGATTCGTGTTGATTTTACAGATTGGCGAAATCAGAAATATCAAGCAGATCTTTTTGACATAATTAAACAAGCGATTTTCCAAAAATGCTTGATCAGTTTCCTCTATAGGGGTCAGGAGAAAGAAGAAACTCGAATGGTTGAGCCTCTGCAATTGCTCTTTAAAAGTCAGGCTTGGTATCTATATGGTTTTTGTAGGAAGAAGCAAGATTTTCGCCTTTTTAAACTAAGCAGAGTCAGTCAATGTCAGATATTGCCGGAAACATTTGAAAGAAAAACAGTCCAACTGGCCATCAATAAAGAGAAGGTGAAGGAAGAACTTGTTAGCCTTACATTAAAATTCGACAAAAGTCAGGCTTTTCGTGTCTATGAAGAATTTTCTGGTCAAATTAGACAGGACCCCGATGGCAATTTACTAGTAGAAACGGAATTTCCAAAACACAGTAGTTTGTATTCTTATCTTTTATCTTTTTTGGATAGTGTTGAGGTGTTAGAGCCACTTGAAGTTCGGCAAGAGCTTGCCCAAATTGTTAAAACTATTTCACAAAAATACAAAACCTGACAGATCCTGTCAGGTTTTTCTTGCTATACTATAGATAGAAAGAAGAAAGGAGTAAACATATGAAATACGAATGGAGAAAAGCAGAGAAAAGCTTATACGGTGTGAAGGCGAGTCCGAAAGTAGTTGATGTTCCTCAACAGTCCTTTATCATGCTTGATGGGACAGGGAATCCCAATCTTCCTGGTTTTGCAGAAGAAGTTTCAGCTCTCTATGCTTTGGCTTATGCCATAAAAATGGATTATAAAAAATCTCATGCCAATCAAGAAATTCAAGACTTTACGGTTTACCCTCTTGAGGGGATTTGGCTGCAAAAAGAGCAAGGAGAACTGGTCAAAGAAGAGTTGATTTATACCATTATGATTGCCCAGCCAAGTTTTATCAGTAAAGAAATGGTAGAAGAGGCGCTTGAGAAAGTTAAGGTAAAAAAACCAAATGCTCATTATGAAAAGATTCGTTTTGAGACTATCAAAGAAGGAAAATGTTTGACCATGCTTCACCTTGGTTCTTTTGATAGTGAACCCCTTTCTTTTGCAAAAATGGATGAATTTTGTAAAGAAAATTTCTTGAATAGAAGATCTCTTTTTCATAGAGAAATATACTTAAATAATCTTAACAGAACTTCTCCAGATAAGTTGAAAACGATCCTTCGCTACCAGGTAGAATAAAAGAAAACTCCAGCCTAAAATATTAGACTGGAGTTTTTTAATTCTCTATCATCAATCCGAGCTAGTGCTGATGTCACTTGTTTGATCAAGCTCAGCTTTCTGTTTGCCCTTGATTATAATCTTGCCATTGCTAGTCATGATTGCTTTTAAATCCTTATCTGTCGGATGTTCTAGGTAATAGTCCGTAATAGCATCTTCAATATGATCTTGAATAGTTCTACGGAGTGGTCGTGCCCCCATCTTAGGATCGTAGCCAAGATCAACTAGTTTTTCCTTGACTTTAGTTGTTACATCTAGATGAATTTCGTTGCTAGCGAGTCGATTATTAACATCTTCCAGCATTAGATCC
Organism: Streptococcus sp. SG2; assembly: GCF_030439925.1. Lineage (NCBI taxonomy): Bacteria > Bacillati > Bacillota > Bacilli > Lactobacillales > Streptococcaceae > Streptococcus > Streptococcus sp. SG2. The sequence continues at coordinate 19,013 of NZ_JAQFJD010000006.1, read as the reverse complement.
ACAATCTGTAAGAGATTATCCTTGCTTAATGCCTTGAATTCAATGATACCATCAAATCGATTCATGAATTCTGGACTAAAGAAGTTACCTAACTCACCTAAGACAGAATTTGTCCGACCTTCTCGAGCAGCACCAAAGCCAACGCTAGCTTCCACTTTGCCAGTTCCTGCATTGGAAGTCATGATAATAATGGTATCTTTGAAGCTGACTGTCCTACCTTGACCATCAGTCAAACGTCCATCATCTAGGACTTGTAAGAACATATGCATGACATCTGGATGAGCTTTTTCCACCTCATCTAGGAGAATGAGTGAGTATGGATTACGACGAACACGTTCAGTCAACTGGCCTGCTTCTTCATAGCCAACGTAGCCTGGAGGTGCTCCCACAAGTTTGGCAACGCTATGTTTTTCCATGTATTCACTCATATCAAAACGAATCATGCTATCGGCAGAGCCAAAAAGTTCGATGGCCAATTGTTTGGAAAGTTCAGTTTTTCCAACGCCTGTCGGTCCAACAAAAAGGAAACTTCCGATTGGCCGGTTTGGACTGCCTAATCCCACACGATTACGACGGATGGCTTTTGCAATCTTATCAACAGCATCATCCTGCCCAATGACATGAGACTTCAAATCACTGGCTAAATGAATAAGCTGAGACTGCTCTTTTTCCTTCAAATCCCCAACAGGAATATTTGTTTTTTGCTCGACAATAGCTTCGATCTCCTTCTCACTGATGATAGGAGTATCTTGTTCATCTATTTTAGCAGTTTGCATTTCCTTATATTTGGCAATTTGGTCGCGGAAGTAGGCTGCTTTTTCGTAATCTTCATCGCGAGTGGCCTGTGTTTTCAGATTTTCAGCCTCTATCAAGCGTCTGTCAATTTCTTTTGGATCAACAAAATTGAGGGTTAGGTTCATCTTAGATCCTGATTCATCCAAAAGATCAATAGCTTTATCGGGAAGGAAACGGTCCTGAATATAACGATTGGATAGGATGGCAGCAGCTTCAATAGCTTCATCTGTGTAGCGAACATGGTGGTAATCTTCGTATTTCTTTTGAATTCCCTTTAGAATTGTGATTGTTTCTTCTACAGTTGGTTCATCTACCTTGACTGGTTGCATCCGTCTTTCTAATGCTGCATCCTTTTCAATGATTCGGTATTCGTTGAGAGTAGTAGCTCCAACCAGTTGAAGTTCACCTCGAGCAAGAGCAGGTTTGAGAATATTTCCAGCATCCATATTACCGTCGCCCGCAGAGCCAGCTCCAACAATTTCATGGATTTCATCAATAAAGAGAATGATGTCATTACGATTGCGAATCTCATCCATGAGTTTTTGCATTCGTTCTTCAAATTGCCCGCGAATACCAGTTCCTTGAACAAGGCTGACAACATCGAGCCGAATGACCTCTTTTCCTTGCAGTTTTTGAGGAACGTCACTATCGACTATTTTCTGTGCCAAGCCCTCTACAACAGCAGTCTTCCCGACACCAGGTTCGCCAATAAGGACTGGATTATTCTTAGTTCGGCGATTGAGAATTTCTATAACACGACGAATTTCATCATCTCGTCCAATCACTGGATCAATATCACCACGTCGAGCAATTTCTGTAACGTTAATACCAAACTCTTCCAAAAGACCTTTTGGTTTATTGGAGGCTGACTGAGGACGCTGGTTGTTAGAACCAGGACCATAGTTGCCCCCTCCATAACTACCACCTGACTGAGTTGGAGGTGTAGAATCCTTTGGTCCTTGGAAATTCCCCAGATGATTAAAGAAATCATCAAAAGGATCCATATTATGATTATTCATGTTCGTCAGTCCACCCAAAAGAGAGTTATTTGGATCAGTTTTCATAATCTGATAGCAATTTTGACAGAGGTCAACTTGTTGTTTTTTACCATTTACATTAGTGTATAAATGAATGGTAGATTCATTGATTTTACAGTTTTGACAAAGCATATTTTTACCTCTTTCTTGGCAAATTATAAAGAAAAATTATTTGGTCAAAAATAGTCAAACTTTATAATCTCATTATATCAGTATTCTCTATCTTTGCAAGAATAAAGAGTCAAAATCAGTATCTATTTTTCAAATTATTTGGTTTTGTCAAACAAATTTCGTTAAAAAATCACAAAATTTTAAACTTTTATTAGGTGTTCACTTTCTATTTATGGTAAAATAGAAACGATAAAGCAAATAGGAGTACTAAAAATGGAATCACATTTAGTTAGAATTATTAATCGATTAGAAAGTATGGCAAGCGATGGTGGTAGTCTAAAGCGCAACTTCGAACGTGATGGCGTTGTTGTTGCTGAAGTCGCTTACAGTTATGATGAGGAAAATGGATCTGTCTTCACACTCCGTGATGTTGCAGCTCGTGAAACTTTTACTTTTGATAGCATTGACTTGATTGCGATGGAAATCTATGAATTGTTATACTAAGAAGCACACATGAGGTGCTTTTTCTTTTAGTCAAAAGATTAGACTATAGTCTGGTATAAGGAAAATGTATAGGGGGATTAAGTCGTTTTTTGATATAATAGAAGGCACAGTGATAAGAAGAGGGGGAGAGAGATGGCTGAGTTAATTGATGGGAAGGCATTAGCTGCAAAGTTACAAGGGAAGTTAGCCCAAAAAACTGCTAAGTTAAAAGAGAAAACAGGACAAACACCTGGTTTGGTAGTGATTCTAGTGGGGAATAATCCTGCTAGTCAAATTTATGTACGTAATAAAGAACGCTCAGCCTTGGCAGCTGGATTTCGGAGTAAGGTAGATCGTCTGCCAGCAGAGACCAGTCAGGAAGAGTTGTTGAGTTTAATTGAAACTTATAATCAAAATCCTGATTGGCATGGAATTTTAGTTCAGTTGCCCTTGCCAGATCATATTGATGATGAAGCGGTACTGCTGGCCATTGATCCAGATAAGGACGTAGATGGCTTCCATCCGCTTAATATGGGCAAGCTATGGAGTGGCCATCCGGTTATGATTCCGGCTACTCCAGCAGGCATTATGGAAATGTTCCATGAATACGGTGTTGAACTGGAAGGTAAGCGAGCGGTTGTTATCGGGCGAAGCAATATTGTCGGTAAGCCTATGGCTCAGCTCCTTTTGGCTAAGAATGCAACAGTGACTCTGACACATTCTCGAACCCACAATCTAGCCAAGCTTGCTAAGCGAGCGGACATCTTGGTAGTGGCTATCGGTCGTGGACATTTTGTAACCAAGGACTTTGTCAAGGAAGGGGCTGTTGTCATTGATGTCGGTATGAATCGAGATGAGAACGGCAAGCTAATTGGCGATGTTAAGTTTGATGAAGTGGCTGAAATTGCTAGTTTGATTACTCCTGTACCTGGAGGTGTTGGGCCTATGACCATTACCATGCTGATGGAGCAGACCTACCAGGCCTTTAAACGGAGTCTTGAATCATGAAATTTGTCTTTGATTTGGATGGGACCTTGTCTTTCGATTATATGACGATTGATGAAGAGATTAAACAGGTCCTGCTGATGGCGCCTCAGTTTGGGCATGAGGTTCTGTTTGCTTCGGCGCGCTCCTATCGGGATTGTTTGGGGCTATTAGATCCGGAATTGAGCCAGCAGATAGTGATTGGCCTGAACGGCGGAGTAGCTTATCAGAATGGACAGCTGGTGTTTGAGCGTCAGCTGCATCAGTCGAGTTATCAAGCCATTCTAGATACTTGTTTGACCTATAATTTGCCTTTTTTCGTTGATAATACTTTTGACTATAGTGGCCAGATTTTAGAAAAAATCCCTTTTATTGCCAGTGTAGATCCTCTAAAGCGAGCAAGACGGCTGGAACTGACTGAACTCCAGCATCCTATTAAGGTCGTTATTTACATGGGGAATCATGAGCAGCTCTTAGACGATTTACAGGCTCGTTTTACAAACTTGCCCAATCTAAGTCTAGACTATCATGAACATGAGAAATGTTTTTATATCAATCCGGCTGAAACCAATAAGGCTTCAACTGTAAAGGAACTCTGCGGTTCGGATTATGTGGCTTTTGGTAATGATCAAAATGATATCCAGCTATTTAAGAATTCTCTCTACGCTGTGCAGGTTGGAGATTTCCCAGGCTTGAGCGATTATGCGGATGAGCAGGTTGCCTTTCAGGAAAATCTACCCAAGGCAGTCGCAGCAAGAATCTTACAAAAATTTGCAGATTTCCGAGAAAAATAACTTTCTAGCGATACGAGGCACCTGTTTAGGTGCCTTTTGGTGTATAATGAAGATAGGTTTGGTCATCTTGAGACCAGTACAGGATGAAGTTGGTCTAGGAGAATATCATGTCAAAAAATGCTGAAAATATTTTAAAAAAAGTTATTAGGAAACGTCCCTTGGATAGTCACAAGGGGGACTATGGCCGTCTCTTACTGATTGGGGGAACCTATCCTTATGGTGGTGCCATCATCATGGCAGCTTTAGCGGCTGTCAATAGTGGAGCAGGTCTGGTGACCGTTGCTACAGATAGAGAAAATATCGCCCCTCTGCACAGTCATTTACCGGAGGCCATGGCCTTTGACTTAGAGGAGCAAGACCGATTGACAGAGCAGCTGGCTAAATCAGATCTAGTCTTGATTGGTCCTGGTTTGGCGGAGAATCAACTAGGTCTAGATATCCTACAAAAGGTAATCCAGACTGTGTCAGAACAGCAGATACTCATCATGGATGGCGGCGCCATTTCACTCTTTAGCAAGGCAGCTTTGCCATTTCCAAAAGCCCAAACAGTTTTTACCCCTCATCAAAAGGAGTGGGAAGGCTTAGCAGGTTTGAGCTTGTCAGAACAGACAGCGGTAGCCAATCAGGCGGCGGTCAATCAGCTGCCTCTAGGCAGTATTGTTGTGCAGAAAAAGCATGGGACGACCATCTATCAAAGTGGTCAAGAGCAGGTCTTTGAGCTGACAGTAGGCGGACCTTATCAGGCAACTGGCGGCATGGGGGACACGCTGGCTGGTATGATTGCCGCTTTTGCGGGTCAGTTCAAATCAAGCAGTCCCTTTGAGCGAGTCACGGCTGCAACCCTTCTTCACTCCCTTATCGCGGATGAATTGAGTCAGGAGGCTTATGTCGTCCTACCAACGTCAATCAGCAGAGCCATTCCAAGGTGGATGAAGGAGATGAGTCGGTAGACTGTTTCTTGGTTTTTTTGTATGCTGGGTTCTATTTTGAGGTGCCCAGTTTTTTCTTGCTTTTCAAGGCATTTTTAAGTTTTGAAATCGGTTTTTTATGCAGTTTTTTGTTATAATAAATGTTATGTGAAAACTAGATAAGAAAGGAAAAGGACATGCCAGAATATTTGTCGGTTTCGACCTTGACCAAGTATCTGAAGATGAAGTTTGAGCGCGATCCTTATTTGGAGCGGGTCTACTTGACTGGTCAGGTGTCCAATTTCCGCCGGCGTCCCAATCATCAGTATTTCTCATTGAAAGATGAAAAGGCCGTCATTCAGGTCACGATTTGGTCCGGTGTCTACCAGAAGTTGGGCTTTGAGCTGGAAGAAGGCATGAAAATCAATGTCATTGGCCGGGTACAGCTCTATGAGCCGAGCGGTTCCTATTCTATTATCATCGAAAAGGCAGAGCCGGATGGTATCGGAGCTTTGGCTATCCAGTTTGAACAGCTCAAGAAAAAACTTGGAGAAGAAGGTCTTTTTCAAGACAAATTCAAGCAAGCCTTGCCACAATTTCCTAAGAAAATCGGCGTCGTAACCAGTCCCAGCGGAGCGGTCATCCGAGATATTATCACGACGGTCAGCCGTCGCTTTCCGGGAGTGGAGATTGTCCTTTATCCTACCAAGGTGCAGGGGGATGGGGCTGCAGCTCAGGTTGCTGACCACATCAGACTGGCCAATGAGCGGTCGGATTTGGATGTGCTGATTATTGGTCGAGGTGGCGGTTCTATCGAAGATCTCTGGGCTTTCAACGAAGAGGAAACAGTACGGGCTATTTTTGAGTCTCGGATTCCTGTTATCTCTAGTGTCGGCCATGAGACAGATACGACTTTGGCGGACTTTGTAGCAGATCGCAGGGCTGCGACTCCAACGGCAGCGGCTGAGCTAGCAACACCAGTCACTAAGCTAGATCTGCTAGGACATTTGCAGCAGCAGGAAAACCGCATGTCACGGGCAATGTCCAATCGCCTGAGCTATTATCGAGAGCGGTTGAATAAGCTAACCCAGTCGGTTATCTTCCGTCAGCCAGAGCGGCTTTACGATGGTCATCTGCAGAAGTTAGACCAGCTCAACCTGCGACTAAAGCAAAAAATTCGCGAATATTATAGTGAAGAGCAACAGCGGGTCAAAATCTTGCAGCATCGTTTAGAAGTATTGAATCCGCTCAGTCGCGTTCAGCGTTTTCAAGAGCAGACTGTCCAGCTGGAGCGTTTGTTGCGTAGCAACATGGCGGTCATTTATGATAACAAGGTGGCTCAAGTCAGGAGATTGTCCGAGGCCTTGCTTATGCTGGATACCAGTCGAATCGTGGCGCGTGGCTATGCTATTGTCCAAAAGAATCAAAAGGTTATCGAATCAAGTGCAGGCATTGAAGAGAAAGATGAGCTGACCTTGCTTATGCGGGATGGGCAGCTGGAAGTAGAGGTGAAACATGTCCAAAGAAAAGAAATTTGAAGAAAACTTAGCAGACTTGGAAGTCATTGTTCAAAAGCTGGAAAATGGTGATGTAGCCCTGGAAGAGGCGATTGCGGAATTTCAAAAGGGGATGAAGCTTTCAAAGGAACTCCAGGCTAGTCTGGACAAGGCAGAAAAGACCTTGGTTAAGGTCATGCAAGAAGATGGTACAGAAACGGAAATGGAATGAACCAGGAAGAAAAAATAAGACAGATAGACCAGACGATCATTGACTATTATAGTAAGAAAGCAGTGTCAGATTCTTTGGTAGAATCCATTCTCTACTCTGTTCAAGCAGGTGGCAAGCGGATTCGGCCTTTGCTATTATTAGAGCTAGTTGAGGCATTTGGTTTGCCTCTTCAGTCTGCACATTTTCAAGTAGCTTCCGCTTTGGAAATGATTCATACTGGAAGTCTCATTCATGATGATTTACCAGCAATGGATGATGATGACTATCGGCGTGGGCGTTTGACTAATCATAAAAAATTTGGCGAAGCCATGGCTATATTAGCAGGAGATTCTCTCTTTTTAGATCCTTACGGCTTGATAGCTGTAGCAGAGTTACCAAGCCAGGTTAAGGTGAATTTGATTATGGAACTATCGCAAGCAGCTGGGACCTTCGGCATGGTTGGGGGGCAAGCTCTCGATATGGAAGGGGAAGGCTGTCAGCTTGATTTGGAAGAACTTCAGGCTATTCATGCTCACAAAACGGGCAAGCTCTTAGCCTTTCCTTTTGTAGCAGCAGGATTGCTAGTGCAGGTTGATGAAGGAGTCCAAGCTAAACTTCGCCAGATTGGTGAGTTGATAGGTTTAGCATTTCAGGTTCGAGATGATATTTTAGATGTGACGGCGAGTTTTGAAGAATTGGGTAAAACACCGCAAAAAGACTTGGCTGCAGCTAAGTCTACCTATCCAGCTCTTTTGGGGTTAGAAAAGGCAAAAGAAATTTTGGATCAAGCTTTAGATCAGGCTCAAAATTTACTGAAGGAGATCGCTCAGAATCGCCCCTTCTCAGGAGAAAGCCTCACGAAAATCATAGAAAGTTTGAGATTATATGACTAAGGAAAGAGTAGACGTTCTAGCTTTTAAACAAGGACTTTTTGAAACTAGAGAGCAGGCAAAACGGGGGGTTATGGCTGGCCTAGTTGTGTCAGTTATCAACGGTCAGCGCTTCGATAAGCCAGGTGAAAAGATTGATGATACAACTGAACTAAAACTTAAAGGTGAAAAATTGAAGTTTGTCAGCCGTGGTGGACTAAAATTAGAAAAGGCCTTGCAAGTTTTTGGAATTTCAGTGAAAGATAAGGTAACGCTAGATATTGGTGCTTCGACTGGTGGCTTTACTGATGTTATGTTGCAAAACGGTGCAAGTCTCGTCTACGCTGTTGATGTCGGCACTAACCAATTAGCTTGGAAACTTAGACAGGATCAGCGCGTCATCAGCATGGAACAGTATAATTTTCGCTATGCTTCAGTAGCTGATTTTGAACAAATACCGCAGTTTGCTAGCATTGATGTCAGTTTTATCTCTCTGAGTTTGATTTTACCTGCCTTGAAGGAAATTCTGGCGGAAGAAGGGCAGGTTGTTGCCTTGATAAAACCACAGTTTGAAGCCGGTCGAGAACAGATTGGCAAGAACGGCATCATCAAAGATAAAAAAGTCCATGTAGCGGTCTTAGAAAAGGTCACATCTTTTATGGTAGAACTTGGTTTTTCTGTCAAAGGCCTGAATTACTCTCCTATCCAAGGGGGACACGGCAATGTTGAATTTTTGGCTTATTTAGAAAAAGAATCTCAACCCCAAAATCTAGTAGCAGACCTGATCGGCACGGTGGTTGAGGCAGCGCATAAGGAATTTAAGGATGAATAAAAAGGAAAGATTAGAAAAAATTAGACGATTTGTCAATGATTTTGAGATTGGTACCCAGGAGGAGATTGTTACTTATTTAAGACAGTCAGGGATTAAAGCAACTCAGGCGACAGTTTCTAGAGATATCAAGGAATTGGGGATTGTAAAAACGCCACTGAAGAACAACACCTATATTTATGAAATTCCCAAGTCAGTGAGTAGTAGTTTAAAGCTAGCTGAGAATACAATTCTAGAAGCTAGCACCTTAGGAAATATGATTAATCTGAACTTGGTTCCTGGAAGTACGGCTGTCATTAAAAGACAAATCACTGAAGCATTCTCAGAAAAAATATTTAGCATTATCACAGATGATGATAGTATTTTGATGATTCTTAAAGATAAAGAAGACATTTCAAGAATTTTAGACGTTATCGAGAATTGGTAGGAAAGCCATGTTATTAGAAATCTCTATAAAAAACTTTGCTATTATTGAAGAAATCTCTCTTCATTTTGACCAAGGGATGACAGTCCTGACCGGCGAAACTGGGGCAGGAAAGTCTATCATTATCGATGCTATGAATATGATGCTGGGTAGCCGTGCTACTACAGATGTTATTCGTCATGGAGCTACTAAGGCAGAAATTGAAGGATTGTTTTCATTGGAGAATAGCTCAGCTATAGAAGCAATTTTTGAAGAGCAGGGCTTGGAATTGACTGATGAGCTTATTATCCGCCGAGAAATTCTGCAAAATGGCCGTAGCGTCAGCCGGGTTAATGGACAGTTAGTTAATCTATCAGTTTTGAAGGCTATTGGTCAACATTTAGTAGATATTCATGGTCAACACGATCAGGAAGAATTAATGCGTCCTCAGCTTCATATAGCCATGTTGGATGAGTTTGGAGATGAGGATTTCGTTGCCTTGAAAGCTTTCTATCAAGAAACCTTTGATCACTATCGTCAGCTTCGCAAACAGGTTCTGACCTTGCATAAAAATCAAGAGGAGCATAAGGCTCGCATTGAAATGCTAGAATTTCAGATGGCTGAAATTGATAGTGCTTCCTTGAAAACTGGTGAAGACAAAGCTCTCCACCAAGAACGTGATCGCTTACTCAATCACAAGCTGATTGCTGATACCTTGACCAATGCATACGCTATGTTGGATAACGAGGATTTTTCTAGTTTGGCTAATGTGCGTTCAGCTATGAACGATATGGAGTCTATTGAAGAATATGACCCAATATATAAGGAATTATCTTCGAGTCTTTCTGAGACCTATTACGTTCTGGAAGATGTGACTAAACGGTTGGAGGATATCTTAGATGGCCTAGATTTTGATGGCAACCGCTTGATGCAGGTTGAAAGTCGTTTAGATTTGATTAACAGTATCACTCGAAAATATGGTGGCCAAGTAGATGATGTTCTAGAATATTTTTCGCAAATTTCGAAAGAGTACCAGCTACTGACAGGTAGTCATTCATCTTCTGAAGATTTAGAGGCAGAACTTAAAGAGTTAGAAAAGCGGTTGGTGAATTTGGCTGGACAGCTTAGCCAAGCAAGGCATACTTTAGCTAAACAACTTGAGTCGGAAATTAAGCAGGAACTGCAAGATCTCTATATGGAAAAAGCGAATTTTCAAGTTCAATTTAACAAGAGCAAGTTTAACCGTGAAGGTAATGAGCAAGTGGAGTTTTATATTTCAACTAATCCTGGAGAAAACTTTAAGCCTTTAGTTAAGGTTGCATCAGGTGGGGAATTATCTCGTCTAATGCTTGCAATTAAATCAGCTTTTTCTCGGAAAGAAGGAAAGACTAGTATAGTCTTTGACGAAGTTGATACAGGAGTTTCGGGTCGTGTAGCTCAAGCTATTGCACAAAAAATCCATAAGATTGGCAGTAATGGTCAGGTTTTAGCAATCTCTCATCTGCCACAAGTCATTGCCATTGCAGACAACCAATTCTTTATTGAAAAAATTTCTGATGAAAATTCTACTGTTTCAACTGTTCGTCTCTTGGACTTCGATGAGCGAGTGGAAGAAATTGCTAAGATGTTAGCTGGTGAAAATGTAACAGAAGCCGCTTTGAGCCAGGCGCGTGAATTATTAAAGAAATAGGCTTGCAGAAGTACTTTTGATCAAGAGGGGGAGAAAGATGACTGATTACTTTGTTATTGGGGATGTTCATGGCAAGTATGACATGCTAAATGACTTATTGCAAAAGTGGGATGGTCATTCTCAGCTGGTCTTTTTAGGTGATTTGATTGATCGTGGGGAAAATAGCCGAGCTGTTTTAGAGAAAGTTAGAGACTTGGTAAATCAGCAAGGAGCGATTTGCTTATCAGGAAATCATGAGTTTATGTTTCTGACTTGGTTGGATAATCCAGCTAAGTCTTATGACCATTACCGCCGAAATGGTGGGGATACAACTATTAATTCTATTTTGGGACGGCCTTTGGATGCTCCTGTTGACGCAGTATTGGATGCGCAAGCTGTTTTAGAAAAGGCACCAGATTTAGTTGAATTTATCCGTAAAATGCCTTTTGTGCTGGAGACAGATAAATATATTTTTGTTCATGCTGGAATTGAATTAGACTTGGATGATTGGCATGATACTTCAGACTATCAAAAAGTCTGGATTCGAGCTCCTTTCCATGAAGGAGACAATCGTACAGGGAAGACGATAGTCTTTGGCCATACACCAACTTTCTATCTTTTCCATGAAAAACCTGGAATCAGCCAACTTTGGCAGACATCAGATGGGAAAATTGGTATGGATGGCGGTGCTGTCTATGGTGGTGTCTTGCACGGACTACTTTTGGATGATTCGGGGATTAAAGAGCATCACTTTATAAGAAATGACCAATGTTCTTCAGAAGGTTAGCCATTCCAAAAATGAAATTATTTTGATATAATAAAAACAATAAATGCAATAAGTAGGGAAAAAATGGCAAAAATAAAAATTGTAACCGATTCTTCCATCACGATTGAACCAGAAGTTGTAAAAGAGTTAGATATTACAATTGTTCCGCTCTCTGTCATGGTTGACGGTGTAGTTTATTCAGATTCGGATTTAAAAGAGGGTGAATTTTTACGCCTGATGAAGGAAAGTAAGAATTTACCAAAAACGAGTCAGCCTCCGGTGGGAGTCTTTGCTGAAGTGTTTGAAGCACTGGCAGAAACAGCTGATCATATCATAGCTATTCATATGTCACATGCTTTGTCTGGTACTATTGAAGCAGCAAGGCAGGGTGCTACTCTAGCTAATGCAGATGTGACCATTATTGATAGCTCTTTTACAGATCAGGCTCTTAAATTTCAGGTGGTAGAGGCTGCTAAACTAGCTAAAGATGGTGCTGAGTTGGATGAGATTTTACAAAGAATAGAAGAAGTAAAAGAAAAATCCGAACTTTATATTGGTGTTTCGACTCTTGAGAACTTGGTTAAGGGTGGGCGAATCGGTCGGGTGACTGGCTTAATCAGCTCATTGCTTAATATCCGAGTAGTGATGCAAATGAAAAATCACCAGCTCCAAACAATTGTAAAAGGCCGAGGGGATAAAACCTTTAAAAAATGGTTGAATGAGCTGGAGGATAAGTTGACGAATGTAGATATAGAAGAAATTGGCATTTCCTATGCAGGAACTCCTGCTTATGCTACAGAAATGAAAGAAAGATTGCAAAAGTTTGTTGAAAAATCAATTTCTGTACTCGAAACTGGGTCGATTATTCAAACGCATACTGGCGAAAATGCTTGGGCAATTTTAATTCGATACCGCTAAGTATTAAATAAGAAAAATCAAAGGAAATCAGCCTAGAAAAATTGTAAAAACGTTGTTTTAGGCTTGACCTAAAAACGTTTTTAAGTTATGATAGTACATGTTAGGGTATTCATTACCCGATAAAATTTTTGGAGGATTTGTTAAATGGCTAACAAACAAGATTTGATTGCAAAAGTAGCAGCAGCTACAGAATTGACTAAAAAAGACTCAGCAGCAGCTGTTGATGCAGTATTTGCAGCTGTAACTGAATACCTTTCAAAAGGTGAAAAAGTTCAATTGATCGGTTTTGGTAACTTCGAAGTTCGTGAACGTGCAGCTCGTAAAGGTCGCAACCCACAAACTGGTAAAGAAATCAAAATCGCAGCTTCTAAAGTTCCAGCTTTCAAAGCAGGTAAAGCACTTAAAGACGCTGTTAAATAATCTTGATTTTCAAAGCCTATTGTATCAACGTTTTGACGTTGTACAATAGGCTTTTTTGTTGCTTTGGGGCAAAGTTGGGGAGATTATCTGTTTAATAGTTTAACAATATGTACGTCTATTTTTGAGTGATATGTGTAAGTAGTTATATAATAGACATAGAATCTGAAAGATAACTATTTTTAATGTTCAATTATTTTCAATGCCGTTTTGCAATTAAATGATTTAATAAAATTATTCCAAGTCAGATTAATGATAGAGAGTAAAAAATCTATTGATAAAAATTCTTATTTACAATCATTCTTAATAGTCAAGATTGCTTATACGTGATATAATGTAGGTAGCTAGTAAGAATAGGGAAGAAGAATATGAAAGAACATAAGCACCATCTGGACCAGAATAAAGAGTACTATCAAGATGTACTAAACCATTTGAGAGAAAAAGGAGTTCGTATTACAGAGACTCGAAAGGCTGTGATTGATTTTATTATCCAAAGCCATGATCATCCCAGTGCTGATATGATTTATCAGGCTCTACTGCCTGCATTTCCAAATATGAGCCTGGCAACAGTTTACAATAATCTCAAGGTTCTCATTGATGAGGGATTTGTTTCCGAGCTTAAGGTCCGGAATGATACTACAACTTATTACGATTTTATGGGTCATCAGCACCTTAATGTTATCTGTGAAAAATGCGGTCGGATTGCTGATATGGATTTAGATTTACCAGATGTTCAGCAAGAAGCGGCAGATCAGACGGGATATCAGATCACTAAGAGTCAAATGGTGGTCTATGGTATCTGCCCAGATTGTGTGGCCCGACAGCAGGAAGCTAGTTAAAAATAAAGGGAAAGTTGGGATCGCTCTCCCTTTTTGCTAGCTCTAATATTCTGGTTAAAAATATCACAAATATCTTACTGAGACTAGCTTTTTAAGGAAAAATTTTGTAAAATATAATGGTAGCTGTATGACAGTTTTCAAAAATTAAAGGAGAATTTCTAATGGTAAAATTAGTTTTTGCTCGCCACGGTGAGTCTGAATGGAACAAAGCTAACCTTTTCACTGGTTGGGCTGATGTTGATTTGTCTGAAAAAGGAACACAACAAGCGATTGACGCTGGTAAATTGATCAAAGAAGCTGGTATCGAATTTGACCAAGCATACACTTCAGTATTGAAACGTGCGATCAAAACAACAAACTTGGCTCTTGAAGCTGCTGACCAATTGTGGGTTCCGGTTGAAAAATCATGGCGCTTGAACGAACGTCACTACGGTGGTTTGACTGGTAAAAACAAGGCTGAAGCTGCTGAACAATTTGGTGATGAGCAAGTTCACATCTGGCGTCGTTCATACGATGTGTTGCCACCTGCAATGCCTCGTGATGACGAATACTCAGCACACACTGACCGTCGTTACGCTTCACTTGACGACTCAGTAATTCCAGATGCTGAAAACTTGAAAGTGACTTTGGAACGTGCCCTTCCATTCTGGGAAGACAAAATCGCTCCAGCTCTTAAAGATGGTAAAAACGTATTCGTAGGAGCTCACGGTAACTCTATCCGTGCCCTTGTAAAACACATCAAACAATTGTCAGATGACGAAATCATGGGTGTGGAAATTCCTAACTTCCCACCATTGGTATTTGAATTCGACGAAAAATTGAACGTGGTAAAAGAATACTACCTTGGAAAATAATAGTTAGAAAACAGGAGGCTTAGGCTTTCTGTTTTTGATTTATTTGATATAATAGACTGTAATATTTAAAGTATGTGCAATTCTATAGAATTGTGACAGAAAGGAATCAAGTGAGAAAATCATTTTATAGTTGGCTCATGACTGAGCGCAATCCAAAGAGCAATGAACCAAAGGCGATTTTAGCTGATTTAGCTTTTCAGGATACGGCTTTTCCCAAGCACACTGACGATTTTGATGAGGTCAGTCGATTCTTGGAAGAGCATGCTAGTTTTCCTTTTAATCTAGGTGACTTTGATGCAATTTGGGAGGAATATCAAGCACATTAGAGAAAGGTTCCAAATAGTCTTTTTTTGCTTGCTTTGATATAATAAAGGTAATTCATTAAAAAATAAATGAGAGAGGTTCTTTGTTTGCAGGAACATTCAGTAGAAATTAAGTTGAGCCATCCAGATGATTCATTCCACCTTTTTGGATCTAATGAACGACATCTGCGTCTGATGGAGCAGGAATTAAAGGTGACGATTCATGCCCGTACTGAAATTGTGCAGGTATTGGGAGAAGAGACTGCTTGTGAAGAGGCTAGACAAGTGATTCAAGCTCTCTTGGTCTTGGTCAATCGTGGCATGACCATTGGAACGCCTGATGTGGTAACAGCAATTACTATGGCCAAAAATGATGAGATTGATAAGTTTGTTGCCCTTTATGAAGAAGAAATCATCAAGGATAGTTACGGTAAGCCGATTCGGGTCAAGACACTTGGCCAAAAAATATATGTGGACAGTGTCAAGAATCATGATATTGTCTTTGGAATCGGGCCAGCCGGAACAGGTAAGACCTTTCTAGCAGTGACCCTGGCTGTAACTGCTCTTAAACGTGGGCAAGTCAAGCGAATTATCCTGACACGTCCAGCAGTAGAGGCTGGTGAGAGTCTGGGATTTCTGCCTGGTGACCTTAAGGAAAAGGTGGATCCATATCTGCGGCCGGTCTATGATGCCTTGTATCAGATTTTGGGCAAGGACCAGACGACGCGCCTTATGGAGAGAGAAATTATTGAAATTGCTCCTTTGGCCTATATGCGGGGTAGAACTTTGGATGATGCTTTTGTAATTCTAGATGAAGCGCAAAATACGACCATCATGCAGATGAAGATGTTTCTGACTCGGCTGGGCTTCCAATCTAAGATGATTGTTAATGGAGATATTAGCCAGGTTGACCTACCACGTAATGTTAAATCTGGTTTGATTGATGCCCAGGAAAAATTAAAAAATATTTCTCAGATTGACTTTGTGCATTTCTCGGCTAAAGATGTAGTCCGCCATCCAGTGGTGGCTCAGATTATTCGGGCTTACGAACCGGCAAATCCTATCAAATCTGACACCTCAGAAGTAACAGATAAGGAAACTGAATAAAGAAAAAGAGCAGATTTATTTCTGCTTTTTTTCTGCGATTCTCAGCCTATTGTGATTCATAAAATTAGGGACAAAAAACGCCATACATATAATTTCGCGCTTTGCTTATTGAAAAATATGGCGCAATAAGGTGTGCAACTCAATTGGAAATCGGACAGTAAAAAATATAGTATAAAAGGCATAATTTTTGTTTTTATTAAGATGATAAGATCGTTAATGTATGTATTACAGAGGGTAGTAATTGAAAAATACAAAAAAGTAATTATTTTTTTGATTGTACTTTCATTTGCAATATTTTTGTGATAGAATATGGTGAATATGTCTATTTAAAATGATTGAATGCGGATCATTTTAAATTTGGAGATAAATTATGAAAAGGAGAAGTCGGATGAAGATGCGATTTACTACCGATTTTGGTAGAAAAATGAAGGCGTTTATCGGCCTAATCGTTTTATTTTTTTCTATTTTTCTTCTTCCAATTCAGTCTTATGCTGCGTTAGAAGAGATTAAAAATGGAACGGATATCTCTACCTTGGATATTCGTAAGTTTAATTTGAATATCAACAATGTCAGTGTTTTATCCAAATCACAGTCTGTTGATCAGTTTCATTTATCTAATCCCCATTATGAATATCTCAGTGGTGGTGCCTATCCGGGTGAGATGGAGAACTTTACTCTTAAAGTAGATAAAAGTAAAAAACAGGATCAAGTTTTTGAAAATCCTCTTTCTCTAAAATTCACAAATATTGGAACCGTTAATGGTAAGCAAGTAGATGCTTATCTAAATTTCAATAAAGTAACCCTGCACTATCTAAACACTGCTCAAGCAGAATCTGAGATGAATAGCGCTCAAAAATCTACTGTTGAATTTTTCTCAATCTCAGAATTGTGGGAAAGCAATGCATTTGAAATTGGGAATGTCCCTTATGTGGATGCGAATCATGATTACATCATGAATAAGGCATTTTGGATTGATGCTGATGTAACTGCAGAGTTGCGTTATGCAGATGGATCAGAGACAGATTTGAAGTTGGTCATGAAACCAACGGACATCGATGCAATGGATGCAAATAACTTGAAGGAAACCTTCTATGTTAAAGATTATCAAAATGGTGTTAATCTTCGTCTGATGAATAACGCCAATGTTTTGAAACAGGAAGACCAAGGAGAACGAACTGCTTGGATTGCGACTCAAGTAACAAGTGGTAGTAACTATGAAAATAACGTTTCAGGTTTAGCGCTTAGATCTAATAATAACAGTATGAATTTCGGTTATTCATCAACTGAAACCTGCTCGGCGGTATTTGGGCTTTATATTGAAAAGATTGATCCGCGACCAGTTCTTGAGGTAGATCCAGCTGAGATTCCAGCTAAGGAAGGACAAGATGTAACATATAAAGCTACTTTTAAAGTTCCGGTTCCAGGTAAGGACATTTTAGCAGCCCCTTCATCTATTGAAATGGTTCAAAAATTTGATGAGCGTTTGGATTATAAAGAACTTAAAGTTGAATCAGGTGGAGTAACGCTGCAAGAAGGTCGTGATTATACGATTGAAAAGACAGGTCAAACAGTTACCGTTAAAATGACACCTGAATACCTAAAAGGGAACTCTTCGTCGGATATCATTATTACCTATAAAACAGCTACAAACAAAAAGGTAGAAGAAAAGGGTTCTGAAAAAATTGACAACACTGTAACATTGCATGTTGATAATTTATCAGCTCCTTCTAATCAGGTAAGTACTGCTCTTCTTTATGAAAAGCATCATGAGTTTGTGAGTGGAACTCCAGGTAAAGAACTTCCACAAGAAGTGAAAGACCTGCTTCCAGCAACAGAAAAGAATTTATCTAATGGAAGCCAAGTAACCCCGACTCAACCAAGTAAAACCGAGGTTAAGACAGCAGAAGGCACTTGGAGCTTCAAGTCCTATGACAAGACTTCAGAAACCATCAATGGAGCAGACGCACACTTCGTAGGCACCTGGGAATTCACCCCAGCGCCAACCTACAAGGCGACACACGAGTTTGTCAGTGGAACTCCAGGCAAAGAGCTTCCACAAGAAGTAAAAGATCTGCTTCCAGTAGCTCAAACAGACTTGAAAGATGGCAGCCAAGCAACGCCAACACAACCAAGTAAAACGGAAGTTAAGACGTCAGAAGGCACTTGGAGCTTCAAGTCCTATGACAAGACTTCAGAAACCATCAATGGAGCGGATGTTAAGTTTGTAGGCACTTGGGAATTCACCCCGGCGCCAACCTACAAGGCAACTCACGAGTTTGTGAGTGGAACTCCAGGCAAAGAGCTTCCACAAGAAGTGAAAGTCCTGCTTCCAGTAGATCAAACAGACTTGAAAGATGGTAGTCAAGCGACTCCAACGCAACCAAGTAAAACAGAGGTTAAGACAACAGAAGGTACTTGGAGTTTCAAATCATACGATAAGACTTCCGAAACCATCAATGGAGCAGACGCACACTTCATAGGAACCTGGGAATTCATCCCTACCCCAACCTACAAGGCAACTCACGAGTTTGTCAGCGGAACTCCAGGCAAAGAGCTTCCACAAGAAGTAAAAGATCTGCTTCCAGTAGCTCAAACAGACTTGAAAGATGGCAGCCAAGCGACTCCAACGCAACCAAGTAAAACAGAGGTTAAGACAACAGAAGGCACTTGGAGCTTCAAGTCCTACGACAAGCCGTCTGAAACCATCAATGGAGCAGACGCACACTTCGTAGGAACATGGGAATTCACCCCAGCTCCAACCTACAAGGCGACACACGAGTTTGTCAGTGGAACTCCAGGCAAAGAGCTTCCACAAGAAGTAAAAGATCTGCTTCCAGTAGATCAAACAGACTTGAAAGATGGTAGTCAAGCGACTCCAACGCAACCAAGTAAAACAGAGGTTAAGACAACAGAAGGCACCTGGAGCTTCAAGTCATATGACAAGCCATCTGAAACTATCAATGGAGCGGATGTTAAGTTTGTAGGAACCTGGGAATTCACCCCAGCGCCAACCTACAAGGCGACTCACGAGTTTGTCAGCGGAACTCCAGGCAAAGAGCTTCCACAAGAAGTAAAAGATCTGCTTCCAGTAGCTCAAACAGATCTGAAAGACGGTAGTCAAGCGACTCCAACGCAACCAAGTAAAACGGAAGTTAAGACAGCAGAAGGTACATGGAGCTTCAAGACCTATGACAAGACTTCCGAAACCATCAATGGAGCGG
>NZ_JAQFJD010000005.1:0-84573 GCF_030439925.1 Streptococcus sp. SG2 | reverse complement strand
TCGTCGGGCTCATAACCCGAAGGTCGTAGGTTCAAATCCTGCTCCCGCAATAAGGCTCGGTAGCTCAGTTGGTAGAGCAATGGATTGAAGCTCCATGTGTCGGCGGTTCGATTCCGTCTCGCGCCATATTTTTGAATAAGCGGGTGTAGTTTAGTGGTAAAACTACAGCCTTCCAAGCTGTTGTCGCGAGTTCGATTCTCGTCACCCGCTTTGAACGAAAGGTTCATACCAAGTTTTTATAACTTGGGCGCGTAGCTCAGGTGGTTAGAGCGCACGCCTGATAAGCGTGAGGTCGGTGGTTCGAGTCCACTCGTGCCCATTTTATAGTTGGAGAATTACTCAAGAGGCTGAAGAGGACGGTTTGCTAAATCGTTAGGTCGGGTAACTGGCGCGGGGGTTCGAATCCCCCATTCTCCGTCAATAGGGAGTTTAGCATTTGCTATCTCCTTTTCTTGTATTTTGTTGTGATTTTGTAGGTATTGAGATGAAAAAATTTAAAAAATCAAGATTAATTGTAATGATCATTGTTTTAATTTTAACTGCTTCAGCTTTGTTACTTTCTACTTATTCTACTTGGTTTGTAAATGGGACATCAAATGCTTTAAGCCTTGTTGATAATGTTTTGTCAAAGCCATTCCACTTACTTACTGATGTGAAAAGTGATTTGGAACATTTGGTTAATACTTATCATGAGAATGAAGAGTTAAAAGCTACTTTAAATGAAATTGATTCAGCGTCAAATGAGGTTTCTGATTTAAAAGAAGAAAATGCCCAACTTCGAGAAATGCTGGATATGAAGAATTCTATTAATAGTGATGTGAAACTATCTGCTGATGTTATTGCTCGCACTCCTGCTTCATGGTCTAATGAGTTGACAGTTAATGTAGGATCAGAAAATAAAGTAGCTTCAACCATGCTTGTTGTTGGCGATGGTGGCTTGATTGGGAGTGTTGATCAAGTGAATGAACATTCTAGTAGAATTAGTCTATTAACGAATAAAAAGAATAGCGAAAATATATCTGTTAGAATACAAAGCGGCTCAAAAACTATTTATGGTATTATTGTAGGGTATAGTGAAAAAAAGTCAGCCTTTATTGTTAGTCAGCTGAATACTTCTGATGAGATTAAAGAGGGATCAAAAGTTGTTACAAGTGGCTTAGGATCTTATCCCGTTGCAAATATTTCTGTTGGGAAAGTATCTTCTGTAGCTTCAAGTAGTGACTATTTGACAAAAGAAGTATATATTAAACCAAGTGCTGATTTTTCTGACATTCGTGTGGTAACTTTGGTGGGGAATTGATATGCGACTTTTTAAACAATATGTGGGAATACCGTTGTTATTGCTTTTTTTAATGTTATTAGATGGCCATATTTCAACCTTAATTGCTTCCTTTTTACCTATAAAATTCCATTTAGTTTGCCATTTGGTGTTGATCTTTCTGCTATTTATTTCAGTAGAAGTGTCTGATGTAACAGCATTTACAATATTCTTAGTGATAGGTATTCTTTATGATGCTTACTATTTTCATGTAATTGGAATTGCCACATTATTACTTCCCCTGTTGAGTGTATTAGTCAATAAATATAATACAATCATGATGGGCAATAAAATCACTCGATTCTTGTCCGTTTTAATACTAGTATTCTTGTTTGAATTTGTTTCTTTTTTATTAGCCAATCTAGTTTCTTTAACTAGTATGGAAATAAGTAGTTTTATTGTCTATAGTTTGGCTCCGACAATGGTGCTTAATTCCCTGCTTTTACTACTTTTGCAACCGGTTTTGGAAAAAGTTTATTTATGATAAAAAAGAAGAAATAAAAATGTAATAAAGGCGTAACATATTCTACGTCTTTTTCTGTTATACTTATTATTGTCTTATTGGATAGGAGTAGAATTATTTATGAAGAAAAAAATTATCACTTCGATGTTATTGAGTGCTTTGGTTCTTACACAAGGTGCTAGTCTAGTGAATGTGCATGCCGATACAACAGATGACAAGATCGCTGCACAGAACAATAAAATTAATAGCTTAAATGCTCAACAACAAGCTGCACAAGCTCAAGTTGATCAAATTCAAAGTCAAGTATCAGCAATTAAATCACAACAAGAAAAGCTTCAAGCTGAAAATGAAAAGTTAACAGCAGAATCTGAAAAACTTTCAGCTGAAATTGATGAATTGTCAAAAAATATTGTAGCACGTAATGAGTCATTGGCAAACCAAGCTCGTAGCGCTCAAACAAATGGAACTGTGACAAGCTATATTAATACGATTGTTAACTCAAGCTCTATCACTGAAGCAATTTCACGTGTGACAGCTATGAATGAAATCATTTCCGCTAACAATAAAATGTTGGAACAACAAAAAGCGGATAAAGAAGCGATTACTGAAAAACAAATTGCTAATAACGAAGCAATCAATACAGTTATTGCGAACCAACAAACCTTGGCTGATGATGCTCAAGCGTTGGCAACTAAAGAAGCAGAATTGAAGGTTGCACAAATCAATCTTGCAGCTGAAAAGGCAAGTGCCGAAGGTGAGAAAAATTCTCTTTTAGAACAAAAAGCAGCAGCACAAAAAGCAGCTGAAGCAGCGGCAGCAGCTGAAGCTGCTTACCGTTCACAACAAGCTTCTCAACTTCAAGCAATTCAAGCATCTGGTAATACAAACCTCTCAGCACAAATACAAGCTGTTTCTGGAGGTACTCCTGCAGCAGCAGCACCTGCACCAGCAGCGACGGTGTCTAATGTATCTTATTCTTCAGACGCTTCTACTTACCCTGTTGGTCAGTGTACTTGGGGAGCTAAAACATTGGCACCTTGGGCTGGTAATTACTGGGGTAATGGTGGTCAATGGGCAGCAAGTGCAGCAGCGGCAGGCTTCCGTGTAGGTTCTCAACCACAAGTTGGAGCGATCGCATGTTGGACTGATGGTGGTTATGGACACGTGGCTGTAGTAACAGCAGTTCAGTCTTCAACTAGCATTCAAGTATCAGAAGCTAACTATCTTGGTCAACAATCAATTGGTAACTACCGTGGTTGGTTTGACCCAACAACTGCACAAGGTACAGTAAGTTACATTTATCCAAATTAATAAATTTAGAAGGTTGGAATTTCCAACCTTTTTATATTTAGCATAAGATTAAGTATTTGTAAGACTATTCAAATATTTTTTGTAAAACGCTTTATTCAAAATTGAAATATTCCTTAAAAAGGGTTAAAATGTAAATGGAATAAATTTTCGGAGGCAAACATGTCATTTTCTGATTTAAAGCTCTTTGCTCTTTCTTCTAACCAAGAGTTGGCCAAGCGGGTAGCCAAAGGGATAGGAATGGAGCTTGGAAAGTCGACGGTACGTCAGTTTTCGGATGGGGAGATTCAAGTCAATATTGAAGAATCAATTCGAGGCAAGCATGTTTTTATTTTGCAGTCAACGAGTTCACCTGTTAACGATAATTTGATGGAGATTTTGATTATGGTGGATGCACTTAAACGAGCAAGTGCAGAATCTATCAATGTGGTTATGCCTTACTATGGTTATGCTAGACAAGACCGTAAGGCCCGTGCTCGTGAACCAATTACTTCAAAATTAGTAGCAAATATGCTA
Source organism: Streptococcus sp. SG2 (assembly GCF_030439925.1). Lineage (NCBI taxonomy): Bacteria > Bacillati > Bacillota > Bacilli > Lactobacillales > Streptococcaceae > Streptococcus > Streptococcus sp. SG2. The sequence goes on along the minus strand of NZ_JAQFJD010000005.1, from coordinate 80,968 downwards.
GAAATTGCTGGTGTTGATCGTTTGCTGACAATTGATTTACATGCTTCACAGATTCAAGGTTTCTTTGACATTCCAGTCGATCATTTAATGGGTGCGCCTCTCATTGCTAATTACTTTGAACGTCGTGGAATGATTGGAAGTGATTATGTTGTAGTGAGTCCTGACCATGGTGGTGTCTCACGTGCTAGAAAATTAGCGGAATTTCTAAAAACACCGATTGCTATTATTGACAAACGTCGTAGTGTAGATAAGATGAACACTAGTGAGGTCATGAATATTATTGGTAACGTTAAGGGAAAAACTTGTATTTTGATCGATGATATGATTGATACTGCAGGAACCATCTGTCACGCAGCAGATGCTTTAGCTGAAGCAGGTGCAGTTGATGTTTATGCTAGTTGCACTCACCCAGTTCTATCTGGTCCTGCAATGGAAAATATTCAGAAATCTGCTATCAAGAAATTAGTTGTTCTGGATACAATTTATCTTCCGCAAGAACGTTTAATTGATAAGATTGAGCAGATTTCTATTGCTGATCTTCTTTCAGAAGCAATAATTCGTATCCATGAAAAACGTCCTCTTTCTCCTTTGTTTGAAATTGGCAAAAATTAATATTATAAAAGTGTTACAATATTACACATTTCTGAAATGCTTCCCCCTGACCACAAGATAAGGGGGATTTTTTATTGAAACGAAGCCATTTCTACCATATGATGAATTTCAAAATAATAAAAAAAACTATTGACAAAAATAGGGCAAATATATATAATATAGGTAGTAACTCCGAGTTACGAATAATTTTTTTAAAAAGAAAAAGGAGATAAAACGATGAAAAAAGTTTTATTGTCAAGCGTGGTAGCACTTACATTATTTGCAGCTGCAGCACCAGTTTTCTCTGCTGATGAAGCTACTGATGCAGCTCGTAAAAACGACGGCGCATACTACCTTCAAACTCAATTCACAAATGCTGATAAAGTAAACGAATACTTGGCTCAACATGATGGTGAAATCCGTGCAGAAGCTGCTGCAGATCCAGCAGTAGTAGCTGCTAAAGCTGCTCTTGATGCAGTTGAAGGTGGAAGCCACAATTATGGTGAAGTTAAAGCAGCTTATGAAGCAGCATTCAACAACGCTTTCAACGCTGTACGTAACAAATATGTACAACAATTCCAAGCTACATACAACAACGCTACAGAACAAGAAGGCAAAACATACATCCAAGGTGAAACTCCTGAACAAGCTAACGCTCGTTACTTGAAACGTGTTGGTGCAGCTAACAACCAAAACCCAGCTGCAGAAGACAAAGGAGCTACTACTCCTGCTTCTAAAGAAGAAGCTAAAAAATCAGAAGCTGCTGCTAAAAACGCAGGTAAAGCTGCAGGTAAAGCACTTCCAAAAACTTCAGCAGTTAAATAATTCTTTATTGATACTGATGTAAACAATATCACTGGGCCATTGGTTCAGTGATATTTTCTTAGAAAAAAATGGGGAATACTTAAATATTATGAGTCAAAATGCTAAAAGACAAACTAAGAAGGCTCCAAATAAGAATTTAAAACTATTTGGTGCTTTATTAGGTATCATTGTTGTTGCTGTTGCAACTGCAATGCTGATTTTTAATCCATTTAAGTCAGCGCCTAAGTCGAATACGACTGCTTCTACTAGTCAAGTAACAAAAAGCTCTACAAAGAATACTTATCAACCAAGCAAGGAAGAAAAAGAGTATTTAGCGAAGCGCTTTGCAGATTTAAAGGCTATTAATAGTGAAGCTATTGCTTATGTTTATGCTCCAGGTACAAAATTAGATGAACCTGTTGTACAGACGAAAGATAATTCTACTTATCTTGATAAAACCTTTGAAGGCGGGAATGAGCCTTACATGGGAACAGTCTTTATGGACACAGATAACAAGAAGGACTTTAGTGATCGCTTGACTTGGCTTTTTGGTCATGCTCGTGGAAGCAAAGTAGCGGACAATCGTATGTTTAACGATGTCAACTTCTATGATAATCAGGAATTTTTCGATCAGCACAAGTATGTTGTTGTTGAAACACCTGAGCGTAAGTTCTACTATGAAGCAATGGGCTTGGTTATTGTACCAGAGGAGACTGCTTTCTATCGGACTAGCTTCGATGGAGATAAGGACTTTACAGATCAGCTAAACAGTATTTATGAAGCATCTAGAACTAAAAACAAGGACATCAAGGTAAAAGCAAGCGACAAATATCTTGTGCTATCAACCTGTCGTGAAGAGGATGAGACAATTCGTTCTAACCTCTACCTACGTCAGATTCCAGATTCTGAAATGAGTGATTTCCTTGCGAAACATGGTTCAGAATTAACATATACTCCTACTAGATAGGCTATTAAAGAGGCGGAATTTGTTTTCGCCTTTTTTATATTTTTTAAACATGTTATAATGAAAGCAGAGGTGGACACTATGATTAAAAATTTGGTTTTTGATTTAGGAAATGTTTTGATTGAGTGGAATCCAGATAAGATATTCAGGCATTTTGAAGCGGATGAAATGCGACGACAATCCCTGAGAGAAGCGATTTTTGATTCACACCTATGGCACCAAACGGATTGGGGGTCCTTGTCTTTGGCGGAAGCTTGCAAATTAGCTCAACAGAATCTAGATCCATCTTTTGAAGCTGTAGTTGAAAAAATATTTTTTCACTGGTATGAGGCTGTGGATGTCTACCAAAATTTGCAAGAAAAAATAGAGCAATGGTCAAAGTTAGGCTATCATATTTACATTTTATCAACAACCTGTGAGATATTTTATAGGATTGAACAGGCAGGATTATTGCCAATTTTTCCTCTTTTGTCAGGTTATATTCTCTCTTCAGAAGTTAAAGTAGTAAAACCTTACAAAAAAATATACCAGGAACTCCTTGAGAAATATAATCTTAAACCAGAAGAGTCGGTCTTTATGGATGATATTCAGGTCAATTTGGATACGGCAAGGGAAATGGACTTTGAGACAATACTAGCTAAGAGCGAATTGGAAAATATTGAGGCGCTGGATTGTTTATTACTTTCTAAGGGGATGTTTGGTTCAGTGGGCTTAAGCACAAATCTTGACATAGAGTCGTGATTGCGCTATCATAATATACATATATGGGAGTCTGTGTACAGTCTGAGAGGAAGTGTAAACTTCGACCGCACCTGATCTGGGTAATGCCAGCGTAGGGAAAAAGTATTTGTAAAAACCTTGTGGTTTTACTAAAAGTGGCGAGCGATTCGCCTATCTTTAGGATACTGATGCATGCTACACCTTTTCCATATTGGAGAAGGTGTTTTTGTATGAAGTGCAAGGTTTTTATAAAGAGAGCTTGCGATCTCTTTCATTAGGGAAAGAACGGTCTGGTTAGCAAATGGAATCGTATCTGTATGCATCATTCTCAGATAGAGTTTGAATGCAGGGAGGTGAAGAGATGAAAGCGAGCATTGCTTTGCAAATTCTGCCCTTGTCAACTGATAAAGGACGGTTGGCAGTCATTGAAGATGTGATTGAGTATCTGCAGAAACAGCCCGTGAGGCAGTTGGTAACTCCTTTTGAAACAGTTTTAGAAGGAGAATGGGAAGATTTGTTTCCTATATTGGGAAAGGCAATAGAATTGGCTGGCAGTCAAGCAGATAATGTATTTGCAAATGTGAAGATAAATTATGGAGAGATTTTGTCTATTGATGAGAAACTTGAAAAATATTCTGCGCCAGCAGATTAGTCTTTTAGGGATGGTAGGTGTGCTTGCTATTTGGCAGGTCATGGGCTGGCTTAAGCTCTTGCCTAAGTTTATTCTGCCAACACCTCTGGAAATATGTCAGGCTTTTGTTAGGGATGCAGAACTGTTGGCTGTACACAGTTGGGCTACTTTAAAAGTCGCTTTGTTGGGTTTGCTGCTAGGAGTTATTATAGCTTGCTTGCTGGCAGTGCTCATGGATAGTCTGAGCTGGCTCAATGATCTGATTTATCCTATGATGGTCGTGGTACAGACGATTCCGACCATTGCGTTAGCACCAATTCTGGTTCTCTGGCTGGGTTATGGAATTTTGCCCAAGATTGTGCTCATTATTCTGACGACAACTTTCCCAATTATCGTCAGTATTCTGGATGGTTTTCGGCATTGTGACAGAGATACCTTGACTCTCTTTAAACTCATGCAGGCCAATCGCTGGCAGATTCTATGGCATTTTAAGATTCCAGCTAGTCTGCCCTATTTCTATGCGGGCTTGCGCGTCAGTGTTTCTTATGCCTTTATCACGACTGTGGTCTCCGAATGGCTGGGTGGTTTTGAAGGTCTGGGTGTCTATATGATCCAGTCTAAGAAGCTTTTCCAGTACGATACCATGTTTGCCATTATCGTTTTAGTATCAGTTATCAGTCTTCTGGGTATGAAGCTGGTGGCTATTAGTGAAAAATTTGTCATCAAGTGGAAATAGGGGCTTAGCTCTGCTATTTTCAAAAAAAGAAAAGAGGATTATGATGAAAAAAAGTTGTAAATTGTTCCTTGCAGGTTTGGCTGCAGTATCACTCTTTGGTCTAGCGGCCTGCGGTCAGTCGAAAGCTACGTCTGAGAGCAAGGACAAAAAGATTGATTTTATTCTGGATTGGTCACCCAATACCAATCATACAGGACTTTATGTGGCTAAGGAAAAGGGCTATTTCAAGGAAGCAGGTGTGGATGTTGATATTAAGTTGCCACCAGAAGATAGCACTTCTGACCTGATTATTAATGGCAAAGCTCCTTTTGGAATTTACTTCCAGGATTCTATGGCTAAAAAACTGGATAAGGGCGCAGAAATCACAGCTGTTGCGGCTATTGTAGAACACAATACTTCAGGTATCATTTCTAAGAAATCTGCAGGGATTAATGGGCCCAAGGATCTGGCTGGGAAGAAATATGGCACCTGGAATGACCCTGTGGAGTTGGGCATGCTGAAGACATTGGTAGAAAGCCAAGGTAGCAAGTTTGATGATGTAGAGAAGGTTCCGAATAATGATTCTAACTCTATCACACCAATTGAAAATGGCTTGTTTGACGCAGCCTGGATTTACCACGGCTGGGATGGCATCATGGCACAGTCTCAGGGCATGGACACTAATTTCTTTTATATGAAGGACTATGTCAAGGAGTTTGACTATTATTCTCCTGTCATCATTGCTAATAATGACTATCTGAAGAAGAATCCGGACGAGGCAAAAAAAGTCTTGCAAGCTATTAAAAAAGGCTACCAATATGCTATGGAGCACCCTGAAGAAGCAGCAGACATTTTAATCAAAAATGCACCAGAATTGAAAAACAAACGTGACTTTGTTTTGGCTTCTCAAAAATATTTGTCTGAGCAATATGCGTCAGATAAGAGCAAGTGGGGTCAGTTTGAGGCTAGCCGTTGGAATGCCTTTTACAAATGGGCCAAGGATAAGGGTCTTGTAAAAAATGACTTGAGTGACAAGGGATTTAGCAACGATTATATAAAATAATGACAGTAATTAAACTTGAAAATGTAAGCTATGCTTATGATGAACAGCAAATTTTAAAAGATATCAACCTAGAGGTGGAAGCTGGCCAAGTAGTGGCAATCTTGGGTCCTAGTGGCGTTGGGAAATCGACTCTTTTTAACCTCATTGCTGGGATTTTGGAGGTCCAGTCGGGCAAGATTGTCCTAGATGGGCAGGAAAATCCTAAGGGTCAGGTGAGTTATATGCTACAGAAGGACTTGTTGCTGGAGCATAAGACGGTGCTGGGTAATGTCATCTTGCCCCTCTTAATCCGAAAAGTATCCAAAAAGGAAGCGACGGAGCAGGCAACTCAGATTTTGAAGGAGTTCGGGCTCTTTGATGTGGCAGACAAGTATCCACATGAGCTGAGTGGGGGGATGCGGCAGCGCGTGGCTCTGCTGCGGACCTATATGTTCGGCCACAAGCTATTTCTTCTAGACGAGGCTTTTAGTGCTTTGGATGAGCTGACCAAGATGGAGCTGCACGCTTGGTATCTGGACATTCATCGTAGGCTGGGTCTGACGACTCTTCTCATCACGCATAGCATTGAGGAGGCTCTGGCTCTCAGTGATCATATCTATATTCTGAAAAATCGTCCAGGGCAAATCGTTGCGAATCTCCAGCTTATCTGGTCAGACAGCGAGGATAAAGAACTGCAGAAGCTGCGATACAAGCAGGAGATTTTGAAGATTTTGGGAGTGTGAAGTAGCTGCCTGAATCCCTTTACTTTCAAGAAACAACCTCAATCAAGCCTTTTGGCTTGATTTTTTGTATGAGGCCCTTTACTTTTGACTTTATTCATGGTACAATAGCCTTTGTGTGAAATAGCAGCAGGAAAGCATGAAGCTCGTCAACAGGTGTCTTATGACAAGTAACCTTGGCTGTTTAGGCGAAGGGCATCTGCACGAATCAGGGCTTTCTAAGTGACTATTTCCACCGAAATATTATTTATATCAGGAGGACATACACATGTCACGTTATACAGGACCATCTTGGAAACAAGCTCGTCGCCTTGGCCTTTCACTTACAGGTACAGGTAAAGAATTGGCACGTCGTAACTACGTACCAGGACAACACGGACCAAACAACCGTTCTAAATTGTCAGAATACGGTTTGCAATTGGCTGAAAAACAAAAACTTCGTTTCACTTACGGTGTAGGTGAAAAACAATTCCGTAACTTGTTCGTTCAAGCTACTAAGATCAAAGAAGGAATCCTTGGTTTCAACTTCATGCTTCTTTTGGAACGTCGTTTGGATAACGTTGTTTACCGTCTTGGCCTTGCGACTACTCGTCGTCAAGCACGTCAATTCGTAAACCACGGTCACATCCTTGTTGACGGCAAACGCGTTGATATCCCATCATACCGCGTAACTCCAGGTCAAGTGATCTCAGTTCGTGAAAAATCATTGAAAGTGCCTGCAATCCTTGAAGCTGTTGAAGCAACTCTTGGACGTCCAGCATTCGTATCTTTCGATGCTGAAAAATTAGAAGGTTCATTGACTCGCTTGCCAGAACGCGACGAAATCAACCCAGAAATCAACGAAGCGCTTGTCGTTGAATTCTACAACAAAATGCTTTAATTTTAAGATATATCTTACGAAAAGCCTACTACAGTGGGCTTTTTGTTTTGTCTTAAATCCTTGATTTCTGGGTTTGTTCAGTTATTTGTTCAGTTATAAACTTTTTAATGCAGTCTCATAGAATGTGACTGCTTTTTTGTCTTCTCTTTTGAGAGATGGCTATTTAAGAAGGATTTCTGTTTGCTGATAAATGTGTTTGGAGTTGAGTCGATCCGGAGTGGTTTGTAGGAATCTAGTGAGAAAGCCAGCTGTCATCTGACAAAAAGTTCATGACATTTTAAAAAAGAGCAATTAAAAATGAGGAACATCTGAGAAAAAAAGTTTAGCAAGTCGCCAATAGACTATCATTCAGGTAGGTTTTTTTATTATCATAAATTCATCAAGTATAAATGCATATGGAGAAAAGGTTTTTATGAAATTTAGGAAACGGCATTACAGAGCGCAAGTTGATACTAGGGATTGCGGTGTGGCAGCTCTGGCTATGGTTTTTGGTTATTATGGATCGTATTTTTCCTTGGCTACACTACGAGAAAAGGCAAAAACGACTAATGATGGCACAACTGCTTTGGGTTTGGTGAAAGTTGCTGAGGGCTTAAATTTTGAGACAAGGGCTTTTAAAGCTGATATGGGAATCTTTGATCTGGAAGATGTATCTTATCCTTTCATCGTTCATGTACTTAAGGAAGGGAAGCTCCTGCATTATTATGTTGTGACGGGCCAAGATAAACACACGATTCATATTGCAGACCCAGATCCTCAAGTTAAGATGACAAAGATTTCGCGAGAGCGTTTCGAACAGGAGTGGACAGGGATTACCATTTTCCTAGCTCCTAGTCCAGCCTATAAACCTAGTCAGGAAAAGAAAAATGGACTTTTAGACTTCATTCCCTTATTGATTAAGCAGAAGGGATTGATTGCTAATATTGTACTTGCAACTTTGCTGGTAACGTTGATCAATATTGTTGGATCCTACTACCTTCAATCGATTATTGATACTTATGTGCCTGATCATATGAAAACGACGCTGGCTATGATTTCTATCGGCTTGATTATTGTCTACATTTTGCAGCAATTCTTGTCTTATGCCCAAGAATATTTACTCTTGGTTTTGGGGCAACGTCTATCAATTGATGTGATCTTATCCTATATCAAGCACGTTTTTCAGCTACCTATGTCATTTTTCGCGACAAGGCGGACAGGGGAAATTGTTTCTCGTTTTACGGATGCCAATCGGATTATTGATGCCTTGGCCAGTACAATCTTGTCTATTTTCTTGGATGTGTCGATTGTATCGATCATTGCGATTGTTCTTTTTTCACAAAATAGCAGTCTTTTCTTTTTGACCTTGCTAGGAATCCCAGTTTACGCGCTCATTATTTTTCTTTTTATGAAGCCTTTTGAAAAGATGAATCATGAGACGATGGAAGCAAATAGTCTGTTGTCGTCTTCCATTATTGAAGATATCAATGGGATTGAAACGATCAAGTCTTTGACCAGCGAAAAACAACGTTATCAGAAGATTGACAAGGAATTTGTGACTTATCTGAAAAAGTCTTTTGCATATGGACGTTCTGAGAGTTTACAAAAAGTCTTGAAAGCAGCAGCTCGTTTGATTTTAAACGTCTTGATTTTATGGCTAGGAGCCACACTTGTCATGGATCAAAAAATCAGTCTTGGTCAGCTCATCACTTATAATACACTTCTAGTCTACTTTACTAATCCTTTAGAAAATATTATCAATTTGCAAACGAAGTTACAGTCTGCACGAGTGGCTAATGAGCGCCTCAATGAGGTTTATTTGGTGAAGTCTGAATTTGAAGAAGAGAAGCTTATCAAGGACTTGAGCCACTTGCAGGCTGACATCGATTTTCGTGGAGTCAGCTATAAATATGGCTATGGGGCCAATGTATTGTCAGAAATTGACTTGCATATTCCTGCTGGAAGTAAGACAAGCTTTGTTGGTGTATCAGGATCGGGAAAAACAACCTTGGCCAAGATGATGGTGCATTTTTATGGTCCGAATCAAGGGGATATTTGTCTGGGAGGAGTCAATCTCAATCAGCTGGATAAGCAGGCGCTGCGCCAATATATCAACTATCTTCCCCAGCAACCGTATGTTTTTAATGGAACTATTTTGGAAAATTTACTCTTAGGTGCGCGTGAAGGCACGACTCAAGAAGATATTCTGCGGGCGGTAGAGCTGGCGGAAATTAGGTCGGATATTGAGCGGATGCCCCTCAATTATCAGACAGAGTTGTCTGCAGATGGTGCAGGAATTTCGGGTGGTCAACGTCAGCGTATTGCTCTAGCGAGGGCTCTCTTGACAGATGCGCCAGTGCTTATCTTAGATGAAGCAACAAGCAGTCTGGATATTCTAACGGAGAAGCGGATCATTGATAATTTGATGGCGCTTGATAAGACGATTATTTTTATCGCGCATCGTTTGACTATTGCGGAACGTTCGGAGCAGGTGGTCGTTTTGGATCAAGGTAGGATTGTTGAGAGTGGAAGTCATAAGGAGCTGATCGAAAAAGAAGGCTTTTACCACCATTTGGTCAATAGTTAGGGAGAAAATATGAATGAACAATTTTTAGAAAGTGCAGAGTTTTATCAGAAACGTTATCATAATTTTGCTAGTTGTCTAATTGTGCCAAGTCTTTTTTTACTAGTATTTCTAGTTGGTTTTTCTATGCTGGCTAAAAAGGAAATTACAATTTCTAGCCGTGCTTCTGTAGAAGCTAGCCGAGTGCTAGCTCAGATTCAGTCGACTAGTAACCAGGCTATCATTGCGAATCATTTGGCAGAAAACAAGGAGGTCAAAAAAGGGGACCTGCTAATCCAGTATGCAGTAGAAGGAGAGGGAGCTCAGGAACAGAAGTTTTCCAGCCAGCTTGACTTACTCAAAGATCAAAAGGGCAAACTAGAAACTTTGCGTTCCAGTTTAGAAAGCGGGCGTAATCAATTCACTGAGCCAGATAGTTATGGCTACGAACAAAGCTTTAAAGACTACCAGAATCAAGTAGCGAGTATGACTAGTTCTGTGAATCAGCAAAATGCTACGATTGCTTCCCAAAATGCAGCGGCCAGTCAGTCTCAGGCGGAACTGGGCGGTGTTATCAGTGATGTGGATAGCAAACTAAATGACCATCGAAACTTGAAAAATGCCATTCAAAGTGGGGTAGGTATAGATGCATCGCATCCTCTTCACTCCCTGTACCAGTCCTATCGTGATCAGTTGAGCCTGGCGGAGGATAAGGCAACAGCTCAAAGTCAGATTGTAGCTCAATTAGATGGGCAAATCTCTCAATTAGAAGCAACAGCTGCGACTTATCGTGTCCAATATGCTGGTGCAGGCGCTCAACAAGCCTATGCTAGCAATTTATCCAGTCAGTTGGCTTCACTGAAAGCCCAGTATCTGGTCAAGGTAGGACAAGAATTGACCACTCTGACTCAGCAAATCTTGGAAGCCGAGAGCAATCTTAAACTTCAAGAAACAGTCTCTAAGCGAGGTCAGATTTTGGCTGAAATGGATGGCTTGCTTCACTTAAATCCAGAAGTACAAGGATCTACTCTGGTGGCAGAAGGAACTGCTTTGGCTCAGATTTATCCTAAAATCACCAGTGAACGAAAAATCAAAATTGTCACATATGTCTCTTCCAAGGATGTATCTACTATTAAAAATGGAGACAAGGTGCGCTTTATCACTGCTGATGATGCTAACAAACAAATGATTTTGACATCCCAAATTTCCAGTATTGATGCTAATGCTACCCAAACCAAACAGGGAAATTTCTTTAAAGTAGAATGCGAAATGGCTGTTAGTAAAGATCAAGCTAAGAAGCTCCGCTATGGCTTGGAAGGTAAATTTGTCATGGTAACTGGGGAAAAGACTTATTTCAGCTATTATATGGAGAAGTTTTTTAATCTTGGTTGAAGAACGTAGTTTAGTTTGTGATAAAAGAAGGGCGAGAAGCCCTTTTTTGTAGTTCGCTGGATGTTTTACAGTAATATAAAAAAGCCCTCCGAAATAAGGGAGGTGCTAAATGATAGGGTTAATTTGGGTAGATATAGGAAACCGTGCCCTGAGCGATGGTTGGGTCAAACCAGCCACGGAAATTAGCGATATAGCGCTGTCCAGCGTAGTTGGATTCCTGAATTTGGATACGCTTATGTGAATCAACATGCGTGACGACGCCGACATGTCCGTATCCACCGTCAGTCCAGCAGGCAATGGCTCCGACCTGAGGTGTGGATCCTACACGGAATCCTGCTCGGCGAGCACTGGCTGCCCAGTCCCCACCATTTCCCCACCAGTTTCCTGCCCAAGGAGCGAGAGCCTTGGCACCCCATGTACATTCACCAACAGGGTAGGTGTTACTTGGGTCGGTTGCATGGTTAAGAGGTTTTCTCACAGCTACTGTTGGACGTGTCACTTGAAAATTAGAGGCCATGACACCCGTTACTTTCCCGCCAGATTGTCGATAGACATGGACATGATAGAGACCATCACCGATATGATTATTGGCGTTGAAATCTAACGAATAGCGCCCATTACCAAGAGAATTAGCCGTATACCAGCGGAGGTCGTCTTGGCCATTAATATCTGACCAGATGGGGAAGAGAATATGGCCGTCACCGAAACTATTTTGTAAGATAACTTGATAGTTTGATTGGCCTTTATGAACCACTTGCAGACTCGGAGTTAGTGGCTGGGGGGCCGGCTGAGGAAGATTGACATTTTCAGCGACATAGCCAACTCGGCTACCGTCTTCATAGGTAATATAGACGTGATTGATATAGTTGCCGTAAATCTGCTGGTGATTTCGGATATCGAATTGAACGGAAAAGCTTCCGTTACCTGTCTTTGAAGCCTCATACCATTTAAGATTGCTTTGATTAGAGGTGCTCCAAATAGGCACCTGCACACTTTTAATTTTCTTGGAATAAGGACTTTCTTGGACCCTTACGGTATAGGTTCCATTTTCTTTATTAATGTTGGTAATACTGATGAGTGGCTTGCTGTCTCTGACAGGCTCTGCCGGTACTCTAGCAGCTGAAGCTTGCAGAGGTTTGTTGTTGTTTGGCTTTGCCTGAGGGGGCGCCGCCTTTGGGTCAGCTACCTTTTGAGGAGGAAGAGATTTGTTTCGCTCTTCGACTTTTGGATAGGAGTTCCGAGGATTTTCAACTCTATTGGTCGCTGGAGCCGGAGCTGGAGTAGGTGCTGGGTTAGTTGGTTTTGGCTCAGCCGGTGCTTGAGGTGTGGCATTGTTAGACGAAGTGCTGTCTTGCTGTTCAGGGACAGTTTTTTCGGCTGGTTGAACCGGCTTGTTTAGAAAGACCGATTTACTACTCAAGTGATATTTGATACCATTCACATTGAGATAAGTCTCGATGAGAAATTTGCCCTGGCCCTTGTGCTGAGACAAGTCAATCCTGGTCGTGCTTTGATTAGCTGAATACCAGACAATATCGTCTTGGCCACCCTCCTCAGACCAGACGGCATGTTGGATAGTATAAGCTTCTTGCGCAGCGGTCGGTTGGTACTGAACAATCGCTGTTTGTCCTTCAAGCTGAACGGAAACTTCGCTGGTCATAGCCGTTAGTTGGGATGGGCTAAACTGTTCATTCGCTGCAGCTAAGGGAGCGGATAGTGAGGTCAACAAGGTTGCTGAAAGCAGTAAGAAATTTTTGTATTTTTTCATACATCTCCTTTACAATATTTTTTTTGGAAAACTCCACTTATATTATTCGGGAAATTTATTGGAAAAATCAAAGTTTCGAAATTATAGAGGTTCTTATAGCATATTTCTTTCGTTTCAAATGGCATAAAACGAACGATTATGATATAATTTAGATGAATAATTCGTAAAAATGGCAATGATTTTTACGTGGTGTGTTAGCTTGGTGCGTAAGCGCCTGTGATATTTGATATTGAGGTATCTTAGCTATGAAGCTTTTAGTTGTGGGTTCGGGCGGTCGTGAGCATGCGATTGCAAAGAAGTTATTGGAGTCTCAGGGTGTGGAGCAGGTGTTTGTCGCACCTGGAAATGATGGCATGACCTTGGATGGGTTGGATTTAGTAAATATTGGAATTTCCGAACATTCCAAACTAATTGAATTTGCCAAGGAGAATGATATTGCTTGGTCCTTTATCGGTCCGGATGATGCCCTGGCAGCTGGAATTGTAGATGATTTTAACCAAGCTGGACTCAAGGCTTTCGGTCCATCTCGTTTAGCAGCGGAGCTGGAGTGGTCCAAGGATTTTGCCAAGGAAATCATGGTTAAATACGGAGTTCCGACAGCAGCCTATGGCACATTTTCCGACTTTGAGGAAGCTAAAGCCTACATCGAAAAGCAGGGAGCGCCTATCGTGGTCAAGGCAGACGGCTTGGCTCTGGGAAAGGGCGTGGTCGTAGCGGAGACCGTAGAGCAGGCAGTCGAAGCAGCTCACGATATGCTCTTGGACAATAAGTTCGGCGACAGCGGTGCGCGCGTGGTCATCGAAGAGTTTCTGGACGGTGAGGAGTTCTCTCTCTTTGCCTTTGTCAATGGGGACAAGTTTTACATCCTGCCGACGGCTCAGGATCACAAGCGGGCCTATGATGGGGACAAGGGGCCCAATACAGGCGGTATGGGAGCCTATGCGCCAGTTCCTCACCTGCCACAAAGCGTGGTGGATCAGTCAGTTGAGACGATTATCAAGCCGGTTCTCAAAGGCATGATAGCTGAGGGCCGACCTTATCTTGGCGTGCTCTACGCTGGGCTGATTCTGACAGCCGATGGTCCCAAGGTTATCGAGTTCAACTCGCGCTTTGGCGATCCAGAGACCCAGATTATCCTGCCGCGCCTGACGTCTGACTTTGCGCAGAACATCACGGACATTTTGGACAAGAAAGAGCCTGCTATCACTTGGCTGGATGAGGGGGTGACACTTGGCGTGGTTGTCGCCTCAGAGGGCTACCCGCTGGACTATGAGAAAGGCAAGCCTCTGCCGGAGAAGACAGCTGGCGACATCATCACCTACTATGCTGGGGCTAAATTTGCGGAAAATAGCAGAGCACTGCTGTCGAATGGCGGCCGAGTGTACATGCTGGTCACCACAGCCGATACCGTCTCAGCTGCGCAGAAAAAAATCTACGACCAACTAAAAAAACAAGACACAACAGGCCTTTTTTATAGGCATGATATTGGTGGTAAGGCTTTGTAAATCAAATCTATGAAACTTTTAGCCGTGAGACTTAAAAATAGACTTCAGGTATTTGAAAAATGAAAAATAGGTTGCTATTTTTAGAAGGTTCAAGCTTGACCTCACGAGAAACTTTGACAGTTTTGTTGAAAGAAGGCTATAAAATTGATGTGTTATCTCCTAGAAGATTTTCCATTGCATACTTCAGTCGTCTAACCCATAGAGTTCCGATAGTTGATGTGAATCGTTTTCCTGTAGATTATCTGAGACAGGTTAGTCAGTTGCTTCATAAAACCAATTACAAGGCCATTTTGCCAACACATGAAGAAGGCTGGTTATTGGCAAATGGGAAACAATTTTTGCCTCAATCGCTACCAATCGCCCTTGCTGATAAAGAGCAGTTTAAAAAGTTGGCTGGAAAGATTGCTTTTGCTGAAACTGCGGATTTATTAGGACTTCCCACACCTAAGTGGGAGTACGTGAAAGATGCAGACTCTATACTGTTAGACTATCCTTATTGGCTGAAAGCAGATTATGGTACTGCCGGTCGCTCGGTTTATAAGATTTCAAGTAAGAAAGATTTGGCTGAAGTGACGAGCAAATTAACAGCGAGTGATGAGGAATGGATGGTTCAGCAAGACATAGTTGGAGACTATGGTCAGGTTCAAGCAGTGTTTGATCATGGAGAATTACTCGCAGTGCATTCTAGCGTAAAAGTAGGTTCTGGTGCGGGTGGTTCGGCTGCGGCAAGATTAAGCATAGAATCTAAAAGAACGAGAGAGCATGTTGAAAAATTAGGACAATATATACAATGGCATGGTTGCCTAACCCTAGATTTTATACGTAGGGGAGACCAATTTTACTATATAGAGTGTAACCCTAGAATGGTAGAGCCTGCTAACGCCTATAAAGCAGGAGTTAATTTTCCAAAAATCATGATAGAACTAGCCAGTCACAGCTACGCTAAATCTGAGGTCATTCTTGGTCAAGCAGGCGTTGAGACGCATAGTCTGATGGCTTTGATTATTGGAACAGCTGAGAAGACGAAAAGTAGAAGAAAAATATTGCAGACAATAAAGTACTGGCTTTTAAGACGTGATAGTGAAGAAGTGTTGACACCTGTCTGGAAGGATTTGCCGAGCATTATACCTCTTGTGACAATTATACTTCGTTTATTGATAAAACCTAAGAGCGTTGAAAATCTAGTTAATCAGACTGTTCAACATTATAGTGTTGAATCAGCTACTGTAAAAAATATTGAGCAAAAGAATTAGTTTATTCAGAGGAGAAAATATGAAACCAATTATTTCCATCATCATGGGCTCCAAATCCGACTGGGCAACCATGCAAAAAACAGCTGAAGTCTTAGACCGCTTCGGTGTAGCCTACGAAAAGAAAGTTGTCTCTGCTCACCGCACACCGGACCTCATGTTTCAGCATGCGGAAGAAGCTCGCAGTCGTGGTATCAAGGTCATTATCGCAGGTGCTGGTGGTGCCGCCCATTTGCCAGGAATGGTAGCGGCTAAAACCACCTTGCCTGTCATCGGCGTACCGGTCAAATCACGCGCTCTCAGCGGTCTGGACTCTCTTTATTCGATTGTGCAGATGCCGGGCGGTGTACCTGTAGCAACTATGGCTATTGGGGAAGCAGGAGCGACAAATGCGGCTCTCTTTGCCCTCCGCCTTCTTTCAGTAGAGGACCAGGCCATTGCGACAGCTTTGGCGGATTTTGCAGAAGAACAAGGAAAAATCGCTGAGGAGTCTACAAATGAGCTCATCTAAAACAATCGGAATTATCGGTGGCGGTCAGCTGGGACAGATGATGGCCATTTCTGCTATCTACATGGGGCACAAGGTCATTGCGCTGGATCCTGCGGCGGATTGCCCAGCTTCTCGTGTGGCGGAAATCATCGTAGCTCCTTATAACGATGTGGACGCCCTCCGTCAGTTGGCTGAGCGTTGCGATGTCCTGACCTATGAGTTTGAAAATGTCGATGCCGACGGTTTGGATGCCGTTATCAAGGATGGTCAGCTTCCTCAAGGAACGGATCTGCTCCGCATTTCTCAAAATCGGATCTTTGAAAAGGACTTTCTTTCCAATAAGGCTCAAGTCACTGTGGCACCTTACAAGGTCGTGACTTCTAGCCAAGACTTGGCAGATATTGACCTATCGAAAAACTATGTCCTTAAGACGGCGACGGGTGGCTACGATGGGCATGGTCAAAAGGTTATTCGTTCAGAAGCAGACTTGGTAGAAGCTTATGCGCTAGCAGATTCAGCAGACTGTGTCTTGGAAGAATTTGTCAATTTCGACCTTGAGATTTCTGTCATCGTATCAGGAAATGGCAAGGATGTGAAGGTTTTCCCAGTTCAGGAAAATATCCACCGCAACAATATCCTGTCTAAGACCATCGTACCAGCCCGCATTTCGGAAAGGCTAGCAGATAAAGCTAAAACCATGGCAGTGCGAATCGCAGAACAGCTTAACTTGTCTGGAACCCTCTGCGTGGAGATGTTTGCGACAGCTGATGATATCATTGTCAATGAGATTGCACCACGTCCACACAACTCTGGCCACTACTCAATCGAAGCCTGCGACTTCTCGCAGTTTGACACCCATATTCTGGGCGTTCTCGGAGCACCATTGCCAGAAATTAAATTACATGCGCCAGCCGTCATGCTCAACGTACTCGGCCAGCATGTTGAGGCCGCTAAGAAATATGTCACAGAAAATCCAAGCGCTCACCTCCACCTGTATGGTAAAATAGAAGCGAAGCACAACCGCAAAATGGGACACGTGACTTTGTTTAGTAGTGTGCCGGATAGCGTGGTTGAGTTTGGGGAGGGGATTGATTTTTGAAATGATGGAAGAATTCGATGATGTATTTGAAGATGATATTACTACTCTGACATTTACTTATGCGGATGATGTAGTCATTCCAGAAATTCCGGATGCAGAAGGTATTCATATTGTAGAGATAACAAATAATCAGCTAGTTATAGAGCATACGCGCGATGATGATGAGGTCTATGATTATATAAAGAGTTTTGGATTAACAAGTCGCCCTATAAAACTTTCAATTGAATTTTGTGTTTACGAAGATCCTGAGGAAGAAAATTTTTAGAATTTAATGGAGAAAATCTATGATTCAAATCATTGTCAATGCTTTTGTGGAGAAGGACAAGACTGGAGCTGTCGTAGAAGTCTTGTATGCTAGTAGCAATCACGAAAAAGTGAAGGCCAAGTATGAAGAGCTAGTTACTCAATACCCCGAAAACTATTTAGCAATTTATGATTTACCGACGGATACGAACTTGAATACACTAGATCACTACCCGTCTGTATGGATTGGGAAAGAGGAGTTTGAGTGAGAAGTAAAATTTTAGGGAATACATATGAAATTTGAGGTGGAGTTATTAACTAAAAATATTAGTATTACTAAACTTGATGAGTTATTTCTTGGTTCAGAAATAATTAGTATTACTTCTGACAGTCAAGTTGGTGATAAGTATGTAGAGGGGCATTTAGCCAAATATAAGTGTATTTTTAAAGATGGTGACTTTACAATAAATACTCATCAATTTCAGAGCGGACTGGTTAAAATTATACTTAGCTATGAATACAGCAAGTCTAAATTGAATTCAGCAAAAAAGTTCGGAGATTTCCTTTCAATATTTAAAGGAATTTTAGAGAAAAGTGGTTTGAATTATTCGATTCTATTTAATGATTTGTCTATGTATTTTTCACAAAAACTTTATCCTAAATTTCAGACATATGAATCGCTGTTAAGAAAAATCTTTGTATTAGCTTTGTCTCCATTAGAAGATGAAAATGTTATAAAAATTATTAAGAAAAAGACTAATGGCAAACTGGATTTATCAAAAATTCACGCGATGGAATTTATAGAAAATCTACAAATAGCTGAACTTCATACTTTGATATTTGATTTAAATATAAATCCAATTAATAACTTAACAATTCATTTTAACGATTTTCAAATTAAAAATGAATATAGTCTGAAAGAAATGATTAGAAATTCGCTACCAATCACTATATGGGAAAAGCATTTTGCACCATTCACTGATGGTGAGAAAGTAGATGTACTCAAAAACAACTATGATAAGATTAGGGAATACAGGAATGACGTTATGCATTTTCACACGCTAACCTATAGACGATATAAAAAAATAGATTCACTGTTATTAGCTGTAAATAAAGAATTAGAAGAGCTTGAGTATAGCATGATTGAGAAATGGGATATTGAAGCAACTAGAAAACTTGTCAATGATATTTCCAATCAAGAACTTTTAGTAGGTTTAACAAACGTAGTATCAGAAGTTAATAAACCAGCAATGGATAGGTTTTATGCTAACAATATTAATTTTAACAATGTATTAAAATCCATTAGTGAAAAATTCAATAAGATTCAAGTGCCTAAAATAGATTCTAGGGTATTAAAGTCGATTCAAGGTATATCTGATACTATTGGGCATTTAGATTTACCAAACACCCTCAATGATCCAAATAGTGAAGAGGATGATGAATAAATCTATCAATTTTGAAATACAAAATTTAAGATTAGAAGTAAATGTAAGAATGTCAAAGAAAAAGCTGAGAAAAGAGAAAGTTTCCGAGGAACTGAGTTTAGATGAAGGCATTTGTCTTTTGATAAAATAGAATAAAAGGAACATGTGCTCACCTCCACTTATATGGTAAACTAGAAGCAAAGCACAACTGCAAAATGGGATATGTGACTGTGTTTAGTGATGTGCCAGATGAGGTAGAGAAGTTTTAGGTAGGAGGATAGTTTGAAGATTGTTGAACAATTAATACGGAAATTTAAATTATTACCTAAAAAAATAAAACAATTTTTCAAAAGTAGAACAATTGACGCGGAACACGCCATTGGTTTTTGTTATTTGATATTATATATACTTCCGTTTCTTGTAAATGGGCTGATATTTATAGTACTGGGGGTAATTTTAAATAAAATAACATTTTTAAGATTCTTAACCCCGATCATTATTTGCTTTATAAACGGCATTTTTCTATTTTACTTCAGTAAAAGAATTATCGCTTATATTAAACAAAAGAGGTTTTTACTTAGTTTAATATTACTTTATATTGTGTTGTCATTTTTTACAGCATTTATTTTTTGGATAGGAACAATATTTTTAAATATTACCACTATGCTTTTCATGATAATTCCTAATAGTCTTAGGGAGAATGAGTTATATACTTTAATTGTTAAGTATAGTAATGGTTACAAAACTATGATAGATAGTTTTGAAGGTTATTCAAGAGTAGCTGCTCCATTTATTCAAACTTTAGGATTCTCATATTTTCTAAATTTATTTGTTCCACTAAGATATCAGAGTGTTGACATACCAATCTATAAAAAAATTTTCCGCATTTTTATAAAAGTAATTTATCTGATACTTCCAATATTTTTCTTTCTTATTTTTTCAAAAGTAGATAAAGATTCTTACACAGTTATTGCAGGTATAGGTTTACTAATTATTTGGTTTTCTAAACCTAAAAATATAATTAGTCTATTAGACCGTAGAATCATTATTAGTGATGAAGATGTCAAACCGGAAGTAATCAATGGGATTAAAATTTTACAATTGTTTTTAACATTAATTGAGATATCATGGGGGATTAGTGTTTATTTTTTTGCTAATTATAGTGCCACTGAAAGATTATTTATTACTTTAGGTATACTTTCTATCGGTCTTGTTTTACTAATTATTTGGCAAAAGTATATAAAAGCTCATCAAACTCAATGGTTAGAAAATACATTGAAGAAAGAATCAGCTCAGAAAATTCTTGATAACATTCAAACAGACAAAACAGAAGGAGAAAAACAACAATGATCAACCGTTATTCTCGCCCCGAAATGGCGAACATTTGGACTGAGGAAAATAAGTACAAGGCTTGGCTGGAAGTTGAGATTCTAGCTGATGAGGCCTGGGCTGAGCTGGGTGAGATTCCCAAGGAAGATGTGGCCTTGATTCGTGAGAAGGCAGGCTTTGACATTGACCGCATCTTGGAGATTGAGCAGGAGACGCGCCACGATGTGGTGGCCTTTACTCGGGCGGTTTCTGAGACGCTGGGTGAGGAGCGCAAGTGGGTGCACTATGGCTTGACCTCGACCGATGTGGTGGATACGGCCTACGGCTACCTCTACAAACAGGCCAATGACATCATCCGTGAGGATCTGCGTCGCTTCACTGACATCATTGCAGAGCGGGCGCGGGAGCACAAGTTCACCATCATGATGGGACGGACCCACGGGGTGCATGCGGAGCCGACGACCTTTGGTCTTAAGCTCGCGACTTGGTACAGCGAAATGAAGCGCAATATTGAACGTTTCGAGATTGCGGCTGCCGGTGTAGAAGCCGGGAAAATCTCTGGTGCGGTTGGGAACTTTGCCAACATTCCGCCATTCGTGGAAAGCTATGTCTGTGAGAAATTAGGCATCCGTCCGCAGGAGATATCGACTCAAGTCTTGCCACGTGACCTCCACGCTGAATACTTCTCAGCTCTAGCCTTGATTGCGACATCTATCGAGCGTATGGCGACTGAAATTCGCGGTCTGCAAAAGTCTGAGCAGCGCGAGGTTGAAGAGTTCTTTGCTAAGGGGCAAAAGGGTTCATCTGCGATGCCTCACAAACGCAATCCTATCGGTTCTGAAAATATGACTGGTCTGGCGCGTGTCATTCGTGGTCACATGGTGACGGCCTTTGAGAATGTCTCTCTCTGGCATGAGCGCGACATTTCCCACTCATCAGCTGAGCGGATTATCGCTCCGGATACGACCATTCTTATCGACTACATGCTCAACCGCTTTGGCAATATCGTTAAGAACTTGACAGTCTTCCCAGAAAATATGAAGCGTAACATGAATTCAACCTTTGGTCTTATCTTCAGCCAGCGAGCTATGTTGACCTTGATTGAAAAAGGCATGACGCGGGAGCAGGCTTATGACTTGGTGCAGCCAAAGACTGCTCAGTCTTGGGACAATCAAGTGAACTTCAAGCCTTTGCTCGAAGCGGACCCAGAAGTCACTTCCCGTCTGACTCAGGAAGAGATTGATGAAATCTTCAATCCTACTTACTACACCAAGCGCGTAGATGAAATCTTCAAACGCGTAGGCTTAGATTAAATATAGAAATAGGCGCTTCTTACGAAGTGCCTATTTGCTTGTTCTTAAATTTGACTGGCCAGCTGCCCGATTTTCTTGAGCATTTCTTGACGTTGTTGGTCTGTTTTGCGTTCTACTCCGTTGAGCTCGGTCAGTTTGACTGGAGAAATTCCACAAAGTTTCAAGATTTGATTTTTAAGTACCTTGCCGTAGTCTTGGACAAAAGGCAGGGCAAAACCTGGTGTATTATGGCTGACGATAATCCAGCCGGACTTGCCTTGCAGGTGGCCTTGCATGCCGACTTTCTTATAAGAGTAGGCAAAGTCAGCGGCAAATACGCGGTCGATAAAGCCTTTGAGAATAGCCGGCATACCGCTCCACCAGATAGGGAAAATGAAAATCAGATGGTCTGCCCAAGTAATCAAATCCCGGTATTTTGCCATTTCAGGGTCTTTGTGTAGGTCACGACGTCTATGTTCTTGGTCAAAGCGCAAGATAGGGTCAAAATTTTCAGCATACAAGTCCAAGGTTTTCACCTCGTGCTTCTTAGAAAGGTTGCTTTGAACTTCTTTGAGAATAGCAGCATTGAAGCCGGTTGGGCTGGGGTGGGTGTAAATAATCAAGGTTTTCATGATCGTTCTCCTTTGATATAAATGTCAAGCATATGCTCGATCGTGCTTTGGATGGCTTGAGGATCAAGGTCTTGTCCGATAGGACTGTTGGCCAGAACGGCTAGACCTGTGATAAAGCTCCAAAAGTGAAAAAGGCTTTCTGCTTCGCTATTGCTAAAATTTTCCTCCTTGCGAAGCTTTAAAACAAGCTCCTTAAATTTATCAAATCCAGGCAAATCGGACTCCAAGAGAATGGTGTCCTGGGTCACTTTCATATATTTAAAAGGAAATTTGATAAAGAGAGCTTCGAAAAAATAAGGGTAGGTCTTGGCAAAAATAATGAAATTAAGACCAAGCTGGGTCAGCTGATCACGCGCAGAACCTGTCGCATCAATACTTTCATTGATTTCCTGATTGAGAAACAGTGAAAGCCGGGCCAAAACGACCTTTAGATAGCCTTCCTTGCTCTCAAAATGGCGGTATGGAGTGCCGTGAGTTACACCACAGGCCTTGGCGATAGTCCTGAGCGAAAGCTTTTCAATTCCATGTTTTCCGATTTCTTCAATCCCTGTTTGAATGAGCTGTTCTTTCAGCTGGGCAGTATTGCGTTTCATGTATCTCCTCCAAAAGTATACACTGTCTACTTATCTATTTTTAGTATATACTGTCTACTTTTTCTTGTCAAATAAAAATAGGCAAGACTATCACGCTATCCAAAATCTACAATGAAGCTCTTGTTGCCTATCTTTTAAAAAATGAAAAGCTACTGTGATACAAGTCCATATTACTAGTAGTAAGACAAGGGAGCATAAAAAGACACCCTTTTGAGTCCTAGCTCAATGTGCTAAAGGGTGTCTTTTGATTTTTATTCTTTATCTTTAGTCTCTGGGACTTTCTTGAATTTCACTTTGAAATAGGCGGTTACATCATTTACCTCATCTCGTGATTCTAAAGTCAATGTAAGAATGTCGCCTTCAATACTATAGTTATACGTTTTTTCATTTTTAACATCTGCAATAGAAAGTACGACTAATTGCAAAATATTTGGTGTTTCAGGGAAGGTAATCGTATGATTCTTAGTATCGATTTTACCATTTCTAAGTAAAGAATGGACCGTGTAATCATTGTCGTTAGAATCATAAGTAGTGTATTTCATATGGGATTGATAAGTTGCTAAATCTGTTTTTAACTTGCGAAATCTTGCCTTTATAAAACCGTCTTTAGAAATAGTTGACGCAGAGTATTTCTTTAGGTAGTAATCGTAGAAATTGCCGAGACAAGTTCGCATAGGAGCTGTATATTCAAATTCAACCTTATTGTTAGAAATATTCAATGTAGGTGCTAGATCTTTCCAGCCGTCAGAATAGCTTAGCCGCGTAGCCTTTTCTTCATCAAAGTCTTGATAGCCTAAACTACGTTCAACTGAACTTCTAAAGTCAACAGCTTTCCATTTTCCATCAAGGGTAGAGGTTTTGGCAGTGCTAGAGCTAGAGTTAGAATCATTTCCGCATCCTGTGAGTACAAAGAGAGAGCAACAAGCGATTAAGAATGCTTTCATATATTTTTTAAACATCTTTGCTTCTCCTTTCTATTTCTTCTCTTGTTTTTGAACTTGTTTGAAACGGAATTCAAAGTGAGCAGGGAGTCCTTCCTTTGTGGTGGTACCGTCTGCATAAAGATAGAGAATACCATCCTTGATCTCATAATTGTAAACGACTGGATCTAATTTATCGCCTACAGAAGCAGGGAAGGAATTAAGAATTGACAACCCTTCTTTAAATGAGATGGTTTGTTTGCTTTTATCAATATCTCCTGTTGCAGAATATCTGAAAATGCCACTGTCATTATCCATGCTTACTTTATATTGTTTGAATTCTTCAGAAAAACTTGACTCGCCTTTATAAACTTCTTTAATGAAATCAGCTTCTGTTGTTTTATCTTTATCTCTGTAAATTGAATAAAAGGCTTTTGCAAAAGGTGTGACATCGTAATCATAACTTAGGTTAACAGTATTTCCGTCAACTTTTAGTGCCATTTTAAAGTCTTTGAAAGCTTCAATGAATCTTGCAAAAGTGATGCCCTTCATACCTTTGGGAATGAACACTTTTTGAATCGATTCAAGTTCGTCTACAGATTCCCATTCTCCAGACAGGGTGGCCGTTTTCTGATCAGATTGAGCGACATTTTTGTCTGTCTTTTGGTTTTGTCCGCAGCCAGCAATCACGAAGAGTGCTAGGAGAGTGAAGAGAGTAAGAATCAATTTCTTCCATTGTCTAGACATTGTAATTCTCCTTTTTAGTTATAATTTTTTATTACTTTTTTGGACTTGACTTTACCTTATTGAACTTCATTGGATATTCCAAATGAGTTTGTCTTGTTTTATAAAACATAATCTCGCCACCCACATGTGCCATTATTTGGCTTCATTATAGCGTAATTCCTATAATTAAGCTAGTTAGAATCTACATTAAAAGTAGAAATTGGTGAATTTCTGTTATCTAGATAAATTCAATATTAAAGAAACTGTAGCTATTATAAAAACTTTAAATTGATTTTTCAGTTTAGAATAGATAATATAAAATGCAGATATTTTGTTAAAATCAAAAGAAAAAGTCTTTAAAACGTTGGCGTCAAAGGCTTTTTCATTCCCACAAACACTCTATCGCTGACCACACACTGCTTAAGAAAACATGACACTTTTAACAGTTAATTTAGTGAATGCTAAGCCCTTAAAATCAAGATTTCTAGTCATGTAGATGGTTTAAGGATCTAAAGTAAGTCTTGCTTATTCATCATTTTACGCTAATTGCTTTTCAGGAAAAAATGTGTATTTCGGAAGGTTGGTTTTGAGTGGTATATCTTTAAATAAAGGCATTAGTAGTAGTTTAGATATAAAAAAGCCAGCCGAAATCTCTCTGCTAGCTTTTCTATATTCGAACATATAAGAATTTTTCTCATATGGA
The DNA here is from genome assembly GCF_030439925.1 of Streptococcus sp. SG2. Classification (NCBI taxonomy): domain Bacteria; kingdom Bacillati; phylum Bacillota; class Bacilli; order Lactobacillales; family Streptococcaceae; genus Streptococcus; species Streptococcus sp. SG2. The sequence goes on along the minus strand of NZ_JAQFJD010000005.1, from coordinate 55,973 downwards.
TAAATAATAAAACATTATATTAAAAAGAGTTTAATCATTATCGTAATTGATTAGGTAATTTTTTATTTTGAGATAGAGTACATCATTTCCGTATAATTTAGCTAGTGTTTTTGCATCAGTGTAATATTGTAAAATCTCTTCTTTAGATAGAAATTTTTCACAAGAATTAGCAACGAGAAGAAGTAGAGAAGGCATTTGATATGCTGTATTATTATTTTTACAAAAATCTATGGTTTCTAATGCTGTTTCTAAAGCATCCAGTAATTGACCGTTAATCGTTAAATGATGTGCAAAATTATATTTTAACCGAATATATCCTTCTATATCCTCTTTCAATTGGAAATCTTTTGTTGAATAGATTTGAAGAAGTTTTCTGTAATTTTTTTCATATTCTTCGTTATAGCCTATATTTGAGTAGAAATTTGTTAGAGTATTCAGAGCTTTTAAATAAATATTTTTTTTATAGTCAAGAAAAGAGTCAATGAGATTTTTAAGCAACTCAATTGCACTATCTTTTTTATCATAGTTGTAAAAGAGTATAATAGCTTCAATCCATGTTAAATAAGATTGTTCATCCTCATTAAATGAATTTTGATTGCTTTTTTCAAGGTTGTAAAGATACTCTAAATCATTGTAATTTCTATGTTCTAAAAGCTTTGAGGACATGGCAATAAAGTTTCGTAAATCAGAGACAGTCTCATACGATTCATCGAAAAAGTAATTTATATCCACCTGAAGTTTTTGTGATAAGTTATAAAGAACATCAGCGGAAGGAAAATAGTTTGTTCGTTCGATTTTACTAATTAGACTTTGTTCGCAAATTCCATCAGCCAAATCCTTTTGAGATAGTCCGAGTGATTTTCTTTTTGTTTTAATTTTATTACCTATTGATTGCATATTAAATCTCGTTTGAAATATTTTATATTGAAATTGATAAATTAATTACTAGAACATAGTATATATCATAAGAGATATATTGTCAAAAGTTCAAATATATTTGTAGTTTTAGCAATCATCAAGATTTAAAACAAACTATGTTGTATGAGATATTTATATAAAAAAAGCTTATATGGAATAAAAAATATTGACTTAAAATAATCAATGGTATATAATTTAGTAAAAAGGAATGAAAGGGATTTCAAAATGAAGGGCGATAGAAGTACATATCTTACTAAAAAATTTATAGTTTTAATGGCCGTAACATGTTTTAGTATTTTTCCATCTGTTATGATTTTTGGGAAAATAGGATTTATAATTTATGCAATCTTGTTCTTTTGGACTGTAAAGACATCGCTTGAGATCGAGAAAATTAAAAAGCAAAACAACTTAAATACTGTATCGGATTTATTAAAGGATAAAACTACCGAAGAGTATAAAATGATAGAATCAGATGAAAGGGTAAAAAACTTTATAAGTAGTTTAAGTCAAACAAAAATAATATTATATACGGTCATTGTTGGGGTAATAATAACACTGTTTTCGGTTCTTATTTATTATCTTATTGCTGGTATTGGAGATATGCTGTTTTAGGTTTTGGTAACATAGTAATAACTACTACTATTCTTGACAATTTATCTAACAAATGAAAAGACAGTAGATTTGATGCTACTGTTTTTTATGTATTCAAACTTCTAATCCATTTCATAAAAATCTAGTGATTCAAATGATTTATATTGCAATATATAGCATTTAGAAAAAAGAAAAAACCTATGAAATTGATTTCATAGGCTTTTTTATCTCAATTATTTAACCTCTGTAAACACAACGTGCTTGCGAAGTTTTGGTGAGTATTTCTTCAATTGAAGACGGTCTGGAGTGTTACGTTTGTTTTTAGAAGTAAGGTACAAGCGTTCACCAGATTCTTTGTGTTCAAGTGTAATATTTACGCGCATGGTATCTCCCTTCTATTATTCAGCTGCAGCAGCTTTAGCGATCTTACGTCCTTTGTAGTATCCTTTAAGTGATACACGGTGAGAACGTGAGTAATCTCCAGTAGTTTCGTCAAAAGTTACAGATGGAGCTGTTACTTTATAGTGAGTACGACGTTTGTTTTTCTTCGCTTTTGAGGTGCGACGTGCAGGTACTGCCATTGTTTGTTTCTCCTTTTAGTTTATAATTTCGATTCAGTTTGATGATTTACATCAACTTTAACAGTATATCAAAAGTTTTTTGTAAAGTAAAGTTACTTGACAGATTTTTTTATTTAATTTGAAAATAGCAGAGCAATTATTTTTATAAAATTCTGAAAATTTAAAAATTTTCTCCTGTTCATTTGAGGGCAAGTGTGGTATAATATAGGACACAAAGACCACTGATAGGAAGGGAATAGACATGACAGATAAGCTAGAAAATCGTCATAGAAGTAAGATTTACGATAGCATGGTTAAATCACCAAACCGTGCCATGCTTCGGGCTACAGGAATGACGGATAAAGATTTTGAAACACCTATTGTAGGGGTGATTTCGACTTGGGCGGAAAATACCCCTTGTAACATGCACTTGCACGACTTCGGTAAGCTAGCAAAAGAAGGAGTTAAATCTGCTGGTGCTTGGCCAGTTCAATTTGGGACTATCACGGTCGCTGACGGGATTGCCATGGGTACGCCAGGGATGCGCTTCTCCCTAACGTCTCGTGACATCATTGCAGACTCTATCGAAGCTGCCATGGGCGGGCACAATGTGGATGCCTTTGTTGCTATCGGTGGCTGTGACAAGAACATGCCAGGCTCTATGATTGCCATTGCCAATATGGATATTCCTGCAATCTTCGCCTATGGCGGAACGATTGCGCCTGGAAACCTTGATGGGAAAGATATTGACTTGGTTTCTGTCTTTGAAGGAATCGGAAAATGGAACCACGGAGATATGTCCGAGGAGGACGTGAAACGTCTCGAGTGTAATGCCTGTCCTGGCCCTGGTGGCTGTGGTGGTATGTATACAGCTAATACCATGGCTACAGCTATTGAAGTTCTGGGTATGAGCTTGCCAGGCTCCTCTTCTCACCCTGCAGAATCAGCTGACAAAAAAGAAGACATTGAAGCAGCTGGACGTGCGGTTGTTAATATGCTTAAGATGGGGTTGAAACCTTCTGATATCTTGACGCGTGAAGCCTTTGAAGATGCAATCACAGTGACTATGGCTCTGGGTGGCTCTACTAATGCTACCCTGCACTTGCTAGCCATGGCTCATGCGGCTAATGTTGAGCTGACACTTGATGACTTTAATGTCATTCAAGAGAAGGTGCCACATTTGGCTGACTTGAAACCATCTGGTCAGTATGTCTTCCAAGACCTTTATGAGGTTGGTGGAGTGCCTGCTGTGATGAAATATCTCTTAGCGAATGGCTTCCTGCACGGGGATCGTATCACTTGTACTGGTAAGACAGTAGCAGAAAACTTGGCAGACTTTGCGGATTTGACACCAGGTCAAAAGGTCATTATGCCACTTGAAAATCCAAAACGTGCAGATGGTCCATTGATCATCTTGCATGGTAATCTGGCTCCAGACGGTGCCGTTGCCAAGGTTTCTGGTGTTAAAGTACGCCGACACGTCGGACCAGCCAAGGTATTTGACTCAGAAGAAGCCGCTATTGATGCAGTGTTGGCCGATGAAGTAGTCGATGGTGATGTGGTTGTAGTTCGTTACGTTGGACCAAAAGGTGGCCCTGGTATGCCGGAAATGCTGTCGCTTTCTTCTATCATTGTAGGGAAAGGTCAAGGGGACAAAGTTGCCCTTCTGACAGACGGTCGCTTCTCAGGTGGTACTTACGGTTTGGTTGTCGGACACATTGCTCCAGAAGCTCAGGATGGTGGCCCAATCGCTTATCTCCGTACAGGCGATATAGTAACGGTTGATCAAGATACCAAGGAAATTTCCATGGCTGTCTCTGACGAGGAGTTGGCGAAACGCAAGGCAGAAACAACGATTCCACCGCTTTATAGCCGTGGGGTACTTGGTAAATATGCCCATATGGTATCCTCTGCTGCTAAAGGTGCTGTTACGGACTTCTGGAAACCAGAAGAAACCGGAAAGAAATAGCCAATATATAACAAAAGAACCCGCTAGCTTTCTAGCGGGTTCAATATTTTTATTTCAATGTTTTTCTATTTAGGGCTAATCCCTAGTGCAATACGACCGAAACGGCTGATGCGGGTGATTTTCCAAGCAGGAGACCAAGTGACTTCGACAGAGACACTTTCGATCTCATCAATCTTCTTAAGAGAGTCCATGATGGCGATGGGGAGGCTCTCAGCACAGTCACAGGCTGTGTCCGTAAAGGTCATGACAATCTTGCAGTGGCCGTTTTCGTCTAGGTTGATCTCATAAATCAGACCTAGGTTATATACATCTAGTTCTACATCTGGATCGTAAATGCGCTCGAGTTTTTCTACTAGTTTATCCTGAATTGCAGCTGCTCGGTCGTTGATTTTGATATCGTCTCTCATAGGTATCTCCTTCTATACTAGCTGGAATTGTTTTTATTTTCTCACAATTCTGACATTTTTTCAAGATATTTTCCATAATGAAAACGGATTTAATTCTTACCGTTGGAAAATGCCATTTGTACTCCTAAAAATGCTGGACTTGTGGTAAAATATAGGTACTAAAGAAGACAGAGGTGAGAAGATGAAATTACAAAAACCAAAGGGAACACAAGATATTCTCCCACAAGAGTCTGCCAAGTGGCAATATGTCGAAGAATTTGCTCGTGAGACATTTAGGAAATACAATTATGCTGAAATTCGTACTCCTATTTTTGAGCATTATGAAGTTATCAGCCGTTCTGTTGGAGATACGACAGACATCGTGACCAAGGAAATGTATGACTTCTATGATAAGGGCGATCGCCACATCACGCTTCGTCCGGAAGGGACAGCTCCTGTCGTTCGTTCTTATGTGGAAAACAAGCTCTTCGCACCAGAAGTTCAAAAGCCTGTCAAGCTCTACTATATGGGCTCTATGTTCCGCTATGAACGTCCCCAAGCTGGTCGTCTGCGGGAGTTTCACCAGATTGGAGCAGAGTGTTTTGGTTCTAGCAATCCAGCAACAGACGTAGAAATGATTGCTATGGCAGCTCAATTCTTCAAGGAAATTGGCATCACCAATGTCAGCTTGGAGCTAAATACACTGGGGAATCCTGAGAGCAGAGCGGCTTATCGTCAGGCTTTGATTGATTATCTGACTCCACTGAAGGCTAAACTTTCAGCTGATAGTCAACGTCGCTTGGAAGAAAATCCCCTGCGCGTGCTGGATTCTAAAGAGCCTGAGGATAAGGTAGCAGTAGAGGGTGCGCCGTCTATTCTGGACTATTTGGATGAGGAGAGCAGTGCTTACTTTGAGGCTGTTCGCTCTATGTTAGAGACTTTACAGATCCCGTATGTTATCAATACCAACATGGTCCGTGGTTTGGATTATTACAACCACACGATTTTCGAGTTTACGACTGAGGTGGCTGGCAGCCAGTTGACCATTTGTGCCGGTGGTCGTTATGATGGGCTGGTTGCTTACTTTGGTGGTCCTGAGACTCCAGGTGTCGGCTTTGGTATGGGCTTGGAACGTTTGCTTCTCGTATTGGATAAGCAAGGTGTGGAGCTTCCGATTGAGACGGGTCTGGACGCTTATATTGCAGTTTTAGGGGCTGGTGCCAATGGCAAAGCTTTGGAATTAGTCCAGTCTCTCCGAGCACAAGGTTTTGTGGCTGAACGGGACTATTTGGACCGCAAGATTAAGGCCCAGTTTAAATCAGCGGACATCTTCCAAGCGAAGACCATTATTACTCTTGGCGAGAGCGAGCTGGAAAGTGGCGAGCTGACTGTTAAAAACAATGAGACGCGTCAAGAAGTGACAGTGTCACTTGATGCTATTAAGACAGATTTTCAGGCTGTTTTGGCCCAAATTGGACTCTAAGCAAGTGAAAGCAACAGGTGCTGGAATTCTATTCCAGCCTTCTGTTTTAGTTGAACAATTACAAACGATCATCTACAAAGGAATATTGAATGAAAAAAATAGTCATGCTCTCCCTTATTCAGGCAGTAGCTTTATTTATCATAACGGGTCTTCTGTGTTTATTTATTAGGGGAGATTTCTTTTTCCGCTATCTAGCTCCTATATTTGGCTTGGCGGCAGGTATTTTTCGATTTTTAACAGCTATGGTCAGCAAGGCCTTGGCACCTGCTTTATTTGAAAAGGGCAAGAAGGAAGACTAGGCTTGAATTGACATTTTGTAAAGCCTGCTATTTAGCAAAAATGATTTTTCTAAAAAAATCTTGAGGGACAAGCTTATCCCTCTATCTTTATGGTAAAATAGAACAAGAATTAAAAGTTTGGAGAAAAATAATGAAACGTTCGATGTATGCTGGACGTGTTCGCAAGGAGCACGTAGGTCAAGAAATCACTTTGAAAGGCTGGGTTGCTCGTAGACGAGACTTGGGTGGCTTGATTTTCATTGATTTGCGAGACCGTGAAGGCATCATGCAGCTGGTTATCAATCCTGAGACTGTTTCAAAGGATGTGATGGAGACAGCAGAAAGTCTGCGCAGTGAGTTTGTCATCGAGGTGACAGGTCAAGTTGTTGCGCGTGAGCAGGCTAATGATAAATTGGCAACAGGCGCTGTAGAATTACATGTGCAAAGCCTGGAGGTTCTAAATACCGCTAAAACAACTCCTTTTGAAATCAAAGATGGCATTGAAGCCAATGACGATACACGTTTGCGTTACCGTTATCTGGATCTTCGTCGTCCAGAGATGTTGGAAAATCTCAAACTTCGTGCTAAAGTGACCCACTCTATCCGCAACTACTTGGACGAGTTGGAATTTATTGATGTGGAGACACCATTCCTTTCTAAGTCAACGCCAGAGGGGGCGCGTGACTATTTGGTGCCATCTCGTGTCAATAAAGGTCATTTCTATGCCCTTCCTCAAAGTCCGCAGATTACAAAACAGTTGTTGATGAATGCTGGATTTGACCGTTACTACCAAATCGTTAAATGCTTCCGCGACGAAGACTTGCGCGGTGACCGTCAGCCTGAATTCACCCAGGTCGACTTAGAAACTTCATTCCTTAGTGAGCAAGAAATTCAAGATATCACAGAAGGATTGATTGCGCGCGTGATGAAAGAAACAAAAGGAATCGAAGTGACGCTTCCATTCCCCCGTATGAAGTACGATGATGCCATGGCTCTTTATGGTTCTGACAAGCCTGATACGCGTTTTGACATGTTGCTTCAGGACTTGACAGAGGTTGTCACGGGTGTAAACTTCAAAGTCTTTTCAGAAGCTCCAGCTGTAAAAGCAATCGTCGTTAAAGGGGCTGCAGATAACTATTCACGTAAAGACATCGACAAGATGACCGAAGTAGCCAAGCAGTATGGAGCTAAGGGCCTTGCTTGGGTCAAGGTTGTGGATGGAGAATTAAACGGACCAGTTGCTAAGTTCTTGATTGGCATCCAAGAAAGCTTGATAACAGCACTTAGTCTTGAAGATAAGGATTTGGTTCTATTTGTGGCGGATACGCTTGAAGTGGCGAATGCAACGCTTGGTGCCCTTCGTGGACGTATTGCCAAAGAGCTTGGCTTGATTGATAACGATAAATTCAACTTCCTTTGGGTGGTTGACTGGCCAATGTTTGAATGGTCTGAAGAAGAAGGCCGCTACATGAGTGCCCACCATCCATTCACTCTTCCACAGGCAGAGACCGCTCACGAATTAGAGGGTGATTTGGCCAAGGTTCGTGCCATCGCTTATGATATCGTCTTAAACGGTTATGAGCTTGGTGGTGGTAGTCTTCGTATCAACCAAAAAGACCTTCAAGAACGCATGTTCAAGGCTCTTGGTTTCTCAGCTGAAGAGGCTAATGATCAATTTGGATTCCTCCTTGAGGCTATGGACTATGGTTTCCCACCACATGGTGGTTTGGCTATCGGGCTTGACCGCTTTGTGATGCTCTTAGCAGGAGAAGAAAATATCCGTGAAGTGATTGCCTTTCCTAAGAACAACAAGGCGACAGACCCAATGACGCAGGCTCCAAGTCCTGTGGCTGCAAAACAGTTAGATGAACTGAGTTTACAAGTGGAAGTAAATGAAAAAGACTAAGTTTTATAAAATCCTACGCTATAGGATTCGCCGATTGGCCTATAATTTTCGGCTCTTGAAAGTACTACAGAGCATTTCTAAGGAGAAATATGATGAGAAAATCTCGGCTTCGATTGTCTATGGTTTTCTCTCAGCTGTTGCTGTGAATTTCTTTTTTCAGCCTGGGCATGTTTATTCTAGTGGGGCAACAGGTCTAGCTCAGATTTTTTCTGCCTTGAGTGAGAGATTTATTGGGATGACAATTCCAGTTTCCCTTACATTTTATTTAATCAACATTCCCCTGATGATTGTGGCCTGGTATCAAATTGGACATAAGTTTACAGTTTTCACCTTCATAACTGTTAGTATGAGTTCCTTTTTTATCCAGATTGTTCCAGAGGTGGTTTTAACACAGGACCCTATTATCAATGCTCTTTTTGGGGGTGTCGTGATGGGAACTGGTGTCGGATTTGCCTTGAAAAATAATATTTCTAGTGGCGGAACGGATATTGTCAGTTTGACTGTTCGTAAGCGGACAGGCCGTAATGTCGGCAGCATTTCCTTCGTGGTGAATGGGGTGATTATGCTGATTGCGGGGCTGACTTTTGGTTGGACTTATGCTCTTTATTCGATGATTACCATCTTCGTATCCAGTCGGGTAACGGATGCTGTATTTACTAAGCAAAAGAAAATGCAGGCCATGATTATTACAAGCTGTCCAGATAAGGTTATCGAAAAAATCCACAAACGATTGCATCGGGGAGCTACCATGATTAATGGTGCAGAAGGGACCTATAATCATCAGGAAAAGGCAATCCTGATCACAGTAATTACTCGGGCTGAGTACAGTGAGTTTAAATACATTATGCGTAAAACCGACCCGCAAGCCTTTGTCTCTGTTTCAGAGAATGTCCATATCTTAGGACGTTTTGTGGAGGAATAAGCAAGTAATTGTTGCTTGGCTATAACATAATAAATGCACCTTTTTAGGAGGTGCATTTGTTTTACAAATAAAAATAAGACGAATGGAGCAGTAGATTATTCTATGGTCGCTCTTTGATGATATTGTTAGAAAATGCTGTGAAAAAAATGCTAAATCAAGCTGGATCAGTTAGAATACGACTAGTTGAACAAATTAAAAATGCGCTCTTTAGAGCGCATTTTTAGCTTCTTACATTTTTTCTGGAGCATAAACACCAAGTAGGCGGAGAGCTTCTTTTAGGACTACGGCAGTAGAGTAGCTGAGGGCCAAACGGCTATCGCGTTCTGGGCTTTCGTCCAAGATCCGTGTATGTGCATAGTATTTGTTGAAGGCTTGAGCCAAGCTGATAGCATACTTAGCGATCAATGATGGCTCATAGTTATCAGCAGCACGCTTAACAACACGACCGAAGTCTTGGAGGAGCTTGATGATTTCCCAGCTTTCAGCATCGTTTAGACGGTAGTCAGCATCTGCATCAGGTGTGAAATCTGCCTTACGAAGGATAGACTGGATACGAGCATAAGCGTATTGGATATAAGGTCCTGTTTCTCCTTCAAAGGATACCATAGCTTCTAAGTCAAAGTCATACCCATTGCGGCGGTCTGTCTTCAAATCGTAGAATTTAACCGCACCGACCCCAACAGCATGAGCAACAGCTTCTTTGTTTTCAAGTTCTGGATTCTTGTCTTCAATTTGAGATTTTGCACGGCTAATTGCTTCTTGCAAGGTTGGCTCAAGCAGAATGATATTTCCTTTACGTGTAGACAGTTTTTGGCGGTTCTTAGTAACGAGACCAAAATCTACGTGAGTCATATCATCGCTCCAGTCAAATCCCATCTTCTTAAGGACAGCTTTGAGCTGGCGAAAGTGGTTAGACTGTTCTTGTCCTACGACATAGATACTTTTGACGAAGTTGTAGGTACGAGCCCGGTACATAGCGGTTGCAATATCACGAGTGATGTAAAGCGTAGCTCCGTCAGATTTTTTAATCATAGCTGGAGGAAGGTTGACATCATCAAGGTTGACAATGCTCGCACCTTTTGACTCTTCCAAAAGACCTTTTTCTTCAAGGATTTTAATCCCTTCATCCATCTTGTCGTTGTAGAAGGCTTCACCGTTTAAGCTATCAAACTCAACTCCGAGAAGTTCATAGATGCGGTTGAATTCCACCAAGCTTTCGTCACGGAACCATTGCCAAAGTTCAGTTGCTTCTGGATCACCATCTTCTAGCTTTTTAAACCAAAGGCGTCCTTCGTCATCCAAGGCAGGGTCGTTTTCGATTTCGGCATTGATACGGACATAGAGTTGTAGTAGTTCGTCGATAGGATTTGCTTCGACAGCTTCCTTGCTTCCCCATTTTTTATAAGCGACCATGAGGAGACCGAATTGTTTACCCCAGTCACCCAAGTGGTTGATTTTGATGGTATTGTAGCCCATTTTGCGGAAGATATTAGAAAGTGCATCTCCGATAACGGTAGAGCGTAAGTGACCAACTGAGAAAGGCTTGGCAATGTTTGGACTTGAAAGGTCGATAGTAACATTTTCGCCCTTGCCTTCATTTTGTTGTCCGTAGCCAGCCCCTTCTTTAACTACTTCTTTAATAACTTGACCAGAGATCTCAGCTTTGTTTAAGAAAAAGTTGACATATGGTCCAGTTGCAACAACCTTGTCAAAGTGAGTTGTGTCAATCTTTTCGACAATATCAGCTGCAATAGCTTGAGGAGCCTTGCGTTCTACTTTGGCCAATGAGAAAGCAGGAAAGGCGATATCTCCTAAATCAGAACTTTTTGGCTGTTCGAGTAAATTTAAAATAGCGTCTTGGTCCAGGCTGTCAATCACCTTGGCCAATTCGCTGGCAATGATCTGTTTATTATCCATAGGTGCTCCTTTGAGTCTTTTAATATTACTATTTTATCACATTTTTAAAGGAATCTTCAAATTTTTTGGGTATCATAACAATTTTTTGGTATAATTTAGAGTATAAATATACAACTACCGAGGGGAAAATGAAAAAGAAGAAACGTCATGACTTAATCAAGAAAATGATTAAAGAGGAGAAGTTAGGGACACAAAAGGATATCCAGACTCGTCTGGAAGAAGAGGGTATTTATGTAACTCAGACGACTTTATCCCGCGATTTGCGAGAAATTGGTCTAATTAAAGTCAAGAAAAACGGCCAGCTCTATTATGTTTTAGCGCAAGAAACGGCTCGAATTGATTTGACTGAGGTTTTGTCTTACCATCTTAGAGGGGTAGCCCGTGCGGAATTTACTTTGGTTTTGCATACACGCTTGGGAGAAGCTGCAGTGCTGGCTAACATCATTGATGAAAATAGGGATGAGAGGATTTTAGGTTCCTTAGCAGGTGCCGATACACTCCTATTAATTTGCCGTAACCAGGATACTGCCAAAGAAATCGAAGAGCAGATTTTGGCAAAGATGTAAATTGAAGAATGAAATAGGGCTGAGACAAAAGTTTCAACCTTTTTCTATTTATGGTAAAATCAGGTAAGATGATTCTTGGGTAACCATTAGAGTTCATGGTATAGCAAAAGGTGCTTAGGATTTAAGTGACTAGAGAGTTGGAGCCTACAGGCCTAACTTGTCAACGAGAGAGGAAACTATGGCAACAGAAAAAATATCGCCAGGTATGCAGCAGTACTTGGATATTAAAAAAGACTATCAGGACGCCTTCCTGCTGTTTCGTATGGGGGATTTCTATGAGTTGTTTTACGAGGATGCTGTTAATGCGGCACAGATTCTCGAGATTGCCCTGACTAGCCGTAATAAAAATTCGGAGAATCCCATTCCAATGGCGGGTGTACCTTATCATTCTGCCCAGCAGTATATTGATGTTTTGATTGAGTCTGGTTATAAGGTTGCCATTGCAGAGCAGATGGAAGATCCTAAACAGGCCGTGGGGGTGGTCAAACGCGAGGTGGTCCAGGTTATTACGCCGGGTACGGTAGTGGATTCTAGTAAGCCAGCCGGAGAAAATAACTTTTTGGTTGCTTTGGATAGGCAGGAGCAAGCTTATGGCTTGGCCTATATGGATCTGGCTACGGGAGAATTTCAGGTAACCAGCCTGGCAGACTTTGACCAAGCTTGTGGAGAAATTCGAAATCTCCGAGCTCGGGAAGTGGTCGTGGGTTATTGCTTGTCAGAAGATGAGCAGCAGGTTTTGTCCAAACAAATGAATTTACTTCTGTCAGAAGTCGAGGAAGCAATGGAGGACGTTCAGCTCTTAGGAGATGAGTTATCATCTTTAGAAAAGCAGACGGCAGGGAAGCTTCTGGCCTATGTTTTTCAGACGCAGATGCGGGAGCTCAGCCATCTCAAAAAGGCCCATCATTATGAGATAAAAGATTTTCTGCAGATGGACTATGCGACAAAGACCAGCCTGGACTTGACTGAAAATGCTCGGACGGGCAAGAAGCATGGTAGTCTTTTTTGGCTCATGGATGAAACAAAAACGGCCATGGGAGGACGCCTACTTCGTTCTTGGATCCAGCATCCCTTGATTGATAAGGGACGAATTATCAAGCGTCAAGATGTTGTTCAGGTCTTTCTGGATTATTTCTTTGAGCGGAGTGATTTGGCAGATAGTCTCAAGGGCGTCTATGATATTGAACGCCTGGTAAGTCGTGTGTCATTTGGCAAGACCAATCCCAAGGACCTCCTGCAATTGTCTTCTACTCTGAGCCATGTTCCTCAGATCCGGTCAATTTTAGAAACGATTGAAAGCCCAGCTCTGGAGAGTTTGGTGGCAAGGCTAGATGCGATTCCTGAGCTGGAAAATCTAATCAGCTCTGCGATTGACCCAGATGCTCCACAAGTAATTACTGAGGGCAATATCATTCGAACTGGTTTTGACGAGACTTTGGACCAGTACCGTTTGGTCATGAGAGAGGGGACTAGCTGGATTGCGGACATTGAAGCCAAGGAGCGAGAGGCAAGTGGTATTACTAATCTGAAAATTGATTATAACAAGAAGGATGGCTACTATTTCCATGTAACCAATTCTCAACTCGGCAATGTCCCTAGCCATTTTTTCCGAAAAGCAACCTTGAAAAATTCTGAGCGTTTTGGTACGGAAGAGCTGGCGCGCATTGAAGGCGAGATGTTGGAGGCGCGTGAGAAGTCTGCTAATCTGGAATATGAGATCTTCATGCGCATTCGTGAAGAGGTCGGAAAATATATTCAACGGCTACAAGCCTTAGCTCAAACCCTAGCTACGGTCGATGTTTTACAGAGCTTTGCGGTTGTGGCTGAAAGTCAACACTTAGTCCGTCCAAGTTTTACAAGCAGTCGTAGTTTGCAGATTAAAAAAGGCCGTCATGCGGTTGTCGAAAAAGTCATGGGAGCCCAAAGCTACATTCCAAATAGTATCGAACTGGATCAAGGAACAGATATTCAGCTGATTACTGGACCAAATATGAGCGGGAAGTCAACTTACATGCGACAGCTAGCAATGATTGTCATCATGGCTCAAATGGGATCGTATGTACCAGCGGAAGTAGCCAGTCTTCCGATTTTCGATGCTATCTTTACACGAATAGGTGCAGCAGACGATTTGGTGTCTGGCCAGTCGACCTTTATGGTGGAGATGATGGAGGCTAATCGGGCCATTCGGCAAGCAAGTGAACGCTCTTTGATCCTTTTTGATGAACTGGGGCGGGGGACTGCGACTTATGATGGGATGGCTCTGGCGCAAGCAATTATCGAGTATATTCATGATCGTACCAAGGCCAAGACTCTTTTTGCAACTCACTATCATGAGTTGACAGACCTGTCAAAGAGCTTGACACGGTTGGAAAACGTCCATGTGGCAACTTTAGAAAAAGATGGGCAAGTGACATTTTTGCATAAGATTGAAGCAGGACCTGCTGACAAGTCCTATGGGATTCACGTTGCAAAAATTGCTGGTTTGCCAAAAGATTTACTGACAAGGGCAGATGCGATTTTGACTGATTTAGAAGGAAGAGAGGATCAGAAAGCCATCTTCGATTCAGACAAGTCTCAAGGCACCCTTTTGCGACAGGACTCTATGGGGCAACTTGATTTGTTTACTGCTGAGCATCCAGTTCTGGAAACCTTACGTGGGCTCAATTTGAATCAAATGACACCGATGGATGCTTTATTGCTCCTTTCTGACTTACAAAAAGATTTATAGGTTATCTAGTTCGCTTTGGGAAGAAAGCAAGAAGTAGATAACAAGAACAAAAAAATCTGATGAATAACTAAAAACACTCCTGGATCTATTTTTCTAGATGGGGAGTGTTTTCTTGTATTTTATAAAAAAGTTGCCTTTAAAGATTCTTTTGTTTGATTACCCAAAGTCTCGAATCAAAGTCATACGTTTTGGGCAAAGGTGCCCAATCAGTGAGTTCTCCACTAGAAGAATCTGTGATACTAAAACCGGCCCTCATGAGCTCATAGCCACTATAGTCGTGTCCGTTAATCTCATAGGTAGCTTCTGGATTTAAACCGGTCAGACGTAGTCGTTGACAGGAACGATTGACTTGATTGAGGAGTTTGTAATGGGCTAAAATGGCTGTATCTTTATTTTCGCTGACAACCATCCAGGCTGTTTCTTGAGAATCAAATGGAGATAAGAGTCGATAAAAGTTGCCACTGTGAAAGAGTTTGCGATGTTCTTTGTAAAAGGCAATCTGCTGAGCAACTTGATCCAATTCTTGGCTACTTAGCTTGTTCAGGTCTAATTCATAACCAAAAACTCCAAAGTAAGCAACATTTGCACGTGTTTTTAATGGAGTGATACGATTGAGCTGGTGGTTAGGAACAGTTGAAACATGGGCTCCCATTGACGAGAGAGGATAGAGTAGGCTGGTACCGTACTGGATTTTCAAGCGTTCGATAGCATCAGAATCATCGCTAGTCCATCCTTGTGGAGCGTAGTAGAGTATGCCCGGATCAAAGCGGCCTCCTCCTGAGGAACAGGACTCAAACAAGACATTAGGATAAGCACGGGTCAATCGATCATATAACTTGTAAACGCCAAGAACATATCTGTGAAAGACCTCTCCTTGCTGGTCTGCTGGAAGTTCGCAGGAGTAGACTTCTGTCAGCGAACGGTTCATGTCCCATTTGATGTAGTCAAGCTTAGCTTCCTCAATGATAGCGGACATTCGTTGGAAAATATAGTCTACAACCTCATCAGAGGTAAAGTTTAAGACAAACTGATTTCGTCCGTGACAGGATGACCGATCAGGAGTATGGATATACCAATCAGGATGATCTCGAAAGAGTTGGCTGTCTTTATTGACCATTTCTGGCTCAAACCAAAGACCAAATTTTAGGCCGATTTCTCGGATTTTAGAAGCTAGATTTCCTATACCATTGGGTAGGCGATCTCGGTTTGCGAACCAATCTCCTAAGCCAGTCTTATCATTTACCCGTTTGCCAAACCAACCGTCATCTACCACAAAAAGTTCTACTCCAACCTTTTTAGCTCCTCTGGCAATCTCAAGAAGCTTTGTTTCTGTATAATCAAAGTAGGTAGCCTCCCAGTGATTTATCAGAATAGGTCGTTCTTTTTCTTTCCATTGACTGCGAGCCAATCGAGTTCTAAAAAGTTGGTGGAAGACTTGACTCATCCCGTTGAGACCTTGATCAGAAAAGACGATGAGGGCTTCAGGACTGATAAAGCTTTGGTTTGGTTCAAGTTTCCATGCAAAGTGGAATGGATTAATTCCTAGTTGTAGACGGGTTACATCCCAGGTGTCCACTTCAGCCTGAATCAAAAAATTACCTGAGTATACCAAGCTAGCCCCGATGACTTCTCCCTGATGTTCAGTTGTTTCTTTGCGTTTTAGTGCAACAAAAGGATTATGATGAGGACTGGAAATACCTCGTGTTGATTGGATAGCTTGGATGCCTTGTTGGAGAGGGCGAGTCTTGATATGGCGTTCCCTAGCCCAGGCACCGGATAATTGCAACCATTCGTAGTTTGCATCGGGCAAATCTAAGTTTAGACTGGCTATTTGCTCAATAAACTGATTGGCCGCTCCACAGTTACGAATCTCAGTGTGACGACTAATAACTGGAAAATCTTGGAAGATTGTGTAATGCAGATCCACTTCTAATCCAGTTAGATCATCTTTTAGGGTTACAATCAGAGTTTGACATTCCTTCTCATCTACTACATATGTAGCTGGCAAGCCGTCCAATAGAGGTTTACCGAACTGAATGTCGTGTTTGTAGTAACAAAAATCAGTAATCTGAGACCCGTTCTCTTGGCGAATGGAGATGGCCGGATGGCGAAAATCACTGGTTCCGTACTCAGGGAGTTCCTGTTTTAGATGCTCTAAAGAATAGAAGACGTCCCCTTCTTTGCGGTAAGCAGTCATTGGGCGAGAGTTCATCTCAAGGAAGTGACTGTAATCGCCGTCAGGCAAGCTCTTCCCGTAATATAGATGAAGAAGCTTGCCATCATCACTGACCTTGAAAATGTAGCTAATCTGTTCATTGCTCAAATGAAATTGCTGGGCAGATTCTAAAAAATGAATTGAAGTAGTCATACCGATTTCCCTTTCTATTTTTTAGTTGATAAACTAACTACTATATGAGAACTCTATCTAATTTTTAGTTCAAAATAATGTGGAGTAGGACCCCTCCAAATAACAAGATAGAGAATTTATTTAGAAAGCTACAAAAAGGAAAATTAATATACGCTGTATAATCAGGAAAAAACAGTTTCTTGGTGCTTTTCCCTCATATCAGCTTTTGATTAAAACGATTAAATATATATCTTATTATATCAAAAAAATTAGTTTATCCAAGCGAATGCATAGAATTTTTAATACCAAAAAAACTAGAGTATGAATAGCTTTCTTAGACAAAACAGAGATAAATTTCCATCAAATACAAATGCTATCCATATTGATCAAATCCTCCTACTCATTTCTCCATAAAAACAGAAAAAAGATAGATGGATGGGTGACAAAAAATACTAAGCGCTCTTTTTTGCTAATCAGAATTCTATAGATGGGGTAGGAAAGTCAGTCTTTAGGAAGGAGCTGTGCATTTATCTTTTGAATTTTACGGTAAGTGTGGTAGTAGATGGCGCCTGAAATGATTAGATAGATAAGGGTGAATTCCCCGACAGCAGTCAGTGTCAGGCTAATTATTTTTTCTCTTGGGAAAAATCCGGCTAGATTTGCCAAAAGTGCAAAGGTCAGAATCATCACGCCATAGTGGCTGACGACGGAGCGCAGGATGCTCCAGTCTCTTTGGAAGAAGCTTCCGCTCCATCTGAAAATAGCTCCCATGATAAACCAGATAAGCAGGCAGTAGAGCATAATGAGGGAAACATGGACATGCTGGCTCAAAAAGAAGTGGCCGATAGGAGAGCGAGGGTGCAGCGGTAGATAAGCTGGATTGTAAAAATAAGAAACAATCATGGAGAAGAAGAGACCGATGAAAATCCCTCCAATCCCTCCGAAAAAGAGTTCTTTAAGACGAGTTTTCATAATTGCAACCTTTCTTTGATAGATTTAAGATAGCGGCGGGACGAGTATGTCTGATCACCGTTTTTCAGAAATATTTGAATCAGACCATTTGGAGTCAGCTTGAGGTGGCTGATTTGTCGGCTGTTGATAATCTCCGACTGAGAAATCTGCAGGAAATAGTCCGGCAGGACCTGCAGCAACTGATAAAGAGCTTGTTGAACTCGATAGCCATCTTTTGCTGTTCGAACCTGAACCTGGCGATTTTCTGTATAGATTCGGTGGATTTCTTTAGCATCCAGCAGATAGATTTCATCTTCTTTTTTGACATGAATCTTGTCTTCTTTGCCTAGATGTTGAGCAAAGTGGACCAATTCCTGAATGCTTTCTGTCATGAGGCGAGCCTCAATGCTGACGGAGTCTTCGGTGACTTGAGAATCGATTCTTAGCTTAACTTTCATAACTTCCTCCTTTCACCTTTATTAAACCGCAACTTGGCAGCGAAAACAAGCCCCTTTGTCTATGTGGCAGCTATTTGTGTCTATCTGGTTTGTCTTGTGAGCAGAGTGGTTGAGAAAAGGCTGCCTTCTGATAGAAAGAGCCCAATGTGTTATAATAGATAGCAGAACAAATACGGAGAAAATGATGTCAAAAATTATCGAACTTCCAGAAATTCTAGCCAATCAGATTGCGGCCGGTGAGGTCATTGAGCGACCCAGTAGCGTGGTCAAGGAGCTAGTAGAAAATTCAATTGATGCGGGTGCAAGCCAGATTACCATCGAAATTGAGGAGGCCGGACTCAAGACTATCCAGGTGACAGATAATGGTGAGGGCATAGATCACGAAGATGTCCCTCTGGCCCTTCGCCGCCATGCTACCAGTAAAATCAAGAAACAGGCGGATCTCTTTCGGATTCGGACACTGGGTTTTCGTGGCGAGGCCATTCCTTCCATTGCTTCTGTATCGCGTTTTACCATTGAGACTGCAACAGAAAATGGCCAGCACGGGACTTTGCTAGTTGCCCAAGGCGGTGAAATAGAAGAGCACGAGCCTACCAGCAGTCCAGTGGGAACGAAAATCAAGATAGAAGATCTTTTCTTCAATACTCCCGCCCGGCTCAAGTATATGAAGAGCCAGCAGGCTGAGCTATCCCATATCGTTGATGTGATTAATCGGCTTAGTCTGGCCCATCCAGAAGTGGCTTTCACCCTTATCAGCGACGGCCGAGAAATGACACGGACTGCCGGCAGTGGTAATCTGCGTCAGGCTATTGCAGGCATTTATGGTCTGGCAACAGCTAAGAAAATGGTGGAAATCTCTGCTTCAGACTTGGACTTTGAGGTGAGCGGCTATGTCAGTCTGCCTGAGTTGACTCGTGCGAATCGGAATTATATTACGATTCTCATCAACGGCCGCTACATTAAGAATTTCCTGCTCAATCGTGCTATTTTGGACGGCTACGGCAGCAAGCTTATGGTAGGCCGCTTTCCACTAGCAGTCATCAATATCCAGATTGATCCCTATCTGGCCGATGTCAATGTCCATCCGACCAAGCAAGAGGTGAGGATTTCTAAAGAGCGCGAACTCATGGCCTTGATTTCGCAAGCCATTGCGACCAGTCTCAAGGAGCAAGACCTTATCCCAGATGCTTTGGAAAATCTAGCCAAATCAACTGTTAAGCGTGCGACTAAACCCGAACAGACCAGTCTTCCTCTGAAAGAAAATCGCCTCTACTACGATAAGGAGCGGAATGACTTCTTCCTCAAACCAGAGGTGGCGGAGCAGCAGTTATCCTTTGAAGAGTCAGCAAAGCCTGTTCATCAAGCGACAGATGAAAAATCAGAACCGCAACCGACTTCGGTCAAATTCGCAGAGAGAAAGCCAGCCAGCTATGAACAACTAGACCATCCAGAGCTAGACCAGGCCAGTCTGGAGCGGGCTGTGGATAAGTTGGGACAGGAAGAGAAATCAAGCTTCCCAGAGTTAGAATATTTCGGTCAGATGCATGGGACCTATCTCTTTGCTCAGGGCAAGGGCGGACTTTACATTATTGACCAGCATGCCGCCCAAGAGCGGGTCAAGTATGAGTATTATCGGGAGAAGATTGGAGATGTGGACAATAGCCAGCAGCAGCTCTTAGTGCCCTATATCTTTGAATTTCCAGCGGACGATATGCTGCGGATCAAGCAGCGGATAGAGCTGTTAGAAGACGCTGGCATCTTTTTAGAAGAGTATGGAGCCAACCAATTTATCCTCCGTGAGCATCCCATTTGGTTCAAGGAAGAGGAGATTGAGGCAGGCATCTATGAGATGTGTGATATGCTTCTCCTGACCAAGGAAGTTTCCATCAAGAAATATCGAGCAGAGCTAGCTATTATGATGAGCTGCAAACGCTCCATCAAGGCCAATCACAGTCTGGATGACTACTCTGCGCGTGACTTGCTCTTTCAGCTGTCCCAGTGTGACAATCCTTACAACTGTCCACATGGCCGGCCGGTCTTGGTCAACTTTACCAAGTCGGATATGGAAAAAATGTTCCGCCGCATTCAGGAAAATCATACTAGCCTACGGGAGTTGGGGA
Organism: Streptococcus sp. SG2; assembly: GCF_030439925.1. Lineage (NCBI taxonomy): Bacteria > Bacillati > Bacillota > Bacilli > Lactobacillales > Streptococcaceae > Streptococcus > Streptococcus sp. SG2. The sequence continues at coordinate 35,873 of NZ_JAQFJD010000005.1, read as the reverse complement.
AATACTAAACTTTATAGAAGATCAAACAGCCCTAGTCATGGAACTAGAGCTGTTTTTGATGTTTGAGCTGAACTTGTGTCCCAGCAAGTAAATCAGCTGGATGGCGTTTGTCCTTGCGAAGCAGTCCCATCAGCAGAAAGATCAAGAAGAGAATCCCTGCTGAAGTTGACAAGAAAATTGACAGAGCATCTGCTTGATAAGCACTACGGATAGCTCCTATATGTCCCAGCTGCCAAGGGAAAAACTTGATAGCAGAGCGTAAAAGGCTGTGGGAAAGATTCTTATGTTTGTAAACCAACTGTAAACCTGCCCAGCGCTTGCCAAAACTGGCTTTTCTATAGTCGAGCCAAGCAAAGATGATAGTTAGAGGCAGGACGGAGCTAGAAAAAGCCAGTAGCTGGCTCTGGGCTTCAGTGAATGCAGGAATGCCCCCTAGAACCAGATTGTAAAAGCCAATAGCTAGTAAAAAAAGAGCAATGAGGTAGCCTGAGATGAAAAGCCAGTCTCCCATCAGCTCTTTCAGACGAGTTTTGACAGGTATGGGATTATCAGTTTTTAGTTTCATCTTGAGCCCTTTCTTTCTTAGAATCATCAAGCCCGATAACCTTGTCCAGATACTTTTTCTTAATCTTTAGCGCCTTGTTAATAGCTACTGCTGATGCGATTAAGAGGAAGAAGGCCAACCAGACCAAGGCAGTAAATTTTGCTGGAAAGCTAGAACCTGCGAAAAAGAGAAAGATAGCCAGGGCTGAGACAAAAATATACAGAACCTGCCAGAAGCCATAAGATTTCACTTCCTTGTAGTAGCGATCTTTTTCATCTTCCGAGAGGACGGGTTTTATTTCCGTCTTGTCGCTGTCTTCTAAAAGCAGATAATCTATCGTCACTTGGAAAATCTTGCTCAGTTCTACAACTTTTTCGAGCTCTGGCAGCGCTTGGCCAGACTCCCACTTGGAAATGCTCTGGCGAGAGACATTGATTTGTTCAGCCAGTTTTTCTTGTGACCAGCCTTTTTCTTTTCTTAGTTCAAATAATTTATCAGCGAGTTTCATCATCGCAGCCTCCTTTTCTTTGCTAACTCTATCCTAACAGCTTTTAGTTATCTTGAGAATACAGCTTCCTGTACATTTTGTCAACCAATGGTTGCACTTCTGTTTGCAGTTTCCAGACAGAAAATATGGTATACTAGATAGGCAAAATGATACAAAAAGAAGGAAGATTATGTACGAATATTTTAAAGGAATCATCAGTAAAATTACAGCCAAGTACATCGTATTGGAAGTCAACTCTATTGGCTATATTCTTCATGTGGCCAACCCCTATGCATACTCAGGGCGTCTTCATCAGGAAGCTAAGGTCTATGTGCACCAGGTGGTGAGAGAAGACGCGGAGCTTCTGTACGGCTTTGCGACCGAGGAGGGGAAGCAACTTTTTCTCAGCTTGATCTCAGTCTCAGGTATTGGCCCAGTGTCTGCTCTGGCTATTATTGCGGCTGATGATAATGCCGGCTTAGTGCAAGCCATTGAGCAGAAAAACATCACCTACCTGACCAAGTTTCCTAAGATTGGTAAGAAAACAGCCCAGCAGATGGTGCTGGACTTGGAAGGTAAGGTGGTAATAGCTGGTGACGATCTTTCTGCCAAGGCTGCAGTGCAAGCTAGCAATGAAAACCAAGAACTGGAAGAAGCCATGGAAGCCATGCTGGCTCTGGGTTACAAGGCTGCTGAGCTCAAGAAAATCAAGAAATTCTTTGAAGGAACGACGGATACAGCAGAAAACTATATCAAGTCTGCTCTTAAGATGTTGGTGAAATAGGAGAAAGCGATGACCAAACGCTGCGGCTGGGTAAAAATGAACAACCCCTTGTATGTGGCCTATCATGATGAGGAGTGGGGCAAACCCCTCCATGATGATCAAAAGTTATTTGAATTGCTCTGCATGGAGACCTATCAGGCTGGACTTTCTTGGGAGACTATTCTCAATAAACGTCAGGCTTTTCGGGAAGCTTTTCATTTCTATGATGCCCAGAAAATTGCTCAGATGACAGATGCAGATCTGGATGATTTATTGGACAATCCCGACATCATCCGTAACAAGATGAAAATTTATGCAACTAGGGCTAATGCCCAAGCTTTTTTGGCTGTTCAGAAGCAGTTTGGCTCTTTTAATGACTATATCTGGTCCTTTGTAGATTTCAAAACGATTGACAATCAAATTACGAACTACAAGGAAGCGCCAGCTAAGACAGAGCTGTCAGAAAGCATGTCCAAGGCGCTGAAAAAGCAAGGCTTCAAATTTGTCGGTCCTGTTTGTGTCTATTCATTCCTAGAAGCAGCAGGCCTTATCAATGATCATGAAAATGATTGTGACTGGAAGTAGAACGATGAAAACAAGAAAATTTCAGCTCATTTTTATTTCACTATATACAATTCTATTTATAGGCAGAGGGTTACAGTTTATTGGACAAAAATGGATGACCTATCCAGTTTACTCTCTTTTGTTTACATTGGGGATCTTGGCTTATCGGGAGGAATTGCAGGAGCAATTTTCTTTGATTCTGCCTAAGAAGAAGGAGTTCCTTAAAACAATCTCCTTGTATATGCTCCTTATTTTTCTCCTGACAATTGCTTCGAATCTACTATCAGGATCTCTTAAACAGAGTCTAGGATTGCCCCTCCAGGGACAGAATGATGCTCGGATTCAAGCTGCGCTTTTAGAAAATCCTTATCTGTTCTTGCTTGTTGGTTGTTTTGTTGGACCAGTTGTGGAAGAACTTTTCTTTCGTCGCTTTTTCTTAGGGACTTTCTTGGCAAAATATTCAGATAGGCTCGGCCTTGCTTTGACTGTTTTTCTGTTTGCTACTCTTCATATGCATAGCTTGGTTTTGTCAGAGTGGCTGACAGCCATTTCCTATATTGGAGTAGGATTCGCTATTTCTTTAATTTATCTGAAAAGGGAAAAAAACATCTGGTATCCAATTACTCTCCATTGTTGTAACAACGTTATTGCTTCTACTATTACCTTATTGACTATAATTAAATGAAAACCTAGAAGTTTCAGACCTCTAGGTTTTTTGTTATTCTCTTTATCTCCTCATTCTTCCTTCTGCATCCAAATCTTTTCCTTGATAAAGATGCGCAGTTCATAGAATAGCATAAAGAGGGTGGAGATGAGGAAGCCAGCCATAAAGATATGGTGCAAGTAAGCAAAGACACCAATATAAACCAAGATGGAAAAAAGGTAGAGGATGACTAAATAATGCCATTTCTTGGCCTTGCTGTCTTCGATGACCTTTTTCTCCAAACGCCCGTCCTCCTTGATGAGTGTGTCCAGGCTGATATCAAATTCCCGACTGATAGCGATGAGATTTCCAATTTCAGGGATACCTTTTTCGCTTTCCCAGCGAGCAATGGCAGAGCGGGAAACCTTGAGCCTTTCCGCCAAGGCCTCCTGAGTGAGTTGATTTTGTTGACGAATATCTTTGAGTACTTGTGAAATTTTCATGATGATCTCCTTTCTTCAAATAAAATTATTTAGCTGATTTCCTTTTTTCATCTTTATTATAAAAATAATGAAACCATTTGCCAATAGCATTTCCCTAACAATCCAGTTATTCTCCATAACAGATAACTTTCCAAAAGTTTTCCACAACATGTTGACAAGTCTGTCAAGCAAGTTGACAAACTATTTAACTTCTTAAAATGAAAATCAACTTTTTTGCTTGTTTTTGTGATAAAATAAAGCCAATTCCGAATAGTAAGGTAGGAGGTTCTATGAAAGCAGAAATTATTGCTGTGGGCACCGAGATTCTGACAGGTCAGATTGTCAATACCAATGCCCAATTTTTATCTGAGAAACTGGCTAGTCTGGGGATTGATGTCTATTTTCAGACAGCTGTAGGGGACAATGAAAATCGTCTCCTCTCTATCCTGGAGATTGCAAAAGGACGTAGTAATCTAATTATCTTGACAGGAGGCTTGGGGCCAACAGAGGATGATTTGACCAAGCAGACCTTGGCTAAGTTTTTAGGTCGAGAGTTGAGTTTTGACCCTGATGCTGTGGAAAAGTTGGATCGTTTTTTTGCCAGCCGACCAGATTATGCTCGAACGCCCAACAATGAGCGCCAGGCTCAGCTGGTTGAAGGCTCAACTCCGTTACCAAATGCGACTGGTTTAGCTGTTGGTGGTTTAATAGAAGTTGATGGGGTGACTTATGTAGTTCTGCCTGGTCCGCCTAGCGAGCTCAAACCTATGGTCAATAACGAGTTGGTTCCCCTCTTATCCACAGGTCAAAAGTTGTACTCACGAGTGTTGCGCTTCTTTGGTATCGGCGAGAGTCAGCTAGTGACTATTTTGTCAGAGATGATTGATCAGCAAAGTGACCCTACCATTGCTCCTTATGCAAAGACAGGGGAAGTTACCCTACGACTGTCCACCAAGGCCTTGAGTCAGGCAGAAGCTGACGCCAAGTTTGAGGCTGTGGAAAAGGAAATTTTGTCACATAAGACTTTTGAAGACCAGTCTCTGTCAGAGATTTTCTATGGTTATGGGGATGACAATTCCTTGGCTCAGGTGGCTTTTGACTTGCTCAAGAGTCAAGGAAAGACGATTTCAGCAGCAGAGAGTCTGACAGCAGGTCTCTTCCAAGCAACCTTGGCAGATTTTGCTGGAGCTTCAGCTATTTTTTCAGGTGGCTTCGTCACCTATAGCATGGAGGAAAAGAGCCGGATGCTGGACATTCCGCTGGGAGAGCTGGAGGAACATGGGGTTGTTTCAGCTTTTACGGCTGGGAAAATGGCAGAGCAGGCTAGAAAGCTGACCGAAAGCGACTTGGCTGTCAGTCTGACAGGTGTGGCTGGACCAGATTCACTAGAAGATCATCCAGCTGGAACTGTTTTTATTGGCTTGGCTAGTGCTGCAGGAACGGAAACTATTAAGGTCAATATTGCTGGACGTAGCCGGCGAGATGTACGAAAAATCGCTGTTCTGCACGCCTTTAACCTAGTGCGAAAGACTTTATTAAATAGTTAATTTTTGGTATAATTAAAAGATAGCCAAAAGATATTTTTAGAAAAAATAGGAGAAATTAATGGCAAAGAAACAAAAGAATCTAGATGATATTACAAAAAAATTTGGAGACGAGCGCCAAAAAGCTTTGGACAACGCCCTGAAGAACATTGAAAAGGACTTCGGTAAGGGAGCGATTATGCGTCTGGGCGAGCGAGCAGAACAAAAGGTTCAAGTCATGAGTTCAGGATCTTTGGCCTTGGATATCGCCCTTGGTGCCGGTGGTTATCCTAAGGGACGTATCATTGAAATCTACGGTCCAGAGTCTTCTGGTAAGACGACTGTTGCCCTTCATGCTGTTGCTCAAGCGCAAAAAGAGGGTGGTATTGCAGCCTTTATTGATGCAGAGCACGCTTTGGATCCATCTTACGCGGCTGCTCTAGGTGTAAATATTGATGAGCTGTTGCTATCTCAACCAGATTCTGGTGAGCAAGGATTAGAAATTGCTGGGAAATTGATTGACTCTGGTGCAGTTGATTTAGTTGTCATTGACTCTGTTGCAGCTCTTGTACCACGTGCGGAAATCGATGGAGATATCGGTGATAGCCACGTTGGTTTGCAGGCTCGGATGATGAGTCAGGCCATGCGTAAACTGTCTGCTTCTATCAACAAAACAAAAACAATTGCCATCTTTATCAACCAACTCCGTGAAAAAGTTGGGGTTATGTTCGGAAATCCTGAAACAACACCAGGTGGCCGTGCCTTGAAATTCTATGCTTCTGTCCGTTTGGATGTTCGTGGAAATACTCAAATTAAAGGAACTGGTGACGCTAAGGATACAAACGTTGGTAAGGAAACCAAGATTAAGGTTGTGAAAAACAAGGTAGCTCCGCCATTTAAAGAAGCCTTTGTGGAAATCATGTATGGAGAAGGAATTTCTAAGACTGGTGAACTGATCAAGATTGCAACAGACTTGAATATCATCAAAAAAGCAGGTGCTTGGTATTCTTATAATGACGAGAAGATTGGTCAAGGTTCTGAAAATGCCAAGAAATATTTGGCAGATCACCCAGAAGTCTTTGACGAAATCGACCGTCAAGTCCGTGTCCGTTTTGGCTTGATTGAAGATGATCAAGAAGGGGAAGCAACTGCAGCTGAAACAACAGGAAAAATCACTGAAAACATTGAAGAAGTGACTCTTGAACTAGACGATGCTATAGAAATCGAGGAATAATTTTTCCAAAATAGGTCGCAAGACCGATGGTTTTTATGGTATAATAGACTACGATAGTAGTATCGGGTAGTGAAAGGAGTCCTTACATGATTACAATTTACACAGTTTCAAGTTGTACAAGCTGTAAGAAAGCAAAGACCTGGCTTAATGCCCATCAATTAACTTATAAAGAACAAAACCTCGGTAAAGAGGGAATCACAAAAGAAGAAATTTTAGATATTTTGACCAAAACTGAAAATGGCGTTGCAAGCATTGTCTCTTCTAAAAATCGCTATGCAAAAGGTCTTGGTGTTGATATTGAAGATTTGAGTGTGAGTGAAGTGATTGATATTATCATGGAAACCCCACGTATCTTGAAAAGCCCTATCTTGGTTGACGATAAACGCCTCCAAGTTGGCTATAAAGAAGATGACATTCGTGCTTTTCTTCCACGTTCTGTCCGTAACGTTGAAAATGCGGAGGCGCGTTTGAGAGCAGCTCTATAAATAGCCCATTATAAAGAAAAAGGAGTCTGAACAAGCCGATTTGCTAGTAATAGTGAATGGGCGGGTTTTCAGACCTTTTTTACTTTAGGGATCTAGCGTTGACAGGAGTTATGAGTGTGGTAAAATAGGCGTAGGAGGCTAAAAAATGAAAAAGATAGTGCTATTGTTGGGCCTTGTTTTACTTACACTGACGGCCTGCGGTCAGAAAAAATCACATACTGCTTCGTCCGCTTCAACTTCTGAGGATAAGTTGGATACAACCTTGCCGATTATTTCCAATGCGGAAAAGAACACAGTAGTAACAAAGACCTTGGTCTTTCCAAAAACTGAGAATGGCTCACAGCAAAAGCAGGTAGTGACTTATAAAGACGAGCAATTTTTAAGTTTAAGTATAGAGCAGGTTAGTCCAAATGCGGATGATTTAAAGCAAGCTATAAAGGAATATGGTGTAGAAGAAGCTCAAACAGTACTCAATAGATCCTTGGAAGCAGATGAACATTATCAACAAGTAAAGGATTTGCCAGGTTTCTCTATGTCCTTACAGATTTTAAATGAGAATGAGCTCAAGCGTGTGACTAATCTGGATTTTCAAACCTTGGATGTAGATAAGGCTGCAGAAACAGAATATTTAAAAGCTTTAAAACTAAAAGAACTGCTGAAGATGAATCCAGCTCAGTATGTTGAAAATCAACTTTTGAATGGCGCAAAAGAAGAATAGTAGAAGACCGTCATTTTTGCTTATTTTATGGGCTGATATTGATTTGTAACATTTGTGAAAAGATTTGAAATATGGTATAATGATAATATTCTAACGAAAGAGGGTGTAATTGTGGGATTTACAGATGAAACAGTACGTTTTAATCTCGACGATTCAAATAAAAAAGAGATTAGCGAAACGTTGACGGATGTGTATACATCGCTGAATGAAAAAGGCTACAATCCAATCAACCAAATCGTTGGGTATGTTCTCAGTGGGGATCCTGCGTACGTACCTCGTTATAACAATGCTCGCAATCAGATTCGTAAATATGAACGCGATGAGATTGTTGAAGAATTGGTTCGTTATTATTTGAAAGGGCAGGGCATCGATCTTTAATGAGAATTATGGGATTGGATGTGGGCTCTAAAACAGTGGGAGTAGCTATTAGCGACCCGCTTGGGTTTACAGCTCAGGGTTTGGAAATTATCCAGATCAATGAAGATCAGGAAGAGTTTGGCTTTGAGCGCCTTGGTGAGCTTGTTGCTGAATACAAGGTTGATAAGTTTGTCATCGGTCTTCCTAAAAATATGAATAATACTAGCGGTCCCCGTGTAGAAGCCAGTCAGGCCTACGGAGCTAAGGTGACAGAGTTGTTTGGCTTGCCGGTTGAGTATCAAGATGAGCGCTTAACAACGGTGGCAGCTGAGCGAATGCTGATTGAGCAAGCAGATGTTAGCCGGAACAAACGCAAAAAAGTGATTGATAAATTAGCGGCCCAGCTGATTTTGCAGAATTATTTAGATAGAAATTATTAGAAAGATTGAGGGAGATGAATATGGCACATGATCATAACCATGACCACGAACATGAAGAGCGCGAATTGATTACTTTGGTGGATGAGCAAGGCAATGAAACCTTGTTTGAAATTCTCTTGACCATTGACGGTATGGAAGAATTCGGAAAAAATTATGTACTTCTTGTACCGGCTAATGCTGAAGAAGATGAAAATGGTGAAGTTGAAATTCAAGCATACTCATTCACAGAAAATGAAGATGGAACTGAAGGTGACCTTCAGCCTATTCCAGAAGATGCTGAAGAAGAATGGAATATGATTGAAGAAGTTTTCAACAGCTTCATGGAAGAGTAAGTGTATTTCTGCCTTTGTTAACTAAAAAAAGCAAGGCAAATCTAGAGACTGCCTCAGTTCGCTCAATGAGCGAGGCTGGTATAGATGTCCTGGATATATTTATTTCGTTCTGGTTAAAAGGAACGAATACCTAAATTTGTTAAACAGATAGTTTATTGTTAACTCGGAGTCTCAAACGTAAGCTATATGATTAATTGAAAAAAGAGAGCTGGTTGATCATTCACTCGGCTCTCTTTTTACTAGGAGTAAAGATGGAGAAGATAGAAAACTGGCTGGACAGCCGAATCGGACTAAATTTTCGGACTGGACTTGGGAGAATGGAGCAGGCAATCCGTTTGCTTGGTCATCCAGAAAAAGCCTACCCAACCATTCATGTAACTGGAACAAATGGTAAGGGATCGACAGTAGCCTTTTTGCAAAACTTATTTGACCAACATCAAAAGAAAGTTGGGACTTTTACCTCGCCTCATATGGAAACTGTTCATGATCGGATTTGCTTAAATGGGAAGCCGATTTCGGAGAGTGATTTCTCTAGGTTGGGTGATCAAGTGCGTAAGATGGAGCAAAACGCACTGTTGCCCCAGGATCAACTTTCTTATTTTGAAATCCTCAGTTTAATAGCCTTTTTGTATTTTGCAGAGCAAGAGGTGGATGTGGCCTTGATTGAGGTGGGGATAGGTGGTTTGCTAGATACAACGAATGTCATCACAGGAAGTGTCTCAGTCATTACATCTATTGGCCTTGATCATCAGGAAACCTTGGGAACGACACTTGAGGAGATTGCAGAGCAAAAAGCAGGGATTTTTAAAGTAGGCAGTCCTGCTGTTATCGGTCCTTTGCCAGAAGTTGCACGACAAGTTTGTCGAGAGCGGGCAAAGGAGTTGAATATCGACTTATATGAGTATGGCCAAGATTTTTCTCTCGAGAACAAGGAACTTCGGGCTCGTGACTTCTCTTGGCTAGATGTAGAATTGGGCTTGTCAGGGACCTACCAAGAAGAAAATGCGGCTGTGGCTGTGGAAGCTTTTCTTTTATTTATGGAGCGTCAGTCATGGAATCTAGATCTGAGTTTAGTAAAAAAAGCTTTAGCTCAAACTAGCTGGGCAGGCCGTTTGGAAAAAGTCTGCGATGGCATTTATTTAGATGGAGCCCATAATCTTCCTGCAGTTGAGCGCTTGGTCGAGTTTATTAAGCAAGAAAAGGACAAAGAAGTTTTGATCTTGTTTGGGGCTTTAAAGCGAAAAGATTATTCGGAAATGCTCCATTATTTACAAGAGGAACTACCTCAGGCAAGTTTATTTCTGACTAGTTTTTCATATGGTGAAACAATAGGCGAGCAAGAAGCAGGACAGCTCCCTTTTATCAGGGATTACCAAGCTTTTCTAAAAGACTACCAGCAGGATGATAATTCTCATCGTTTATTGTTTGTAACTGGGTCTCTCTATTTCATTGCGGAGGTACGTCAATTTTTAAAAGGAGAGATAGATTGACGGCTGGAAAAGGTCTTTGTTATAATGAAAATGGAACTAGCAAAAAGTAGGCAAAACATACTTCTGTGCCAGCTCTAAAACCCCCTATGATTAAAGGAGGAAGGATTATGACTTTTTCAAAAAAAGCGACGATTTTATCCCTAACAGCTATAGTAGCTCTTGCTTTGGCAGCTTGTAGCAATGGCAATAGTCAAACACAGCCATCTCAAACCAGTCAAGCTTCAAACTCTTCGGCATCTTCAAGTTCGACGTCAACTTCAACTTCTGCTTCAAGTTCAAGTAGTGCAACGACTTCGACCTCTTCTTCGTCAGCAACAACCGCTGCAAGTACAGAATTGGACGGAACCTATACAGCTACGCATGAAGGCGATCAATTGACCTTGACGATTTCATCTGGTAAGGGAACCTTAACTACCTTGGAGCGAGATGGTGAGAAAGAAATCGAACAAGTCGAAATTGATAGCACAAATCAGCGAATGATTATTGGAGACGATGTTCATCGCTACTATATCAATGGCAATCAGCTGACTGTTGAAGATATTGATCAAGAGCAGGATCAAGATGACACAATTGTCTTCACTAAACAATAAGTCTTCACAAGACTGGGTACTCCAGTCTTGTTTTTTTATATCTATCAGAAGACCAGTCTGTTTTTGCTTGATTTATTGAGAAGGCCTCGCTATACTTAAATATAAGAAAATTGAGGAGTAGGTGTGTGAGAAAGTTTCGCTTATTGATGTCAAAATATGGTTTCAGCATCATTGTCATGCTACTGGAACTCTTCTTTATATTTTGGCTTTTCTTTTATTTAGGTGAAATTAATAAGGATTTATGGATTCTTGTAGTCACCTTATTAACAGTTGGTACGATTTTTTCGATTGTCAATCGTTCTATGACACCTGAAAGCAAAGTAACCTGGCTTTTGGTTACTTTTATTCCAGTTGTAGGGCCTCTGATTTATCTCATGTTTGGAGAACGCAGGCTGTCTCGGAAAGAAATGAAGCAGTTGCGTAGCATGGACTCCATGAAGTTTCGTGAGGACAATAGTTATGAGCTGAGATTGGACCTGAAAAAGAAAAATAAATCAGCTTTTGGGATAGTTAAGTCCTTGCTTAGTATGGATCATAATGCGGATGTTTACGACGGAACGTCTTCTCAGTATTTTGCCTTGGGAGAAGAGATGTATGCTGCTATTTTAGAAGACCTGAAATCAGCAGAAAAATTCATCTTTCTGGAATACTATATTATCGAAGAAGGCAAGATGTGGAATAGTATTCTGGAGATTTTGAAGGAAAAGGCTGCTCAAGGAGTAGAAATCAAGCTTCTCTATGATGACATTGGCTGTATGGCGACTTTACCAGGAGATTATACAGAAACTTTACGTTCCTTTGGGATTAATGCACATAAGTTCAATAAGGTGATCCCGCGTATGACGGTGGCCTACAACAACCGAGATCATCGTAAAATTCTAGTGATTGATGGTCAGATTGGCTACACGGGTGGTATCAATATGGCTGACGAATACATTAATCATATTGTCCGCTTCGGCCATTGGAAAGATGGTGGGATCCGCTTAGATGGTCGGGCCGTTAAGGCTTTGACCAGGCTTTTTCTAATGAACTGGTACATCAACCGAGGTGAAATTACGGATTTTGATAAGTATCATTTAGAAAACAAAGCAGTAGAAGGCGAGGGGCTCTATATTCCATATGGGAGCGGACCTAAGCCTATGTACCGAACACAGGTCGGGAAAAATGTTTACCAGAATATTATTAGTCAGGCAACGGACTATGTCTATATCACCAGTCCTTATTTGATTATTGACTATGACTTAACTGAAAATATAAAAAATGCTGCCATGAGGGGAGTGGATGTTCGGATTGTCACGCCTTATATTACAGATAAGAAGCTTATTCAACCGATTACCCGAGGATCTTATCGTGAGCTTTTAGAGGCTGGTGTGCGTATTTACGAATACACACCAGGCTTTGTCCACAGTAAAAATGTGATTGCAGACGATGAACTAGCAGTAGTAGGCACCATAAACTTTGATTATCGTAGCTTGGTCCATCACTATGAGAATGCTGTGCTTTTATATAAAGTACCTGCTTTAGCAGACATAAAAGCCGATTTTGAAAGTATCTTTGAGGTGTCAACAGAGGTTCATGACGGTGTCTTTAAATCTACTTGGTACCAAAATCTTCTGAAAGAGATCGTTCAGCTTTTTGCGCCAATGCTTTGATCATGATAAACCTAATGAGAAGGATTTGTTTTACCCTATTGAGGGTACAAATTTCCTTCTCATTTTTTTACGAATAAAAAAGTAAAAGGAATTTTTCATGAAATTAGAGTTTGTTCAAAGAAAAGCAGAAAGGCCGTTTTCAAAAATCTACCTAAGATTTCGGGAATTAGAAACCTTGGCAAAGTCTAAAGCGACCAAAGACAAGCAGGTCTTAAAGCTAGAAGTAGATTCTGCCAAGTAGGCCAATCTTTTGAGAGGTGTGTAAAAGGAAAACTGACAGACAGAAGACTTTTTGATATACTAGTAAAGACTATATTGAGGAGAGTTATTATGTTTGATGAATTCGACAATCAAGAGGCAGAAGTGCAACTTGAAGCGAAAATAGAAGAAAAAAAAGAACAAGAAATTCAGCCAGAAGAAGCGAAAGCAGGAGTACAACTTCAAGAAGAAAGCTTGAAGCCTGCGAGCATTCCTTTTGGACATTTGCTACTCTGGAGTTTCATAGCTAGCTTCTTCAGCGTGGCCAATCCCTTATTTACCTCATTGGCGACAAATCTACAGACGCAAAATCTATATGCCGGCTGGGCAATGACCCAGGGCCAAGTGGCTTACGGTCAATTTTATGGTACGAGTGGCATGTTGTACTATGTGATAGCATGGTTGGGCAATCTTTTTATGGGAAGTCTTCTTTTTGCTGTCCTGCAATTTTTAGCGCTTTTTATAGCTGGGATTTTCCTTTTTCAGTTTATCTATCAAATGACTGGAAAAAAGGTTCTAGCGCAGCAACTGCTTCCGCTTTTTTATCTCTTGGTCATAACTCTTGGTTTTGGTGGCCTCTATGCAAGTATTTTTGTTCTTCCTTTTATCATGTGGAGTCTAAATTTCTTAGTTCGCTATGTCAATGATCAAGTAGGAGATAATGGTTTTATCTTGCTGGGAGCTATTGGAGCCTTGGCTTTCATGGTGGATCCGTTCACTAGTATTGTGTTCTATGGTTTGGTGTTTCTTGTTTGGACCATTTTTCACATTGCCCGTAAACGTTTGGCACGAGGATTTTATCAGTTTTTAGCTAGTTTACTTGGCTTTTCACTGGTCTTTTATCCGCTGGGATACTACACTGTTTGGAAGGGAACTTTTGGTGTAGCTATTAGCCAAGTGACGCATACCTTTGAAAGTTTGAGCTTACAAGTATCTAGTCTTCCTGCTTTACTCATAATGAGCGGACTGTTCATAGGTCTTGGTTTCCTAACAGCCTTGGTTATGGGATTGGTGTCTTCAGTAGATAAAAACGCAAAACCTTTCCGATATTTGGGGGTTTTAGGAATTTTAACTCTGTTCTTAGTAAACATCTTTCTGCCAAGCCAGGGGAATTTCCAGTTGTTGCCGATGATTCCTTTTGTGATAATTCTCTTGGCGATTTGGTTTAACAAGAATTTTTCAGAGGGACGTCATACGAGAAAAAGGCGCACTCCTTCTATTTGGAAAAATTATTTTGTTGGAAATTTATTTTTACCTGTGTTAGCGATGGCCTTTTTAGTCGCATCACCAGTTGTTCAACGCTATCTATTAGCTGGTGAAGAAGAAGCAGAACGTGCTGTGGTTAGCAAGTATATCCGTGAGGAGTCAGCTAAGGACGATAAAATCTATGCTTGGGACAGCACAGCCAGTCTCTACCAATCAACCGGCCGTTTGTCTGTAGCAACCATCTTAAGTCCTAAATTATACTTAGATACCGAAGAGAATAAGATTTTATTGGGAAATCAGTTAGATGCGAATCTACCACGCTATATTGTGGTCAACAAAAAAGTCCCTCTACTAGAGAAAGTCAAAAAAATAATATCTTCAAATTATAAGAAAATTGGTCTAGATACTAGCCAGTTCAAGCTTTACGAGCTTAAATAATTCAATCAATATGTTGTGCCTAAAATAAAAAAAATAAAATTTTGGCACAACATATTGATTTTTTATTTTATAGTGTTATAATGAGTCATGTACGAACGGAGGATAGGAAATGATTACTTTAAGAGAAGAAACAGTGACCTGTATTCCTAATATTTATGTAGTTAAACGCGATGGCCGGCGCGTGAATTTTGACGTTGACAAGATTTATAAAGCCTTGGTCAAAGCGGCCTGTGAAGTGACGCCCATGTCTCCTTTGCTTGAAGCCAAGCTTGAAGGAATTACGGAGAAGATTGTTGCTGAAATCACTCATCGTTTTTCTCAGGATGTGAAGATTTATGAAATCCAAAACATCGTTGAGCATGAGCTTTTGAATGCCAATGAATATGCTATTGCCAAGGCCTATATCTCGTATCGAACCCAGCGTGACTTTGACCGTTCTCAGGCAACCGATATTAATTTTACTATTGACAAATTGCTCAATAAAGATCAAACAGTGGTCAACGAAAATGCCAACAAAGACAGCGATGTTTTTAACACCCAACGGGATTTAACAGCGGGTATTGTTGGTAAGTCCATCGGTCTTAAGATGCTACCTCCTCACGTAGCCAATGCCCATCAAAAGGGCGATATCCACTACCATGATTTGGATTATAGCCCTTATACACCAATGACCAACTGCTGCTTGATTGATTTTAAGGGCATGCTAAAAAATGGTTTCAAGATTGGAAATGCCGAAGTAGAGAGTCCTAAGTCTATTCAGACTGCGACAGCTCAAATCTCGCAGATTATTGCCAATGTAGCTTCTAGTCAGTATGGAGGCTGTTCAGCTGACCGAATCGATGAAGTCTTAGCTCCTTATGCAGAACTCAATTACGAGAAGCATTTACGAGATGCCAAGGACTGGGTGCTAGCTGATAAAAGAGCTGATTACGCTTGGGAAAAAACAAAAAAAGATATCTATGATGCTATGCAGTCCTTAGAGTATGAGATTAACACTCTTTTTACCTCTAATGGACAAACTCCCTTCACTTCTTTAGGATTTGGTTTGGGAACCAATCGCTTTGAACGGGAAATTCAAAAATCAATTCTCAACATCCGTATCAAGGGCTTGGGAAGTGAACATCGGACAGCTATCTTTCCTAAGCTGATTTTCACTCTTAAGCGTGGCCTTAATTTAGAGCCAGGAAGTCCTAACTACGATATCAAACAGCTAGCGCTGGAATGTGCGACGAAACGGATGTATCCGGATGTCCTATCTTATGATAAAATCATTGAATTGACTGGCTCTTTCAAGGTACCGATGGGTTGCCGTTCCTTCCTCCAAGGTTGGAAGGATGAGAATGGCCAAGAAGTCAATTCCGGCCGTATGAATCTGGGAGTTGTGACTGTCAATTTACCTCGGATTGCACTGGAAGCTGAAGGAGATAAGGATAAATTCTGGTCCTTATTTGCTGAGCGGATGGCAATTGCTAAGGATGCTTTGGTCTATCGGGTAGAGCGAACCAAGGAAGCAACACCTGCTAATGCTCCAATCTTGTATCAATACGGTGCTTTTGGTAAACGCTTGGGCAAATATGATCAAGTCGACCAGCTCTTTACTCACCGCAGAGCAACAGTTTCACTTGGTTATATCGGTCTTTACGAAGTTGCAACTGCCTTTTATGGAGGAGAGTGGGAAGACAACCCAGAAGCCAAAGAATTTACAGTGGATATTGTCAAAGAAATGAAGCGTTTGGTTGGTGAATGGTCAGACGAATATGACTATCATTTCTCTGTTTATTCGACGCCATCTGAAAGTCTGACCGACCGATTCTGCCGGTTGGATACTGAGAAGTTTGGGCTTGTTCCAGATATTACAGACAAGGAATACTATACCAACTCCTTCCACTACGATGTGCGTAAAAATCCAACACCTTTTGAAAAATTGGACTTTGAGAAGGTCTATCCTGAAGCTGGGGCCTCAGGTGGCTTTATCCACTACTGTGAATACCCTGTCC
The DNA here is from genome assembly GCF_030439925.1 of Streptococcus sp. SG2. Lineage (NCBI taxonomy): Bacteria > Bacillati > Bacillota > Bacilli > Lactobacillales > Streptococcaceae > Streptococcus > Streptococcus sp. SG2. The sequence continues at coordinate 19,670 of NZ_JAQFJD010000005.1, read as the reverse complement.
TGCAACAAAATCCAAAAGCTTTGGAAGCTGTCTGGGACTATGCTTATGATCGAGTTGGTTACTTAGGGACAAATACGCCAATTGACCACTGTTACAAGTGTGACTTTGAGGGAGACTTTACACCGACCGAGCGTGGTTTCACCTGTCCAAACTGTGGTAACAGCGATCCTAAGACAGTTGACGTGGTCAAACGGACCTGTGGTTATCTAGGAAATCCGCAAGCTCGTCCGATGGTTAATGGCCGTCACAAAGAGATTTCTGCTCGGGTCAAGCATATGAATGGCTCAACAATTAAGTTTTCAGGAAATGAGATCTGATTAAAACTAAATAAGAAGCGGGAGTGATACAGAACATCCGTGTGATGTATCGCTCTTTTTCATTAATCATTAGGAGAAAAAATGGGAAAATATCAACTAGACGATAAAGGTAAGGCTCAAGTAAGACGTTTTCATGAAAAACATTCTACAGGAGCTAGCAACAAAAAGGCGCGAGTGACTAGCCTGCGGGAGAAATTTCTGGCAAAGGCTAGCAAGAAGAAGTAAAGTATGGTAGAAAAATGGAAGTAGAATTAAGGAAACCAAGACTAGAGGATAAGACCGCTATTTTGGAAATGTTAGAAGATTTTGAAGCAACTGGTGGCCGGCGTGACGGCTTCTTTGGTGGAGCTGATTTTGTCTATGAGGACTGGCTGGAAACCATTCAGCTGGCAGAAGCGGGGCTAGGTTTGCCAGAAGGTTTTGTACCTTACATTCAGCTTGTGACTTTTACTGCGGATGGTCAGGCTGTAGGTTTTCTTAATTTGCGTTTGCAGCTCAATGACTATCTGCTCCAAGAAGGTGGGCACATTGGTTATAGTATTCGTCCGTCTGCGCGTGGCAAAGGACTGGCGAAAGAGCAACTGCGACAAGGCTTGCAAGTAGCCAAAAGTAAAAATATAAAACGAGCTCTGGTGACCTGCGATAGGGATAATGCTGCCAGCCGAGGCGTGATTCTTGCTAACGGTGGAGTATTAGAGGATATTCGAGGTGGGAAAGAGCGTTATTGGATTGATATAGATTGAGGAAAGCCTATGAAGTTACGACGACCAACTTTGGAAGATAAAGACGCTATTTTGGAGATGATTGCTGAATTTGATGCTGCGAATTCTTATATGCATGGTGGCATGGGCTCTACTTGGAAGCGGGCTAAGAATTATGAGGATTGGTTAAAGATTGTAGAACAGCAGGAGGATGCGGCCAATTTGCCAGCAGGCTGGGTGCCAGCAATTCAGTTTATCTCAGTTGACGAGGAAAACCGCCCTCTAGGCTTCCTGGCATTGCGTCTCATGTTAAATGAAAAACTCTTTGTTGAAGGTGGGCATATTGGCTATTCAATTCGCCCGAGGGATCGTGGTAGGGGCTATGGGCAGGAGCAGCTGCATCTGGGGCTTATAGAGGCTAAGAGGGCTGGTTTGGACTTTGCTCTGATTACCTGCGATGAAGAAAATGAGGCTAGCCGGCGAACGATTCTTGCCAACGGTGGCGTCTACGACAATACTATTCAAGGAAGCGAGCGCTACTGGATAGAGCTAGATGGAGAAGTGGCATGAACAATCCCAAACCCCAAGAATGGAAAAGCGAGGAGCTGAGTAAGGGCCGCATCATTGACTATAAAGCTTTTAACTTTGTAGATGGTGAAGGCGTCCGCAACTCCCTTTATGTCAGTGGCTGTATGTTTCACTGTGAGGGCTGCTACAATGCAGCAACCTGGTCCTTCAACGCTGGTATTCCCTATACTCAAGAGTTGGAGGAGCAGATCATGAAGGACCTGGCGGAACCCTATGTACAGGGGCTGACCCTCCTAGGCGGCGAGCCTTTTCTCAACACAGGCATTCTCCTGCCCTTGGTCAAGCGGATTCGGAGAGAGCTTCCAGACAAGGATATCTGGTCTTGGACGGGCTACACCTGGGAGGAGATGATGCTGGAAACGGAGGATAAGCTGGAGTTGCTGAGTCTGATCGACATCCTAGTAGACGGTCGTTTTGACATTACCAAGAAGAATCTTATGTTACAGTTTCGTGGCTCTTCTAATCAGCGCATTATAGATGTGCAGAAGTCCCTTCAGTCTGGACAAGTAGTCATCTGGGACAAGCTGAATGATGGGAAAGAAAGTTTTGAACAAGTTGATCGGGAAGGTCTCATCTAATCACGCTAAACTAGATCAAAGATGCTCATGATAGAATAAAAAAATGGTTCCTGTTATATGGGACCGTTTTTTATATTCAAATTCTCCAAACCTCTATAAAACACTCTATATTTATGCATCTTGGTTTGTTTAGGAAGCATTTGCTTTCTTTTGCTTAAGTTAATAAAAGATAAAGAAGAATTGCTTTGGGGCTTTACTATGATTTCTTAAAAATTTCTTAAAAACAAGGCAGAATCTAAATATTTTTGTGATATAATAGGATGGAGTAATTATGTATAGGAAGTGTTTTTAGCATGTCTCGTAGAAAAAGCAATGGAACTACTGCTAAATCAAGACGTTTTAAAATCTTAAATGTTAGTTTATTCATCATTTATGTTTTATTAATCTCTGTCTTGATAGTTTATATATTCAGGTATAATATTTTAGCTTTTCGTTATTTGAATATTATTTCAACCTTTTTGATGATACTTGTAGCAGTTCTAGCTGCTCTTTTCATTTGGTTTAACAAGGCTCGGATTTTTACAACGGTATTATTGGTTCTGTCCTTGCTGATTGGGTCAGGAACCATGTACGCTGTCAAGGAAATGGTGGACCTGTCTACTGGTTTGAATTCCACCTCTAACTATTCTGAATACGAAATGAGCGTTGTAGTAGCAGCGGATAGCGACATTAAAGATATAAATAAAGTAACCAATGTTTTAGCTCCAACCAATAATGATGGGGAAAACATTGCGGCCTTAACAGATGAACTGGCTAAGACCAAGAAAGTCCAATTGACAGTGGACTCAGCGAGCTCTTATCTGGCAGCTTATAAGTCCTTGCTTGCTGGAGAGACAAAAGCTATTGTTATCAATAGTGTGTTTGAGGATACCCTACGAAGTGAAGATCCTGACTATGCTTCCAAAGTTAAAAAGTTATATTCTTACAAACTAACGAAAAAGGTTGAGACTGCAACTAAGAAGCATGATGTTAATGCAGATGTCTTTAATATCTATGTCAGCGGGATCGATACTTATGGTGGTATTTCATCAGTTTCTCGTTCGGATGTGAACATCATTATGACAGTTAACCGTAAGACCAAGCGCGTGCTTTTGACAACCACACCGCGTGATGCCTATGTACCTATTGCGGATGGTGGTGCGGATCAGCCTGATAAACTGACCCATGCGGGTATTTATGGTATAGATGCTTCGGTTCATACTCTAGAGAAACTTTATGGTATCGATATTCAGTATTATGTACGTTTGAATTTCACTTCCTTCCTCAAGTTGATTGACCTCTTGGGTGGTGTTGATGTGTATAACGATCAAGAATTCACAAGCCGTCATGGAAATTACCACTTCAAGGTTGGAGATGTTCATCTCAATTCTGATCAAGCTCTGGGCTTTGTCAGGGAACGGTATTCATTAACGGGTGGTGATAACGATCGCGGTAAGAACCAGGAAAAAGTCATCGCTGCTGTTATTAAGAAGCTGACCTCAACGGATGCTCTGAAGAGTTACAATAGTATTATTTCAGGTTTACAAGATTCTGTTCAGACAAATATGAGCTTAGAAACCATGATGAATCTTGTGAATACCCAGTTGGAAACAGGTGGGAACTATACAGTTACGTCACAAGCTTTGACTGGAAATGGGACAACTGGTCTGCCTTCATATGCTATGCCAGAAGTTGCCCTTTATATGCTGGAAGTTGATCCGGCAAGCCTGGATCAAATGAAGTCTGAAATTCAGACCGTTATGGAAGGGAAGTAAGCCATGATTGATATTCATTCACATATCGTTTTTGATGTTGATGATGGTCCAAAGACAATAGAAGATAGCAGGGCCTTGCTGGAGGAAAGCTACCGCCAAGGGGTGCGAACGATCATTTCAACTTCTCATCGTCGGAAAGGGATGTTTGAGACTCCAGAAGCAAAAATTGAAGAAAACTTCAAACAAGTCCAGGAACTGGCTAAAGAAATTGCGGATGATTTGACTATTCTTTACGGGGCTGAAATATATTATACAAGTGATATTTTGGATAAGCTGGAGCAAGGAAAGATTCCACGCTTGGCAGATAGTCAGTATGCTTTAATTGAATTCAGTATGATCACGCCTTACAAGGAAATTCATACAGCTCTGAGCAATGTTTTGCGCTTGGGCGTTACACCTGTCGTCGCTCATATTGAGCGCTATCATTGCTTGGAAAATGATGAAAAGAAGGTGCGCGACTTGATTAATATGGGTTGTTACACCCAGATTAATAGTTCGAGTGTTTTAAAACCAAAGCTGTTTGGAGACACTTATAAATTCATGAAAAAAAGGGCCCAGTTCTTTCTGGAGAAAGATCTGGTCCATTTCGTGGCCAGTGATATGCACAATTTGGATCCACGACCGCCTTATATGCAAGAGGCCTACCAAATCATCTCCAAGAAGTATGGGGAATCTCATGCAGAGCAGTTATTTAGAAAAAATCAGGAATTATTGCTAAGAAGTGAATACATATAAGCTTCGTTCTTAGTATAGAGGAAAAGGAACATGAATAAAGAAAATCAACTAGTCGAAATTGACGTACTGTCTTTGATCAAGACGGTATGGAAAAGAAAGTTTATCATTCTGTTGACAGCTTTAGTGGCAGCTGTCTTAGCTTTGGGTTACAGCCTTTTTATTGCTAAGCCCTCTTATCAAAGTACGACACGGATTTACGTTGTCAACCGTCAGCAGACAGATAATAACACTCTGACCAACCAAGACCTGCAAGCAGGATCTTACTTGGTTAAGGACTATAAGGAAATCATTTTATCACAGGATGTATTGTCTACGGTTATTTCAGAATTGAAATTACCTGGGACAACAGCTGAATTAAGCAAGTCTGTAAGTGTTTCGGTGCCGACAGATACACGGATTGTATCCATCACTGTTAAAAATAGCGATCCTAACCAAGCTAGCCGAATTGCCAACACCTTGCGCGAAGTGGCAGCTGAAAAAATCATTGCCGTTACTAAGGTTTCAGATGTAACAACCTTAGAAGAGGCAGAAGTTCCAAAATCACCATCTTCTCCAAATATTCGCCGGAATGTCATGCTCAGTTTTTTTGCTGGAGTGATTGTAATGGTCATTATCGTAGTGTTTGTCGAAGTTTTAGATGATCGGGTTAAGAAACCAGAAGATATAGAAGAAGTGATGGGCTTATCCTTGTTAGGAGTCGTCCCAGATATGAGAAAACTGAAATAAGGAGTCGTTATGCCAGTATTAGAATTATCAAATAATAAAAAACAATCTATTCAGAAAACTGAAGAATATTACAACGCTCTTAGGACAAATATTCAGTTAAGTGGAGAAGACATTAAGATTGTGGCTGTCACTTCTGTTCAACCAAATGAAGGGAAGTCCACAACTTCTACCAATCTTGCTATTGCTTTTGCAAGAGCAGGATATACTACACTCTTGATTGATGCTGATATCCGAAACTCAATCATGTCAGGGGTATTTAAATCAAAGGAAAGAATTACTGGATTGACAGATTATTTGGTTGGGAAAAATGATTTGTCACAAGGATTGTGTGAGACTGATGTACCTAATCTCTTTGTCATTGAGTCAGGACAATCGTCACCAAACCCAACGGCGCTTTTACAAAGCAAAAACTTTGATGAGATGATGAATATCCTACGTCGTCATTATGATTATATTATTGTAGACACGCCACCTATTGGTTTAGTAATTGATGCAGCTATTATTTCACAAAAATGTGATGCAAGTTTATTGGTTGCTGAGGCAGGGTCAGTGAAACGTAAGGCACTTCAAAAATCTAAGGAGCAGTTAGAGCAGACAGGGACTCCTTTCTTGGGAGTTGTATTAAACAAATATGACGTGTCAGGAGATCGTTATGGAGTTTACGGTGCTTATGGGAATTATGGTGCTTACGGGAAAAAACATTAAAAATTAACTGGGGATATTATGGAAATAACTAGGGCACAAAAACGCTTAATATTGATGATAGTGGATACTATTATCATTTATATAAGTGGTTATATTGCTTACTTTTTCTTATCTGAATATATTCAAACAAGAGAATTAAACATAATACAAAATCAGACTTATGTGACAGTGCTATATTTGCTGGTTGGTCGAGGAATTACGGGAGCTTTTTCTATTCTAAATCGCTATACAGACTATAAAAATCTTAGCAAAATCGCCTTGACTTTAGCCGGGGCTTATATAGCGGTCTCAGTGATAGAAACTGTCTTTACTTTGGGTATTAGCTACCGTTTTATGCTACTGAGTTGTATGTTCTCGATTTTATTCTCTACATCTGTTCGACTAGCATGGAGGATATGGTATGGTTATAAAACGGGAGTAAGGTATGAAGAAGTTGCTAACGAAATGTTATTACGGACCTTAGTAGTGGGAGCAGGAGCTGGTGGAAGTTTGTTTATAACTACAGCTTTAAAGGATTCGCCTGATATTAAGATTGTTGCGGTGGTTGATCGGGATGTTAGTAAACATGGTTCTTTTTTACATGGAGTAAAGGTTGTAGGATCAGATAGTCAGATTCCAGAGATTGTTGCAAACTATGAGATTAATCAAATTGTAATTGCTATTCCATCCTTAGAACCAGAAGAGTATGAACGTATTTTGACTCTGTGCAAAGCGACGAATGCTACCGTTAAAGCCATGCCAAAATACGAAGAAGTGGTGACAGGAAAGGTTAGGGTTAGTAAGCTCAGAGAGATTGATATATCTGATTTGTTGGGACGAAAAGAGGTTGTGCTTGATCAGACAAGTTTGAAGTCAAATATCGAGGGCAAGACTGTACTTGTAACAGGGGCAGGAGGATCCATTGGGTCTGAGCTTTGTCGCCAAATTGCTCGGTTTAACCCGGATAGACTTTTGCTTTTAGGGCATGGGGAGAATTCTATCTATTTGATTCACAAAGAGCTATACAATCAATATGGATCTAAATTTGAAATTATTCCAGTTATTGCTGATATTCAGGACCGTGAACGTATTTTCCAAATTATGGAAAACTATCGTCCAGATAGAGTCTATCATGCGGCAGCTCATAAGCATGTCCCCTTGATGGAATATAATCCAAAAGAAGCAGTTAAAAATAATATATATGGCACTCGTAATGTAGCTGAGGCTGCTAAAGCTACGGGCGTTACCAAATTTGTAATGATTTCAACAGATAAGGCTGTGAATCCACCAAATGTGATGGGGGCGACTAAGCGTATAGCTGAGATGGTTGTAACTAGCCTTAATGAAGAAGGAAAAACAATGTTTGCCGCAGTTCGCTTTGGGAATGTTCTAGGTAGTCGTGGCAGTGTTGTTCCTTTGTTTAAAGAACAGATTGCAAAAGGGGGCCCTGTGACTGTTACTGATTTTCGTATGACTCGTTACTTTATGACTATTCCAGAAGCTAGTCGATTGGTCATTCAAGCTGGGGCCTTAATGCATGGAGGCGAAGTTTTTGTACTGGACATGGGAGAACCGGTTAAAATTTTGGATTTAGCCAAAAAGATGATTTCGTTAAGTGGTCATTCAGAGGCAGATATTAATATTGTTGAAACTGGAATTAGACCTGGTGAAAAATTATATGAGGAACTGCTTTCTACTCAAGAAAGAGTTGATGAACAGGTATATGAAAAGATTTTTGTAGGAAATGTACATGCTCCAGCCAAGAAGGAAGTTGATGATTTCATTGACACTTTATTAGAGCTGAATGAGACTGAGTTGAAGCAAAGATTAATTGACTTTGCTCAACAATAGAAATGGAGAAAAAATGTACAAATTTATAAAGAGAAGTTTAGATGTTTTCTTATCGTTAGTGGGGATGGTTATTTTGTCTCCATTCATTCTCATACTAATTATTGTTATAAAGTTAGATTCAAAAGGTCCTGTATTGTTTAAGCAAAAACGTATTGGTATCCATAAAAAAACATTTCAAATTTTAAAGTTCCGGACTATGCGAGTTGACACACCCAAAGATACCCCAACTCATTTGCTACAAAATCCTGATCAGTGGATTACCAAGGCAGGCCATTTCCTCAGAAAGACATCTTTGGATGAATTGCCACAAATATGGAACATTTTTGTTGGGGACATGAGTATCATAGGTCCAAGGCCGGCTCTTTGGAATCAGTATGATTTGATTGAAGAGCGAGACCGTTATGGAGCAAATGATGTTTTGCCAGGTCTGACAGGTTGGGCTCAGATTCACGGACGGGATGAGTTGCCTATTGAAAAAAAAGCTGAGCTAGATGGTTACTATGTAAAACATATGTCTTTTAGACTTGATTTACATTGTTTTTTTGGAACAATTAAAAGTGTTGTTAAGAGTGAAGGCGTTGTCGAGGGTGGAACCGGAACATTGGAACAAAAGGATTAGTTAAAGATGACAAGAATTTTGATTACTGGGAAAGATAGCTATATAGGGAAGTGTTTTCTATCTCATGTTTCTGAATCACCCGACTTTTTAGTTGAGGAGTTGGATGTTCAAAAAGACACGTGGAAAAGTCATGATTTCTCTCAATATGATGTCATTTTTCATGTAGCTGCAATTGTCCATCTGGCAAATCCTTCATCGGAAATGGCATCTGTTTACCAGCGTGTCAATACTCAGTTGCCTTTTGAGTTGGCTCAGAAAGCAAAGAAGGAAGGTGTGAGTCAATTCATCTTCATGAGTAGCATGAGTGTTTATGGTGAAATCAAAGGGCCAGGAGTGATAACAAGAGATACAATTCCTGCTCCTCAGTCTATGTATGGAAAAAGTAAACTACTAGCGGAGCAACTACTCACAGAGTTAAGCTCTCCAGAATTTCACGTGGTTATTTTGAGGCCACCTATGGTTTATGGTCCAGGAGCAAAGGGAAACTACCAGCGACTATCCAGTTTAATAAGAAAATTACCTCTTTTTCCAAGAGTTGACAATGCTAGAAGTATGATTTATATTGATAACTTAAGTGAGTTTATTCGATTGTTGATAAAGAATAGGGAGAATGGTATTTTCTTCCCTCAAAATCGTTCCTATGTAAATACTTCTGAACTAGTAAGCGAAATAAAGAAATCTCAGGGATCTCACATCCTTCTACTGCCAGGTTTTAATTGGTTAGTAAAAGCTTTAGGACGCTATATTCCAACATTCAACAAACTATTCTCTACTTTGGTCTATTCGGAAGAAATGTCTGTCTATTCAGAGGACTATCAATTGGTTTCTTTTTCTAAATCTATTCAACAGACCGAACAACGCGAGAAAATTTGATAAGGGAAGGAGATGTTGATTATTAAGTTTTCAGTTTTAATGTCAGTTTACAAAAAAGAAAATCCAATTTATTTATCAGATAGTCTAGAGAGTATTTTGGTTAACCAAAATTTGAAGCCTGACGAGCTAGTTCTGGTGAAGGATGGCCCTCTGACAGATGAGTTAGAAAAGGTGATTACGCGTTATCAGGGCTATTTTACAAATTTTAAAACTGTACCTCTCGATACAAATGTAGGATTAGGTTTAGCGCTTAGAGAAGGCCTAGAACATTGTAGTTATGAGTTGGTTGCACGAATGGATTCGGATGATATTGCTAAGCCCGATCGTTTTGAGAAGCAGTTGAACTATTTCCAAGAGCATCCCGAAATAGATATCTTAGGAAGTGCGGTTACAGAAATCAATTCAGGGATTGATGAAGTCATTTCAGAAAAGAAAATGCCTTTATCACATGAAGCTATTTTGACCTATATGAAGAGACGAAATCCCTTTTGTCATATGACGGTTGTTTTCAAAAAATCTGCAGTCCAAAAATCAGGTAGTTATCAATCACTAGACTTGGTAGAAGATTATTATCTCTGGGTTCGCATGGCTGCACAAGGTTGCCGTTTTGGCAATATGGAGCAATCATTAGTGTATGCTCGTATTGGAAATGGAATGCATTTACGAAGAAGTCAGCCAACACAGATTGCTAGTTGGAAGGTAATTAATGACTTTATGTTGAAAGAAAAAATGATTGACAGAAGAGATTGGATAAAAAATCTATTGTTGGTCATTGCCTTTGTCTATATGCCTCTGGGGTTGAAAAAAAGAGTTTATAAAAGAATATTAAGGAAACAAAGATGATTAGCGTTTTAATGGCCACTTATAATGGAAGAAGGTTTATCGAGCAACAGTTAGATTCCATTAGACTTCAAAATTTAGTACCAGACGCGGTCATAATATGTGATGATTGTTCATCAGATGGAACCTATGAGTTTGTCCAAGACTATATCAGTCAACATAATCTGACGACTTGGAAAGCAATTCAAAATAGGGAGAATCTTGGCCATTATAGAACATTTTTACATCTTGTTAATCAAGTTCAAGAAGGGCTTGTCTTTTTTTCAGACCAAGATGATATATGGCTTCCAGATAAAATTTCCACTTTGTCGTCATTTTTTCTAAACTCAGATGTGGCTATGGTTTACAATCAGTCAGAAATTATTGATGAGGGAAATCGGGTATCTGAGAGACCATCATTATCTGGTGGGAGTCAGATTAAAGATTTGGCCTTTCTTTTAAAAAAATGGCCTTCAGGATATCAGACGGCTTTTAGACAGGAAGTGTTGCAGGATATTTTAACTAAGTCTTATCAAGAATTGCCAGGATTTGACTACCATGATGTTTTATTTGGAATGTTGGCGTCACTCTATGGCCAAGTTATTGATGTCAATCAAATTTTAGACAAACATCGGATTCATTCCAACAATGTGACACAATCGATAGCTAGTAAAAGTTTTAACAAAACACGTCAATATCGAATTACCTATTTGGAAAAGGTACTGAATCGTTACCAATCTGTTAAAGAAGTTATTTTAAAAATGCATAGAAAAGATCTAGAGCCGACGGTAAATGAAGCTATCCAGTTAACCAAATGTCGGATAGGATTTTTGAAGCAAAGAAAATTGTCCTTGCTTGTCAGTTTATGGAAAAACAGGAAGATCTATGCAGGAAGAAAGGATCTAGTCAGCGATGTGGTCTATGCTTTTTCATTAAATAGGTTAGCGAGATTACTATTGAAAATCATAAAAAGGTAAGAAAATGCGAAGTACAAGCAAAATAGAATGGGAGTTAGCATTAAGTGAACGCTTCAGCCCTATGTATCAAAAGATTTCAGATGAAAAATTGAAGGCCTTGCAGGTAGCCTATTTGGAAATGTATAAACAATTTGACAAGATCTGCAAAGAGCATGGTCTGATTTCCTATATGGTTGCGGGTACTCTTATAGGATCTTTGCGACACGGTGGCTATATTCCTTGGGATGATGATATCGACTTAGTCATGTTTCGAGAAGATTACAATCGTTTAAAAGAAGTTTTTACAGATAATCAGTATTTTGAACTAATTTCTCCAGCCGAAACAAAGGATAGTGTTTTTAAAGTGATGAAGTTGCAGAGCAAATCCTGGACTTATTACGACGTTCTAGGTGAGGGGTTTAGTCAGAAGAAATATCTTTATCTGGATATGCTACCGATTGATTTCGTTCCTGAAAATGATATAGTTCGTAAGTTGAAGGGTTTGCTATTCAGAGCACTGGATCTGTCTCATAATAGTTCTCGATGCTATACAAAGTTTACACCTCACCTAACTTACATGTCTAAAGAATCAAAGGAGCTCAAAATAAACCTTTGGATCAGACGGATTGTGGGTTTTCCTGCGTACATCATTGGTCCTTCTAATATGTACAAGTTAATGGAATGGCTTATCCAATCTAAGAAGAAGACTTCAAAAGTTACGATTGCCTATGGAGTTAAGGGCTATTTGGGTGAAACAGTAGATTACAAGACTTTTTTCCCAGCCCGAAAGTATCCCTTTGAAGGCCTGGAATTTGATGGGCCAAATGACGCAGACACTTACTTAACCAATCGTTATGGAGACTATATGACACCTCCAGAGAAAAAAGAGCAGACAGAGCGTCATGTCAGACTAAAAGATAATTGGGTAGATTTGATAGAGAGAAGATAATGGTTTATTTACTAATTTTAGGAAGTCTCCTCTTATTGTTTTTTGCAACAAGGACAGTAAAGAGAGATTATGCTAATCCCGGATTTATATATTTAGCAGTGTGGTTGATAGCTAGCGTTTCAACTGCTCTTTATTCTTCAAAATGGGGAGAAGAGATTTCACTGGTGACAGTCATTATCATTCTCCTTGGGAATGCCATTTTTTTAATGGGAGTTTTGTCATCTTCAACCTTATTTCCGGCTAGACAGACTCCAATAAAGCTAGCACGTGTTCGGGTAAATAACATTTGTATTATTTTAGTGCTTTTATTCCTGGCTTTTTCGGTTAAGACCGTTTATTCCGAGTTGGTATATCTGGCTACTCAGAGTGGGCAACCTATAAGTGGTATTTTTAAAACGATTGAGCTAGCTCGACACATGACAACCAACTATGATTTCGCCATCAGCCGTTTAAGCTTAAATTTATTGCGCATCAATTTCGCGGTGGGTATCGTTTTCTTCTATTTCTTTTGTGAATCAGTTTTCTCTGGTGAGAAAGGTATTTTTTACAAAGGGAAGTTGCTACTGATTAGTCTAATTTCTTTAGGAATTTCTCTTTTATCTACTGGGAGAACTGAGATGCTTGGACTTGTTTCGGGATATGCTGTTCTCTATGTTTTGTTTTATTCAAAATATTATGCGTGGGCAAACAGTCATTACAGCAGGAAGTTGTTCAGAACGCTTTTGACTATAGGGTTTCTATTTATTGTGCTCTTTATTGTAGTTGGGACTTTTGTATTAAACCGAGTAGATAATCAATCAGAACTAGGTTTTTTGGACAACCTTATTAAATATATGGGATCGCCCATTCAAGCTTTTGATTATTTCCTAAAGAATCCTTCTCTTTATGCTAACAATCAAGTATTTGGAGAAAATACTTTGATTGCTATTTACGGAAGCCTGAAATCTTTAGGCTTATCCAACTATGACTTAACACCATTTTTGCCAGTTATAAATTTTAACGGTGATAAAACAAATGTTTATACCATCTACTATTACTTTGTAAAAGATTTTGGATATCTTTCTATTTTGATTATGCAACTTTCATATGGTTTCTTCTTTGGAAGTTTCTATTATTCTATAAAGAGACGTGGCTTTAGCCCTCTAAAGGTAATTATATACTCCTTGTTTGCTTATCCTTTGGTCATTTCATTTTTTCAGGAGACTCTCTTATCACTCTTGACGACCCACATTAATCGGATAATTTATGCTATTGCCATCTATTTTGGGGTTCAATTCTTAAGTAGAGTTAGATTTAAATTAAGAGAAAGGAAGATATAGATATGACAGTATCAGCGTTGATATTTGCGGGTGGAACTGGCAAACGAATGAACACTAAAACCTTGCCTAAACAGTTTTTAGAGTTACATGGAAAGCCAATAATTATCCATACAATTGAGCATTTTGAGTCTCATCCCGAAATAAAGGATATTGTAGTTGTTTGTGTAGATGATTGGCTGGACTACTGCAAAGATCTATTAGCTAAATTTAATATCAAAAAGGTAAGTCAGGTTGTTCCCGGAGGGGAAACCGGACAAATGTCTATTTTCAATGGATTAGAAGCTCTGCGAGAAAAATACCAAGGAAATGATGATTACGTTTTGATTCATGATGGAGTTCGTCCCTTGATTGACGAGGAGACAATTTCTAAGAATATAGAATCAGTTAAAAAGTATGGGACAGCTATTACTGTTAAACCAGTCATTGAAACTGTAGTTCAAGTGGATGAAGAAGACATCATTAACAATGTGATTGAGCGATCTACTTGTCAAACTGCTGTAGCTCCTCAGTCTTTTGTTCTTTCTGAGATTTATTCCTTGCATATGAGGGCACAAGCTGAGAAGCTTTTCGATATGACGGATTCTGCGACATTGGCCCGTTATTTTGGACTCCCTCTCCATACAGTCATGGGGGGCAGTGAAAATATCAAAATTACGACTCCATCTGATTTTTATATTTTTAGAGCGATTTACGAAGCGCGTGAAAATGCACAAATTTTTGGTTGATATGGGAAAAAATACGATTTTACAAAAAGATATGGAAGACCTAGCTGCTGTCAGCCCTATTCTGAGAGAATTGAGAAACGTTACAGTCTTGGTAACCGGAGCAACTGGTCTTATAGGCAGACATTGTATTTCCGCTTTGATGGCCTTAAATGATTTGTACGATGCCAATGTCAGAGTAGTGGCCTTGGCGCGAAATCAGAAAAAAGCGGAAGATCTATTTCCAGATTTGTTACATAGTGAGAATCTGAAGTTAGTGTATGCTGACTTGCTGTCAGATTGGCAGATAGAGGAGGATTTGGATTATATTATCCATGGAGCCAGTGCGACGGACTCCTCTTTTTTCGTTGAGCATCCTGTGGAGACAATTGATCTAGCCGTAAATGGAACGAAAAAAATGCTTGAACTGGCTAAAAATAAGAAAGTTCACAGTATGGTCTATCTCTCTTCTCTGGAAGTCTATGGGATGACAAATCCGGAAGCTTCCAGCATTAGCGAGAAAGATTACGGTTATTTGGATCCAACCAGTGTCCGTAGCAGTTATTCGGAAAGCAAGCGCATGGCAGAGTCCTTGTGTGTAGGCTATTGTCATCAGTATCAGGTGCCGGTTAGGATGGCTCGTTTGTCACAGACTTTTGGCCCAGGTGTGAGCTATGAAGACAACAGAGTTTTTGCGCAGTTTGCGCGTGCTGTCCTTGAAAAGAGCGATATTATCCTCCGGACTAAAGGGGAAACTGTTCGGAACTACTGCTATACCAAAGATGCCATTGAAGCCATTTTTTTCATTCTGCTGAAAGGCCAAGCAGGGCAAGCTTATAATGTCGCCAATAAAGAGACGGCTATTTCCATTCGTGAGATGGCGGAAATGGTTATTGAACTAAGTGGTAGCAATGAAACGAAGTTGGTCTTTGATTTGGCAGAGGATGTGGAAAAGCTAGGCTATAATCCGACAGTCAAGATTCGTCTCAATGCGGACAAGCTTGAGAGTTTGGGCTGGCAAGCTCATACTGATTTAGAAACCATGTTTTTACGGTTGATTGAGAGCATGGCAGCAGATAGGAAGAAATAGGAGGGCAAATTTGTCTAGTGGGTTTAAAAAAATAGTAGCTAATTTTTCCTATGTTGTCTTGTCCAATTTGCTGACAGTAATAGTTTCTTCTCTGGTTGTCTTAATTTTGCCTAAGATTATGGGTGTAGAGGAGTATGGTTACTGGCAACTCTATATTTTCTATTTATCTTATGCCGGTTTTGTTCATCTGGGCTGGGTGGATGGAATCTACCTTCGCTACGGTGGTTTGGAGTATGATGATCTGGATAAAGAGAAGTTTTTCTCTCAATTTCTCATGCTTTTGATCTATCTGACAGGGATTGGAATTTTATTTTTATTAGGGATTTCTGCCTTTATTAGAGATGATAGCAGTCGATTTGTTTTTACACTTTTGGTTTATACCATGTTGGTCACCAATCTGCGCTTTCTCTTTGTTTACGTTCTGCAGATGACTAATCGACTAAAGGAGAGTTCCTATGTTGTCAGTGGAGATAGACTCCTCTATTTACTGCTTTTACTGGTCTTTATTTTTGTGGGTTTCCGAGACTTCAAGATTATGGTCTATGCAGATTTGATTGGTAGAGTTGTTTCTCTTTTTTATGCCATGTATCTATGCCGAGATATGGCCCTGCGACCTCTCAATCAGTTTAAGTTTGATATACGGGAAACGGTTCGCAATATTGCTGTCGGGATTAACCTGATGCTATCAAATGTAGCCAGTATGCTCATTATCGGGACCGTTCGAATGGGGATTCAAAAGGTATGGAACATTGCTACATTTGGTAAAGTATCCTTGACCTTGAGCATTTCCAATCTACTGATGACCTTTATCAACGCTATCGGTTTGGTCATCTTTCCAATTTTGAAACGAACGGACGAAAGCAAGTTGCCTAAGATTTACAATCAGTTGCGGAATGTCCTTATGGTTGTTATGTTTGGGGTGCTTTTGCTGTATTATCCCCTGAAAATAGCTTTGGATAGCTGGCTACCGGCTTACAGAGAGTCCTTGATATTTATGGCTCTAGTCTTTCCTATGTCTGTCTACGAGGGCAAGATGGCTCTGCTTATCAATACCTACTTAAAAGCCTTGCGAATGGAGAGGCAGATTTTTAAAGTAAATGTTATTGCTATGCTCTTAAGTTTTGCTACTACCTTGATTTTTGCAGTTTTTCTGCGCAACCTGAATGCTACAGTGCTGTCTATCGTGCTATTGCTGGCGACTAGGAGTATATTGGCAGAGCTAATCTTAGCCAAGAGGATGCAGATTGAGGTCGTCAAAGATATCTGGGTTGAGTTGCTAATGACACTTGTGTTTATTGCTTCGAATTGGTTTTTATCAGTTTATCTTGCTGCAGCCGCTTACGGCTTTGTTTATCTGACTTACAGCTTTTTCAAGTTCCAAAGTTTGAAAGGCCTGCTCCAGCAATTGCGAACTCGTTGATACTTGATAAATTATAAATAATTTAACAATTTAAATGGGATCTTTGTCAACTGTAGTGGCTTATTAAAAAGTCATATCCTGGAGAGGACTAATTTAGTCCTCTCCTTTTTGATATCCCAAGCGATTGAGGGAAATTCTACAAAAGTAAAGAGCTTTTTAATGATATCGAAGTAGGTGCCAACATATCCATGGTAATGACTTTAACACCGTTTCGGATCTGTCTGGAATAGCGCAGAAAGTGATTACGAATAGTAGCTTGAGTCTGTCCATATAAGGTAGCTATGATTTTTCTTGAATCGAAATCCTTCGCAATAAAGCTTATTTTCTCCTTCTTAAAGCTATATTCCGCCTAGATTATAGGCACAGGAAGCTAGGTCTGATCAGTGTTGGTCTTCGATTCATGTGACGTTTAAAGCTTGTACAGCAAATTTTTAGCGCTGGCAGTTATAGGGACTTTCTTGATTAGTTTTTTGAGTGATTTGTTGGTTGACGATAGTTGCTAATTGGTGATTTTTTTGACCAAGGAAGTCTCAGCGACAGCCATTTTGCTACAGATTTTACAATAAAGCCACCATTTCTAAAGTGATTTTATACACTACAGAAACGATAGAAGCATTATTAGTAATTTCCCTTTTCAGCTCAAGTTTCTTGTGCTACAATGGAGGTATATTGAAATTCGTGTCAAAGAGGGAGTTACATGAAAAAGAAGGATTTTATTTATTATGCTAGTGCAGCATTGCTACTAGCTGTTTCAGTTCGGCCTGCTTATGCAGATGAACAAGAGTCTGCTGTACAGCCTATCCAAGTAAAAGCGGAACAGGCTCAGGATACAGTGGCAAAGACAGCTTCAGACGATTCAGAAAGGGTCGAGTCAAAGGAAGAGACCAGAACAGATCGTCAGGAAGAGCAAGAAAAATTACAAGCTGAACAAAAGACTGAAAGTAGTCAGTCAGTACCAGCTTCTCTTCCAAAACAGTCGGAAACTAAGGTTGAGAACCAGTCGGCTAGTATTGAAGAAACTGCCCAAAGAGAAGAAGCTAGCAAGGTTGATGAGGCTGCATCGAAAAAAGGAGCTGTTGGGAACACAACCTTCTATAGCGCTGGACATGCTGGGCCGGCTAGTCGTTCAAGTGATGTGGCTGTTCAACCCAAAACATTTGTCGATGTCAGCAGTCATAATGGAAGCATAAGTGTCAACGACTATCGCACTCTTGCCAATAAGGGAGTTGGTGGAGTTGTCGTGAAACTAACAGAAGGCACCACCTATAGGAACCCTTACGCAGGAGAACAAGCTCGCAATGCCCAGTTGGCTGGTTTGCAAGTGTCTGCCTATGCTTTTTCACATTATACTAGTGAAGAGCAGGCAAGAGCAGAAGCTCGCCACTTCATCTCAGAGGCAAGAAATCTTAATCTTCCAAAGAATACGGTCATGGTCAATGACATGGAAGATGCCAAAATGAAGGATAACATCAACCGTAATACCCTTGCATGGGCTGATGAAATGCGTAAGAACGGCTATACAAATCTTATGTATTATACCAGTGCCAGCTGGATTGATGAAAATAATCTAAGAGGGAAAGGGCCTGTCAAGACAGCCCAGTTTGGTTTGGAAAATTTCTGGGTCGCTCAATACCCAACAGCTAAACTTTCAGCTAACGATGCGAAGACTCTCCGCTATAATGGGCGGGCAGGGGCTTGGCAGTTTACCTCCCAGGCTGAATTGTTGCCAGGTAAGCATGTTTTTGACCATAGTGTAGACTACACTGGCCGTTTCACTTCTCAAGCTAAACCAGCGCCAGAAGTAGCCAAAGGACCTCTGAGCGGGAAGATTAGCATTGAAAATAACGATTCTCTTGCAGGTCGTTTTGACGTTGTTATTTCAAATGTCTTGGCCCCTCAAGGTGTAGCCGGTGTTTCTGTACCAGTTTGGTCGGATGATAAAGGCCAGGATGATTTGGTTTGGTATCATGCGACTCGTCAGCAAGATGGTCGCTATCGCGTAACAGTGAAAGCTAGTGACCATAAGAATGCTACAGGTAAGTATCATGTTCATCTCTACTATACTCAACTAAATGGTGAGCAGATAGGAGTAACTGCAACAACTACTGAAGTTTCTATTGGAAAGACAGCAAATAAAGAGAAACCTAGTGGAAGAGTCACGATTGAAAATAATAACCCTACCACTGGCACTTTTGATGCGGTTATTCGCGATGTCGTTTCTCCAAATGGACTTAAGGAAGTACTAGTTCCAACCTGGTCAGAGGTCAACGGTCAGGATGATCTTGTTTGGCACAAGGCAGTAAAACAAGCAGATGGTAGCTATCGAGCTACGATTAAAGCTAGCGATCATAAAAATTCCCAAGGGAAGTATCTGTCTCATGTCTATTATGTTACAGCGACAGGAACAAAAGAATTTGTAACGGGTACGGCTACTACCGTTCATCACAAGCATTCAGCTGGGACTCTTACAATTGAAAATAACAACTCTACCACTGGAACTTTTGATGCGGTTATTCGTAATGTAGTCGCTCCAAATGGTCTCAAGGAGGTATTAGTTCCAACCTGGTCAGAAGTCAACGGTCAGGATGATCTGGTTTGGCACAAGGCAGTAAAACAAGCAGATGGTAGCTACCGAGCGACGATTAAAGCTAGCGATCATAAAAATTCCCAAGGGAAGTATCTGTCTCATGTCTATTATGTCACAGCGACAGGAACAAAAGAATTTGTAACGGGTACGGCTACTACTGTTCATCACAAACATTCAGCTGGGACTCTTACCATTGAAAATAATAACTCTGTCACTGGTACTTTTGATGCGGTCATTCGTGATGTAGTCGCTCCCAATGGTCTCAATGAAGTATTGGTTCCAACCTGGTCAGAAGTCAACGGTCAGGATGATCTGGTTTGGCACAAGGCAGTAAAACAAGCAGATGGTAGCTACCGAGCGACGATTAAAGCTAGCGATCATAAAAATTCCCAAGGGAAGTATC
>NZ_JAQFJD010000004.1:0-202794 GCF_030439925.1 Streptococcus sp. SG2 | reverse complement strand
CGTCTTTATCGGTTACAGTTAGAGTTGCACCATTCGCTACAACACGGTTGTCTTCACCCTTAGAGTCTTTCTCACCAACATTGGTCACTTCCACTGTGCCGTCTGTTTTGACTTGGAAAGTGATATCGGTTACTTTGAGGTAACCAGTTGGAGATGCTTCCTCATGGAAGGTGTACGTACCCGGTGCCAAGTTCAATTCTTTAGACTTACCAGCTTCTGAAGTCCAGCTTTCTACGGCTGTGCCTTCTGCCTTGTCGCCCTTGTAGATCTTGATCTGAGCTCCTGCGATTTCAGTGCCACCAAGGTTAACTTTACTGAAAGTAATCGCTTTGGGACTGTCATCGTCTTTATCGGTTACAGTTAGAGTTGCACCATTCGCTACAACACGGTTGTCTTCACCCTTAGAGTCTTTCTCACCAACATTGGTCACTTCCACTGTGCCGTCTGTTTTGACTTGGAAAGTGATATCCGTTACTTTGAGGTAACCAGTTGGAGATGCTTCCTCATGGAAGGTGTAAGTGCCCGGTGCCAAGTTCAATTCTTTAGACTTACCAGCTTCTGAAGTCCAGCTTTCTACGGCTGTGCCTTCTGCCTTGTCGCCCTTGTAGATCTTGATCTGAGCTCCTGCGATTTCTGTACCACCAAGGTTAACTTTACTGAAAGTAATGGCTTTTGGACTAGTATCCTCTTTATCAGTAATAGTCAGAACTGGACCAGCTGCAAGAACAGTGTCATCAGCTCCCTTATTCTTAATAATGATAGAACCGTCAGCATTAACTGTAAAAGTAATATCTCCTACAATTTGATATCCCTCTGGAGCATCGAACTCTCTTAGAGTGTAGGTGCCTGGTGCCAGCTTAATCACTTTAGAAGTGTCAGCTACAGTAGTCCAGTCTGCAACAGGTGCCTCTTCAAGATTGACTGTATCTCCACTATAGATTTTCAGTTCCGCACCTGGAATTTCTTTTCCATTTGGATCCACCTTCTTAAAGGTGATATCCTTTTCGGTTGGTGTCTTCTTGTTGACAATATCACGAGATACCGATTTATCAGTTCCGAAATCTTGTGAACCAATCTTGATTTCCTCAGTTGATTTGTCATATCCTTCTGGTGCTTGCACTTCTCGGATAGTATAGTTGTCTCTCAACAACTCTCCTACGCTCGCATTACCATCAGCATCTGTTGTCAACTTGCCAACTACTGCCCCAGTACTGTCACGAACCACTTCAAATTCAGCGCCTTGAAGATTTTCACCCGCCTCATTTACCTTATGGATCTTAATAGAGAATACATATCCTTCGGCTACACCACCAGCAATCTGATAGGTACGAGTGCTAGTTGATTGTTCAGTCAAGCCACCATTATAATTCATCTTGGCTACGTTCGTAATTTTTTCGCCATCAACTAAATCATAATTTGCTTTAGCCCTATATTCAATCATATAACCAAAGCCATTAGTATCTCCTAGAGGTAAAGTAAATCCATCTCCGCCCGGATTTACAGTCATTTGTTTCTTAAATGTTTCTGTCATATCCTGAGCATTAGACCATTTCCAATCTCCGTTATTCCAACGCCAATCTACTTTATAAATACGAAAAGTATCTGGTAAGAAGGTGAAATTTGGAGACGAGAACGCATCCTTGATGGTTATATCACTATAGTTGGCCATATTGCGGTTTACAGTAATATTGTAACGAATGACATTTTTCTCGTCATCCTTATACTGGAAGGAACTCTTTTCAATCTTAGAGTCATACTGTTTAGGAGGTCCATTATAATGAACAGTTCCTGGAACTAATGTCCGTGTTCCTATTGTAAATCCAGCATTCAAGTCACCTTCTTGACTCACTACATCATGGTCAACCCGAGCATAGAAGAAAAATTCTCCACGGACACCAGATTTTTGCTCAACATAATTTGTATATGTTAAGGTAATCGTTTTGTTTGCAGAATCCAAAAATCCATTTGCAACAAGATTACCTGACTCGTCCTTAAGCTCAATAGCTGAAGAGTTCGCAAAAGCATACTCTGGTGGCAAGGTGATTGTCGTCGTATCTCCTTGATGTACTTGGTTATCAGGCAATACAAATTTTGCGTAAACGCGGAAATCTTGCCAAATATCAATCCCTTGTGTTAAGTCTCCTCCAGAAGAATTTTTGAGACTCATCTCAGTAATGACATCATTAAATTCGGCCGCCTGCACTTGGGCAAGAGGAGTTAATGATGGCAAAACCACTCCTAAACAAAGAATAATGACGTGAAGCCAAGTTCTAATTCTTTTGTTCATGCAATCTTCCTTTCTCATAATATTCAGTTTTGAATGTACAATGTAATTGTATACTAACTGATTTCCCCATCTTATCAGTGTTTACCTTTACAAAAAAGTAAACATTTTTTATAGATACATTACGCCTTCATTCTACCATACTATCAATAAAAAGACCATATGTTATAAGCCTTTTTTTAAATATTTATTCTAATTTCATTAACTTGCTAGCATTGAACAAATAATTACATTAACTTTCAAATTAAATCCGGCGCTACCAAATCCAATCTTTTCTTACTTTTTTGTGTCTGACATACCACAAAAAACCGGAAACAAAGTCCGGTTCTTCTGATTTATTTCCTAAAAGTCAAGGCGTAGAATTTACCATCCCAGAGGAATTTCAACTCTTTCTCTTTGACGCCCGCTGGAACTGCTGCTTCAATTTCTCCAAGATCAACAGTAGCATCCTTAAAATAGTCCTTGCTGAAATGGTTCTTTTTATACTGTTGTTCTACATAGTCTGCCGTCTCATCAGAAATCATAATCTTAGTCCCTGGTTTCGCCACCCGGAGCATCTCCTGCATGGCTTTGGCCTTATCGCTAAAGAAATTGATTCCACCGATATGATAGACGATATCAAAACTATTATCCGCAAAGGGCAGATCCTCCGCACAGGCCTGAAAGAGTTGCAGGTTGGTCTTCTTGGAGCAAGATTTTTGGCATTTCTTCAACATGCCTATAGAAATATCCGCTCCAAAAAAGTCTAAGCTTTTCAGATCAACATCCTTAGGAATATAGCATAGATCATGGCCTGTTCCAATAGAAACATAAAGAACTGACAGATGGTCCTTCCATTCTATTTCTGCCATTAGCTCCCTTCTCAGCTTATCGACTGCCTTTCCATAGAGAAAGCCACCCAGCCATTTTTCACTCAAATCATACCAGCGAGCAAAGCGATTATACATAGTCATATACTTAGCATTGTCGCCAGAGATATAGTCCGGATTCAGAGCCAGGTAGATGTCCCCATCTTTTTTAAGTTCATCTACTTTCAAGTCTGACTTCAGTTTCTCTTGTATCTTTGTTTCCATCATGTTTCTTGTCTCCTTTTTCTATTTGACAATTATTATAGAGCATTCTGAGACATAAACAAGAGATTTTCAGCAAGTGGCTACCCAGCGTTAGCAACCGGAAGAAATCTCTTAACAAGTTGCAGAAAAACAAAGGAATATTATACAAAAGAGTCTGAATTTTTCTGCTTTCAGCACTTTGGGTCCAATTGGTCAGCTTTCTACCAGCCTTGAAATTGCACTAAGCTGGTTCTTATCTGATGCTTCTTATTTGAAAGTATTTTTTCCGTCTTATCTCAAATGTCGAGTTCATTCTGTGAAAGCCCGCGAGTCCTTAGGATAAGAACTGAAATCAGAGTCAGAAACAAGATCCCAATTTTCTTGAACCTAGACATAGGAGTTCTCCCTTTATGCGAAACTTGTTGAGACTAGCACTCCGCCAAAAATGCCTGCACAGTCTTGACATCTTCTGGACTACCGCCTTGGTCAATATCACAGATATGCTGGAGCCCATATTTTTCGATAATCAGGGCAGTAGCTCCGCAGAAGGTCCGTCCGTGTTTAACAGAGTCACCATTGTTAACAAAACCTTTAATCAACCCAGGATGTTTCTTGATAAAGCGTTTGGTAGACCAAGGAATTTTCCCGGCACCTGCATTTCGAGTAATGAGAATACAGGGCTCTTCCAGTTTCTCCTTGATGGTCTGGGTCGGATAGCCCAGTGATTCTGCAAATAGTTTTCCAATACCAGTATTTGAATCATAAACTACAATCATCTTCATCACCTACTTTCTTAAAAAAAGGATAGCAAACCAAGCCGCAAAGCCTAAAACTACAACATCCGAGATGAGCATAAGCATAAACTCCAAATCTGGCATCATGTGAATGTAAATCAGCAATGATAGCGTTGCCAAAGCTAGCGCTGTCAGCTTCGCAACTACTGGCAATCCCGGAATCAAAGCTGCTCCGATTAGGACAAGGATGAGACCTCCGACTAAAAATGACTGAAAATCTATACTTAAACTAAAACCAACTGTCACACCGCCATAGCCAATGGTCAAAAGACCAATCGCGACCAGACAGATACCTAAAATAAGCATTCCACTCATGGCAAATCCTCCTTGCTTATTCATTCTTTTCCTCACTTTCTATTTTTGAATGAACAATTTTTAATATTCATTCAAAACTTTCTAAAAAATAATACACTTTATCTAACTATGTTCCTTTCCATTTCCGCATCACCATAGATAGCTCATCACCTCCTTTATTTGTGAATGAATATTTTTATATATTCATTCATGCTATCTTCTGAGAAAAGGAATCTCCTCTATTTGGAAAAAATCCCCTTAACAAAATATTTCACTAAAGTCTCAAGACTATCGAAGTAGCCTGAAAATTCCTGCTCTGTGACATGCATGTCTATGTAGTATATCAAGTCATAAACCTTCATGATCTCAGAAATTCTTTCCTCCGAAAAACCCTCTTCCTGCAAGCGCTGGCTGAAAGTCTGAATCAGAAACTGATGAAAGGCATTGGACGCTCGGCCGGAATCCTGATTATAGTAATTGTGCAGAATCTGAGAAATGCCTGGCTTGTTCCACTCGGCTAAAATTTTATTGGGCGAAATCAACTCAAAAGTGACTGCAAAAAGTTGTTCAACGATTGCCTCGGGCTCGCCCTGCCAGTCCACACGTCGCATAGTTTCCTCGCGTATACGGCTATTTTCAGCTATATAAACTTCCAAGAAGATAGCTTCCTTAGACTCATAATACTTGTAAAAGGAACCGACAGCCATCTGGCTTCTCTTGGCAATATCAGAAATTCCAGCTGCCTTATAGCCTTTTTCTGCAAAAACTTCTCTAGCCGCAGCTAGGAGCTCATTTTTTTTATCCATTTCCAAGCTCCTTTGTGAATGAATTGTATATTATATTCATTCATATTCTAACACTTGTTTTACAAAAGTCAAGTATTTTGCTATACTACGGTCTAGATATTCTTTGAATATCAAATTATTATACCGAATTTTATTGGAGGTTTAGTAATGCTTAAAGAAAAACGCAATCAGGGAATGATTGGCCTATTATTTATTACTCTAATTTTTCTTGGGATAGCTGGTGCCATGGCCTTTATCCAATACCAAAAGGCTAATCCAAAAGCTACCTACTCAGCAGACACAGCTAAAGTCTCTTCTGAAACAGTTTATACTGAAGTTTTTGATATCTCTCCAGAACCTATTTTCCCAGTAAATGATAAAACTGAGGTTTGGCTGGTTCAATATAAGGATGGATATGTTGGCGTTCAAGCAAAAAAAGGTGATAAGCAGATCGCCAAGCTAGTAGAACAAGCAAATAAAGGAGAGCTAAAGAAAAATCCTGCACGACTTGTCGGTACTTACATAAATACAGGTGTCCAAAAGAAGGACCAATCATATATTTCCAACTACGCTAGCTTGATGCATAGTCTAAGAAATGAATCTGGGGATATCTCAGGCAAAATTGCAACCAGCTCTTATATCTCTCTTTCTGAGTTTGACTCTGATAATTCCAAATTCATCTTTTACGTCCTTTTCCTAGTCGGTTTATCTGTCTTTTTTGTCGGAACTGGACTCTTCAACCGCAGAAAGAATGTTCAAGCTTATAATGAAATTTACTCAATTTATCCAGAAGTCCAAGGAAATCTTAATCTCTTACTAGAACAAGCCTCCTTCCATGACGACGAATTGAAAATCATCATCTATAAAGATCACCTGATCACTTATTATCGTGGTGTAAGAACTGTTGACCTCAAACAGGTTATCCACCTCTACCACCATATTTTTACCATGCATCGTGGCTTTGCTTCTAACAGAAATTCTACTCTAATTGCTGTTCGGTCAAATAATAAGAAATATCAGATGCCTATTCGAAATATTGGCAAAACGACAGATGTTCAACTCCAGTCAACCTTTGACTATCTCTACAATTACTTCCCTCATATCAAATTAGGAGTGTAATGTCACATAAAACTCAAGCTAGATTTTCCAGCTTGAGTTTTTTATATATAAAAACAGGAGCAAGATACAATCCAACTCCTTTTTTTAAGATATGCTTGTCAGAACGTTTTTCAGTAGATTACTTGCCTTCTTTTTCCATTCTGCGCTTGGCCAAGGCGCTGTTAATCTTCTTGGTCTTAAGATTTGTATCCAAGTAAAGAAAGAGCCATACAAAGAGATAAATCAGAATAAAATCTAGCCAAAAATGCCAGTTGAAAATTAAAAATCCCCAGTTATTGTAGACCATGAAACAGCATGCTAAGACTGCGACAGCGACAAAATGCAGTAAAATCGAGACTAAAAAAGAGAATCGGTCTTCAAGAGTTTTTAAAATTGAACTGATGATCCCAATCAAACCGCTCATCACTATGACACTGATGATATTACTAGTTGTGGGCGGATGTTTTTGAATAGAGAAAGCAAGGACAATCAGATAGACTGCACTCCCTGTCTGGATGCCCATTAATATAGCGTGTAGACATTTTTTTATACTCATCACTCACCTCCTAGATTCCCAGATATTCCATCAAGAGCTTGACATAGCGACGGCTGACTTCAGTCTTGATTTGATTGGTCAGCTTGGCCGTCATATTGCCAGAAAAGCTGTCAGACAAAGACTCCAAATGGTCAATATTGATGACAGCATGCCGGGAAACCTGGATAAAGTTCGAGCTGTTAATCCGCTGCTGAAAACGAGTCAAGGTCTCTGTTGTCTGGTAGATGCCTTCTCTGCTGTAAATCATCAGAGTTGTCTGGTTGATGTCTGCTAGGATAATATCTTCAGTCTTCAGCATGACCAGTTTATCATCCGACTTGATAGGCAGGACGCCACTTGGCCCTGCCTTGTACTGCTCTAAATAATCTAAGATGGCCTTGGCTTCTGCCGCTAGCTGGTCTGCCTTGACCACAACTAGCGGATCCTTGGAAGAAATGGTCGGATCTGTTTCAAATTTTGCTTGCAAGAGGAAGCTCCCTATTCACATTCTATTGTAGTTTCAGCCGGCGGATGACAATCATATTTTGCACTATCCAAATAAGCGCTATTGCAACTAAAACTATTCCAACTATATAGAAAGTTTCTGTCCTTGTCAAGAGCTCCTGCCATTCAATGCGAATTCCCATTGTTTTTTCAAAAGCTACTCGTGACTGGCTGTTATTGGCAAAAGTGTCTGCTAGACTTTCCTTCATGAGAAGCTGTCTGAAAAGAGATGCCATGTAGTTAGAAGGCGTAAGCTTCATCAGGTTTTGTGCCATGTTCGGCAAGTTTCCAATAGGGATATAGGTTCCCACTAGAAAACCAGAGGTCGCTCCGACTACTGTCGCCAATTTCCCTAAACTATCCACTGATTTGAAGCATTGAACAATCAGAGCATTTATCAGTGTGGCCAAGAGGCTGTTCAAGATCATCAGAAGCACCAGGTAAGAAAGATTTCCCCATTCAAAGGAAATTTTATCCGCCTGCATAAAATAGCTGAGCATAAAGGTAAACATAATGACCTGCATCAAAAAGCCGATAATAATAGAGCTGATAAGATAACTAAGCTGCAAGCCCCACGGTCCTAAGTCCGTGATAAAAAGATCGTCTGTTACCATCCGCTCCCGGTCTTCGACCTGCCGTGAGAAAGCTGCCAATGTGGTTGTTAATGCTGTAACTGCCAACACACCACCAATCAGCCACAAGTCCATCAGCTGGCTGGAATAGCCTCCAGAATTACTTTTCAAAAAAACGATATAAAGCACAAAGGGAATAATGGCTCCAAAGAGAGACAAAATTACCCCACTGCGGTTGCGAAAATAAAGTAAAAAATTGCGTTTAATCAAAGCGAGCATATTAGCGTACCTCTCTTCCTGTCAGTGCCATAAAAGCATCGTCCATGGTTCCGGGTTGGAATTCAAATTGTTCAATATAGGGACCAGCCTGAGCCAATAAGGTCAGAGCTTCTTGAGTCGTTTTAGGGTGGAGGATAAATTCCCCTTCCTTGACTTGCTCCCAGGCACAGTCTCTTGGCAAACTTTTCTCTAAACTTGCTGAATCTTGACTCAAAATCCGTAAGATATTGCGGGCGTAGTTTCCCTTAATCTGGTCTGCAGAGCCTTGGGCAATAACCTGACCATGATCTACGATATAGATCTTATCCGCATCATCAGTTTCATTGAGATAGTGGGTTGTCAGGACAATGGTCATCTGCTCTTCTTTCTGAATCTGCTTGAGTAGGCTCCAAATACTCTCCCGAGTCTGAATGTCCAGCCCTGTTGTAGGCTCATCTAGGAAAAGCAGGTCTGGACTATTGAGCAAGGCTCGCGCAATGTCTACACGACGCTTTTGACCACCAGACAGCGTCCCATACGGTTGCTTGACAAAGGCTGATAAGCCAAGCTGAGAGACCAAGCGTTCGATTCTACCTGCCGGCATCTCCTTGTACTGCTTAGCTCTGATGGTCAGATTTTCTAAAACTGTCAGCCGAGCGTCCAACACACTGTTTTGGAAAACCACACCCAGTCTAAGCTTTTCAGCATAGCAAATCTGCCCGGACGTTGGCTTCAAGAGACCTATCAGCATCTGAATGGTTGTTGATTTCCCTGCACCATTAGGACCTAGAATAGCTGTAAAACTGCCTCTCTCAATCTGAATATCGAGACCATTAACAGCCACCTTATCGCCATAAATCTTGCTAAGATTTTTTGTTTCTACTAACATGATATTTTCTCCTGTCCTTAACTTCTGAAACTATGATAGCAAGTCTTTTTTGAAAAATCTCAGCTTTTTGGACAAGCGGTAAAATGAGGGAGACAAGAGGTAAAAATCCAGACATTAAAAAGCCCCGACCAAAGGTCAGGGATAATAGACTAGCGTGTAACAATCTTTCGATAGCTACGTGAAGTTAATAAGAACACTAAAATATAAGCTAGTAAAAAGATGCTACAGGTTATGATTGTTGTCTGAATTAATAGGGGCGTATTGGTCACACCTAAGAGCGCTACGATCAAACTAAGCATATGAAAAGCAGCAGCTACATGACAGAAAGCAAAAATAAGTGGCAAGAAGAATACTGTTACGATTTGCTTATGTATGGTGCGTTTGGTTTGCTTCTCATCAAGACCAACCTTTTGCAAGATGATAAATCCATCACGATCTTCATAGCCTTCAGAAATCTGCTTGTAGTAAATCACCAGAACAGCCCCCAACAAGAAAATGACTGAGAGAAACAGACCTATAAAGAGCAAGGTTCCCGTCACCTGTTTTTGGTTTTGCTCTGCCACTTCTCTATCAAAGCTTACTGCATAACCACCAACTTGCAGACGGTCCATCTCTTCTGTTACTGCTTTTTGCACCTTATCAGAAAACTCCTGGTTGCTCTTCGTGTTACTAGAGATACCAATATAATATTCATGCAAAGCGTCCAAACCGACTTCTTTTATATCATTGACAACCATGTTTAACATAGCACCCCCAACCATGATATGCCCGTTGGGTAAGTGTCCATGAGTAAAATCTTGCGAGGCAATTTGCTTGATTTTCCAGTCCTTGCCATTGATACGTAAGGGTTGACTTTTATCTAGTGATAAGTTTCTACCATAGATGAATGTTTCGCCATCAGCTAAGTCTAACCTTTCTCCTGTCATCTTCTCATAGTCCCGACGGCTTACAAGCATAAAGCTACCTACTGCCTTGCTGAAAGATTGAGGTGCTTGCATAAAGTTACGGTCGCCAACAGTTACTTCATTCCCCGCCACCTCAGAAAGCATCGACGTTTGATAAAGATAGTCGGAGTAAGTCGGATTTTTAAGACCAGATTCTTGAGCAATTTCTTTTACTTTTTCTAGTAGAGGTTCATTTCTATCTACTGTATCTGGCAAGGATACTGTGACATTATAGTCTTTTGGATAGAGAGTATCAATATAGTCTTTGCCACCAACATAGATATTAATGGTTCCTACCAGCGTCACCAGAAGCATGGTTGAAAGGATGGAAATCGTAGCCAGGCCAGCTGCATTTTTACGCATCCTAGAAATCAAGTTAGATACTGAAATAAAGTTCTGAGGCCTGTAATAGTAACTTTTACGTTTTCTTAGAAAATTTAAAAGTGTAATTGAGCCAGCATTAAAGAGCAAATAGGTCGCTACAACAACCATGAGGACCGCAAGAAAGAAATTGGCAATGGCTGCAACAGGCTTTGTAACTGTCAAGGCTATATAATAAGCAACTCCCATGAGAATGACGCCCAAAAGTGTCTGCAAACCTAAGAATTTCCCTTTCTTTTCTCCTGCTTTCTTTTCTCGCATGAGATTAAGAGAGCTATAACGCAAAAGGCGCATAGAGTTAAGAAAAAGAATGACAGCAAAAGCTAAGCCTAAACTGACTAAAGTTAACCAAATATTAGACCATTGGAAGGTTGAGGTCAACACAACAGGCATACCCATAAACTTCAAGAGCAGGGCATAAAGGAGCTTATCTAGTAGCGTTCCACAGATAATCCCTAGTCCGACAACCCCAGTATATAAAAGACACAGCTCTATGAAGGTCATAGTGAGTAGGTGCCTTTTTTCCATACCAAGTATACTATAAATCCCCAGCTCTTTGGAGCGATTTTTCATGACAAAACTATTGGCATATGTCACAAGAATCAATACCGCAATTTGAATAACCCAAATCCCAAATTGCAGGGTCATACGAGCTGCTGACCCTCCATAAGTCGTCTCCATATTACCACTATAAGTCAAGGAAATAAAACTATAGAGAATAGCGGTTGCCACAAATGTAGATAGGATAAATGGATAATAAAGACTGCGATTCTTAATAAGATTTGAAAGAGCCAGCTTACTGGTTAGTTTGAACATAGTCACCCACCTCACTTGCCATAACGGTTAAGGTATCAGAAATCTCCTGGAACATCTGACGTTCCGTCTTATCACCTCGGAAAATTTGATTATAAAGAATGCCATCCTTGATAAAGAGTACCCGCTTTGCTCTGCTAGCTGCTGATGTCGAGTGGGTCACCATGAGAATGGTCTGACCTCGGTCATTAATATCGTCAAAAACATCTAAAAGCGCAGCCGATGACTTGGAATCCAGTGCACCTGTTGGCTCATCCGCTAATAAAATCTCTGGCTCAGTGATGATGGCCCGCGCCACCGCAACCCGCTGCTTCTGACCACCGGAAATCTCATAAGGAAACTTCTCTTGCAGCTTGTTAATTCCTAATTCAGTACAAGTGGTGACTAGCTTTTGCATCATCTCGGTGACGGGACGTCGAGAAAGCACTAAAGGCAAGAGGATATTGTCCTTAACTGACAAGGTGTCCAGCAGGTTAAAGTCCTGAAAGACAAAGCCTAGTTTTTCTCGACGGAAGCTGGATGCTTGGCTGTTTTTGATGGTCGCTGTATCTGTTCCGTTCAGAAAGACTTGGCCTTCTGTGGGCTTGTCCAGCATGGCCAAGATATTGAGGAGGGTCGACTTACCTGAGCCGGACTCTCCCATGATGGCTACATAGTCGCCCTCATCCACTGTAAAATGAATATCTTTCAGAGCTTCTACTTGATTGCCCTGAAAACGGGTCTTGTAAATCTTTTTTACGTGTTGTACATCTAATAAACTCATAACTTCTCCTTTAAAATCCTAAGTACATTTCTTGAGCTGCCTGATTGGCTTGGCATCCGAATTTCGTCCATTCGATTTCTTTTTGACTTGGCCGAATGGAAGGTCTATCTTTCTTATGACTTATTTTAAATAATTTCATTCTAAACACTTCTTTCTTTTGATAATCTTATTCTACCGAATTTGTACTCGGCTTTCCATAACCTAACCTTACAATCCAGAAAGGAATCTTACACTTTTGTAAGATGGAATGAGCCCTATTTTACCCAAAAGGCTATTAAAGCAATCAACCACAGATGGGCCGGATAGAAAATGTAGAAGAAATATTTGCTCCACTTACTGGTATAACCGCGCTCGCCATTGTAGAGATAAAGAAAAGGTAAGACAGTGATAAAGAGCCAGTCCGAATTATAGAGCATCATCGAAAGGGTTTCTGACAAGCTTGGATAAACTTCGATACTCATGACAAACAACAGAAAAGCTAGAGCAAGGTAAAGTAGATTACGTAAAACTTTGTTCTTTCTGCACCCATAGGTGATAAGCATAAAGGGGATCATAACCATGCCACCTTCTGTTAAGAAAGCAGCTACTAGAAAGACTACTGCGCCTAAGCCATAACGGATCCATTTATCACGCCCATTAAGTTCAAGTTTCTCTTTAGAAAATCCAAAGAAAATTCCCAAACTCAAAACGCCACAAGCTAGTGTTAAAAAGATATTATTGGAGTTGTGTATTTCTTTTGACTGTAAAAGAAAATTTAAAATGACATTTCCAAAGAACATGAGCCCCGCCCAGAAAAAGAGACGAAGATTATATGTAATGCGGTTGCGCGTGTGAATAAAGCCCTCTACTGCTGCAAAGGCAAACCAAACTCCTACACAGCGGGTCACTGCATGAAAAATACCATCCCATCCAGCTGGTAGCAAGCCAGGAATCTTATCAACGTGATCCAAAACCATTAAAAGTGCCATGATTAGTTTTATTTGAAAGCCATTGAGGCCATTCCCTTTTTTCATTTTCCTTCTCCTTTTTCTTTTATAGTCTTATCTTATAAAAATTAAAGAACACCTGCCATAACATAACCTTTCAATTCAAAAGAAAAACCTTACAAATTTGTAAGGTTAGGTGAAAGTTATGATGTGGAGGAAAATTTCTGCTTTCTCGAAAGAATGTGTGCCTTGGACTTGACAGACCGTATTCCTCGCTCTCTTTTTTAATAAGCTAGATCGGCTCCTGCTACTTTCTAAGTATCTGTAATAGGCTATACCTTGCTTCCATACGAAAAAGGATAAGGAATTTTCTTAAAATCCTCCCTATTTCAAGACATCTTGTAGAGTTTCAGGAGAAATTGGGTCTACAAGAACATACTTGGCATCTAGCATATAGATTCCCTCAGTCAACGACTCTAAGAACTGTCGATAAGGAACTTCGGCTAGTTTTTCTCCATCGGCTGTCATGATAAATAGTCGTGCGACTGCAACCTTACTTCCTCGATACTGTTGCAAATATTGAGATTCTAACTCTGGATGAGATGGTAAGATTGTTCGTCCTTCACTATTTAGATAGTTGACAGGAATGATGATATCCTCACCATCCTGCTCTACTTTAAAAACTTGCTGCTCAGAGTAATAAGCATTTAGCTGTTGGGTAAAGCGCAAACGCTGGTCATAGCTATTTAAGAGTTGCTCGTCCGGCCCATGGATAATCTGTCCTAGGTAGAGTTCATTGATGTAAATGGGACGTTTCACTCCCATAACTTCTACTATAGGATGGACTTTTACTTCCTTAGTCAATTCTGAAAGAGCTGATAAGAAAATATCTGTGAAATGAAATTCTAGAATGGAATCTTTATCATAGTCCACTCCATCATGTTCACACACACTTACATCTAAGAGAATGAGCAATGTTTTCAAGAACATCAAGGCCCCAGTCCAGTCAGAAGCTGTCGCCAAATCTGGAACAGATACCTGATAAGCTTGACCATCAAAAGATAGACGGAACCCTAAACTAGACTTCTCTTTGACCCCAAACTGAACAGAATGGAAATCTGAAATAAGAGAGTCTGCAGATGGCTTTAAGCCCGCATCCTTAGTGGAAACGCTGTAACATTCAAAAAGTTCTGCTTGAAGCATCTCACCAATTCTTAGTGATTGGTTGCTTTTTATTGTAAAATTAACTGATTTCATATTTTTCTCCTTCGGTCTACTGGCAAATTCTTTCTACGACGTAGAATCGTTACTTCGCTGACAGGGATTTTTCCTGATGCATACGTGATAAGACCGTACTTATCATCCATCAATTCCGCACCATCTGCTATATTGTTTTCATTTAAAAATTCTTTATCAGAAACCAATATTCGCACATAAGAATCAGGTGCTGTAAAATCATCATCCCCTCGCTTGTGACCAGCCATTGCAAATTCCTGACCTTTATATAGGACACGATCATAAACCGAATACCTCTGACTAACCTCACTATAAGGCACAAGCTTCCCGTATACGCCTTCTCCGGAATCACATACATAGAAACTATAGGGAACGTAACCTTCTTCCAACATCGCTGGATCTTTTGAAAGAAGGATATAGTCATTTATATAATTCACAAAATTCGAGTATACTTTGTTTTGGTAAACTAGATATTCTTTATCCATTTTATCCCTCCACGTATTCCATTATACCACACAAGAAATTATAGGCAGAATGAAGTATAAAATAAACTAAAAAAGAAGACAAATGTCTCCTCTGTGCATTGATCTCACTCCGGAAATTCTACCTTCAAGCTCATATCTGTAGGTTGTAACACTTTCTGAACTGCCGCTAGAAAGGCTAGACCATTATCAGATGGGGAATACTGGAATGTGATATGGATGACCTTTTTATCAAACTTATTACCGTATCGTTCCACATACTGTTTGCTTTCGAGGAAGTAGATATAGTTGTTGAGTTTTTCTTGCAGAATTTCCAGATGGACTGCTTCTATCTCCTCCTCCCAGCCAACTGGGTCCGCTAGGAGAAGTTCCAAATGATTCTCAACTGTACCAATAGCGTCAAGTTCCGTTGGATTTAATTCTGAAGAGATGGCTTTATGTAACAATTCTTCAAATTCTTGATTAGAAAACAGCCGTTTCACTGACGACGGATTTACTAGAATACGAGTAGGTGTTGATCTAAAATAACTTTGCATAGCTATTTCCTTACTTTCCTTAGTCACCCATTCTCCAGTTTCTAAGAATAGTTCCACCTCATAAGCATCTTGTTCGGATCTCAAAGCCTTGTCTACTAATTCTTTACTAACTGGATAAGTAACTTCTCTTTCTTGATGTCCCCCTGTCATCCAGGACATTGTATAATTCCCATTTTCTTCAGTTATGATAAGTCCATTTGCTTTTATTTGATTCATACTACCACTCCCCAGTTCTTTCTCTTATGAAACGTTTCTCTCACTAGCCTTCTTTTCTTCCACAAGTAATTGCATGATCGCTGGCCATTTTCTAAATTGATAGTCAAATCTGAACATGAAGATTATTAATAGACAGAGGAAGCAAAAAATCACTGCCTTGACTTCTTTCTCTATAATAAATAAAGCCACGGAAATTGGAGTTGCGATGATGAAAAAAGATAGTATAAGTTGCAAAAAAACTTTTCGTCTTTTTAATCCCTTAATAAATGCTTCTTTTTGAGCACCTTCTAACTCTGATCTTTTTAATTTTAGACTAGAATGATAATAGTCAATTATTAACTTTGCTGAAAAATAAGCTGGTAGACTCAGGAAAATGACCAAAAATACTCTGGTCCACATATTTTCCAATAAACCAATTTGAGTGATCAGAGCAGAAATTTTATCTATAAGGAATAAAGTGATGGGGACCCAGATGTAATACCAGTTACTAGGAGTAGAAGTCTCCTCCATTAGGATCTTATTTTCCCAATCAAAATGGTATTTTTTATTGTTCCATATTCCTAAATTAATGATTGACTTCACATTTTCACTTACCTTTCAGTTAGAACTTTCTATTAGGGATTATACTCAATCAATCGCCAAGCGTTTTTCTGCTAGTCCGATTTTTACTGTAGTGCCTTGACCGACTTGGGATTCTAAGGACAAGGAATTACCCAGTTGATCGGATATTTTTTTTGATAAATAGAGTCCTAATCCAGATGATTGATGAGTCAGGCGACCATTATAGCCTGAAAAACCTCTTTCAAAGACACGCATAATGTCACTGTCCTTAATCCCCAAACCAGTATCTTTCAGGTAGAGGACATCATCTTGGCAGAAGATTTCAATTCCGCCTTCCTTGGTATACTTGAGGCTATTAGATAAGACCTGCTCCAAGATGATCATAAACCATTTTTTGTCTGTTACAATGGTTCGATCCAAATCGTGCAGGTTCAGTGTCAAACCTTTCTGGATAAAGAAAAGAGCATATTTTTTGACCACCTCTTTGACTAAATCCTCCAGATTTTCCTTCTTTAAGACGAGGTCGTCATGGAAACTTTCCAAGCGCAGATATTGAAGGACTAGGTTGACATAAGATTCGATTTTGAAAAACTCTTGACCCAGTTGCTTCTTGGCATCTGGATCTGTCAAGTCCTGCACCAATAACGATCCTGCCGCAATAGGCGTCTTAATCTGGTGGGCCCAGAGGGTATAGTAGTCCATCAAGTCGTTGTAGCGCTCTCGTTCTAGGACTGATTGACTCTTTTTTTCAGCTTCCATTCTTTGAACCCTTTCAAATAGCAGAGCTTCTACAGCTGTTTGGGTCTGTCCCTGTCCATAAAGTAGCTGATTGTGATAGTTCTTATAGGCTATCAAACTATCTATAGAAAGAGTCAGAATCCCTAAAACCAGCAAAAGAGTAAAAATATACTGAAGAACTACCCGACTATCTTCAAATATAAAACTGAAAAATAGAAGCAAGCCAAAAAACAGTAAAAATTGCAAGAAAAAATAGCGTCTTGAGTAAATATAATATTTGATAAAGAAAAACTTATTCTGTGTGTCCATTTGTCAGACCGTATCCAATCCCTTTTTTCGTCTCAATAAAGTTCTTAAGACCTGTTTCTTCCAGTTTTTTCCGGAGCCTAGCAACATTGACAGATAGGGTATTATCATCAATAAAGAAATCGCTATTCCATAGCTCTTTCATCAAATCTTCCCGCTCAACTATACTGCCTGCTCGCTCAAATAAAACACGTAAAATCTGGAATTCATTCTTAGTCAGCGTAATGACCTGACCATTATACATCAAGTCCATAGACTTGAGATTTAAAATCACGCCTCGGTGTTCTAGGAGATTTTGATCTGTACCAAACTCATAAGAGCGGCGCAACAGTCCTTGAACCTTAGCCAGAAAAACATTGTTATCAAAAGGCTTGGTCACGTAGTCATCACCACCCATATTGATAGCCATGACGATATCCATAGCCTGATCTCGTGAAGATAAAAACATGATTGGAACCGTTGAAATCTTGCGAATCTCCTGGCACCAATGATAGCCATTAAAGAGGGGCAGACCAATATCCATCAAGACCAGCTGAGGTTCCTCCTTAACAAAAAGAGATAAAACCTCCATAAAATCTTCAACCGCAAAAACTTGATAACCCCATTGTTCCAACATCTTTTTAATCATTTGACGGATGACTGGATCATCCTCTACTAACATAATCTTATGCATTTTCGCCTCGCTCAAAATTATTTATAGCTATTATACCAAATTCTTTAGCAATTCACAGAAGTTCTCTTGACGGGACAAAAATCAGATGATTTTCATGAAATTTCAAGTATTTTCCGAAAATTTGTTGACATTTTCTTTATAAATTGATAGAATAACAGAACATTCGGAATTATCTGAAAATTCATTCTTTGTACGAAAAGGAGATTATTATGATTGAACAAACTCAAACATCTACCTGGCAGTCAAAAATAAAAGCCTTAGGGCCAGGGATTCTTATGGCTTCTGCTGCTGTTGGTGGCTCTCATATTGTTTCATCTGCTCAAGCAGGCGCCATGTATGGCTGGTCCCTTCTCTTGCTCGTCATTCTTGCCAACCTTTTTAAGTATCCATTTTTCCGGTTTGGTGCTGAATATACGCTAGAAACAGGAAAAAACTTGGTAGAAGGCTACGCTGAAAAAGGAAAGGTCTACTTGGGTATTTTCTTTATCCTCAATGTTTTCTCTGCCTTAGTCAACACTGCTGCTGTTGGG
Source organism: Streptococcus sp. SG2 (assembly GCF_030439925.1). Lineage (NCBI taxonomy): Bacteria > Bacillati > Bacillota > Bacilli > Lactobacillales > Streptococcaceae > Streptococcus > Streptococcus sp. SG2. The sequence continues at coordinate 184,624 of NZ_JAQFJD010000004.1, read as the reverse complement.
ATTTTGTGTGCTGCTATCGTAGCAAGTGCCTTTCCTAATGCTCTAGGCCTAAGTATCACCCAATGGTCCCTAATTTTGATCGTTATCATTTGGGCTATGCTTCTCTTTGGAGGCTACAAATTCCTTGACGGGCTGGCCAAATGGATTATGTCTGCTTTGACTCTCGCTACAGTCCTAGCTGTCATCGTTGCAATCATTGAGCATCCAGAATATGGGGCAGATTTTGTTGAAAAAACTCCTTGGCAAATGACTGCTTTACCATTTATCGTATCTCTTATGGGTTGGATGCCAGCTCCAATTGAAATCTCCGCTATCAATTCCCTCTGGACTGCCGAAAAAGGAAAAACAGTTGACATCTCTATCAAGGATGGTCTCTTTGACTTCAACGTTGGTTTCATCGGGACTGCTATTTTAGCCGTTTTCTTCGTCGCCATGGGCGCTTTAATCCAATACCCAACTGGGCAGGAAGTCCAAGCAGCTGGAGCAGCCTACATCCAACAATTCGTGGGAATGTATGCTTCTGTCCTTGGGGATTGGTCTCGCTTCTTAATTACCTTTATCGCTTTTCTTTGTATATTTGGAACTGTAATCACAGTCATCGATGGCTACTCTCGCGTCAATGCTGAGTCTCTTCGCCTTCTTCTCAAGAAAAAAGAAATCTCACAAAAAGAGCTGAATGTTTGGATGACTGCTACTTCTATCATCGGTGGTATCATCATATATTTCTTCCAAGGAAGCGTTGCACCTATGCTAAGATTTGCTATGATTGCTTCCTTCTTAACTACCCCATTTTTTGCCCTACTGAACTACCTTCTAGTTACAGGTGAAAATAAAAACCTAGCAAAATGGTTGAAAGCACTCTCTATTCTCGGTCTTATTTTCCTCTTTGGTTTTGCTTTCTTCTTCATCTACGCATTAGTAATTGGTAAGGCCTACTAATAAAAGAAAGAGCAGACGGCTCAAAAGTTAAGCTTTTGTCCTCTGTTCTTTTTTGTATTCTTCCAGCAAACCGTACTAGCTTATGATATACTATCTATATATGGATTCCTAGGAGATAGACAAATGGAAAATATTTTTAAGTACCTAGATGATACGCAGTATGATAATATCTATGACCGTCCCTTTAATGAACTTGACCTGCTCATCCTAACAGAATTAGCCTACCTTTCTTTTGACGGACTTGTCGCAAGCGATCTGGATCTAGATAAAAGCAAGCGACTACAGGACATTGCTGAAAATTACCCTCAAGAACAATCTATGATGCATACCCGCAATCGTCTTAAACTACTTGAAAAAGCCTCCAAAATTAAACGTTTCAAGAATATTAAATTGATGGGTTTTATAAACGACATTGACATGGAGATTGAAAAACAATTTGCTGCCCTAGTATACTGTATTCAGTCTAAACCTGCCACTTACGTCCTAGCCTACAGAGGAACCGATGACTCTATCATTGGTTGGAAAGAAGACTTCCATATGACCTATATGGATCGGGTTCCAGCCCAAAAAAATGCCAAGAAATACTTAAAAGAAGTTCTCAGAGAGCTTGATGGAGACTTCATCTTGACTGGGCACTCCAAGGGAGGGAACTTGGCTGCTTATGCTGCTAGTCAAGTTAATCCTCTCTTGCAGGAGCGTATTAAAAAGATCTATAGTTATGATGCTCCTGGCCTTAACAAGGCAATCATTGAAAGCGATGGTTATAAGGCAATTGCTAATAAAATTCAGCATTACATTCCGCAAGGTTCTATTGTGGGCATGATGTTAGAAATTCCTAAACAGATGGCAATTGTCAAAAGCACTGCCCTAGGAGGTCTAGCTCAACACGATACTTTTTCATGGCAGATTGAGGGAGACAGTTTTGTCCTCCTAGACAGCTTAAATCCAGATAGTCTTCAGACGGATAAAACATTGAAGAATTGGGTAAGAAGTACATCTGACGAAGAATTAAAAGATTTCTTTGATTTGTTCTTCGGACTTGTACTAGATGCCGGTATCACTTCTATCGATGATTTCTCTAAGATTTCAAACGTTAGAAAAGTTTTAGAGATTTTTAAAAACGCCAACGCATTATCGGATGAGGAAAGAGAAATGCTGACGCGACTCACTAGTCTTTTAGTAGATATGCGAGTCCAAAGCTGGAAGGACGATATTAGTCTACCTAACATTTCTGAAATTGGAAAAGATATCCGAGAAAATCTATCACGCTGGAGTAAGCAGCTTCCTTTCGGCCAGTCTGATACTGACAAAACGGAAGACACCACCTCAGATGTTTAAGAGTAACATCGCAAAAGTGCTCTCTATCTTATCTAATATTAGACTTGACCTATCCATCCCAAAAACGAAACAAGCTTGTCCTTGACAGCTTGTTTTTTCTTTGTTAAAATGTAACTAAATACATTACAACTAATTAGTGATATTTTTAGAAAGGACACAAACTATGAAATCTATCAAAGGAATTGCCCTTATCGCTATCAGCATAATCCTGACCATCTATGCTTGGGCTTCAGCAGGGATGACCAACTTTATCGTACCCGGTCTGGCCTTGACTACCCTCTCGCTGACCTTTTTACTTGCGACTCGGAACGCCCTTTTGGAAAAATGGTTCCATGGCATCGAAAAGATGTACGCTTATCATAAGTTTACAGCTATCTTTTCCGTCGTCCTGCTTGCTCTCCACAATGTTGCCATGGGTGGCAGTCTCTGGGGCTCTCATCTGGCAGCCCAGCTTGGGAATGTCGGCATCTATCTCTTTGTCAGCATTGTTCTGGTGGCCTATCTTGGCAAGCACATCAAGTATGAGGCTTGGCGCTGGATTCACCGTTTTGTGTATCTGGCTTATATCTTTGGTCTCTTCCACGCCTATATGCTGATGGGCGGTCGACTCCTGACACCGACCTTGCTAGGCTTCGTAGTCGGATTCTACGCTATCATCGGTTTAGCTTCTGGCTTTTATATCATCTTCCTCTATCAAAGTTTGGCCTTTCGACACCTGGGAAAAATCATTCAGGTCAAACGCCTGAACCACGATACCGTGGAGTTGAAAATCCAACTCAGTCAAAAGCTAGACTATCAGTACGGTCAGTTTGCCTTCGTCAAGATTTTCCAAGAAGGATTTGAAAAAGCGCCACATCCTTTCTCTATCTCTGGCGGCCATGACAATATCGTCTACTTTACTATCAAGAACTCTGGCGATCACACTAAGAAACTTTATGACAAGATCCAAGAGGGAACCAAGGTCACTATTGACCGAGCTTATGGTCACATGATTCTTGACCAAGGGCAGGAAAAACAAATCTGGATTGCTGGTGGGATTGGCATTACGCCCTTCATCTCCTATATCCGAGAAAATCCTAATCTGAATCGCCCAGTCAGCTTCTACTATGCTTACACTGGAGCTGAAAATGCAGTCTACCTAGACCTACTCAAAGATTACGCAGCAAAGAATCCGCAGTTTGACCTTCATTTGGTTGATAGCAAGGTCTCCGGCTATTTGGACTTCAAGAATTATCCTCTGGACAACCAAACCACCGTCTTCATGTGCGGCCCTGTCAAAATGATGGATAAACTAGCCAACGAATTTAAAAAGACCAATCCTAAAGCAGATCTGGTCTATGAAGGCTTTAAGTTTAAATAAAAAACAAAAAGAGGACTTCAATCCTCTTTTTAGTCTATTTTGATTCAACCGATTTTGAAAAGTTAAAATTTCTATCACTCAATATCCAAAAATAAACTTTTCAAACTACAAAACTATACGGAAAAGATTAATTCCAATCAGAATGAGCAAGGAAATAGAAAATCCGATAAACAAATATTTAAAATACTTTTCATTGCTGATGCAGCGCTCAACATACGCTTCTTCAGGATTCTTAGGATTATAGTAAACGGCCATATTTGAGCCGACGGGAAATATCTTTTTCAAGTCTAGACTCCTATCCGATCCATAAACATAGTCACCTGAAAAGACATCTTTTTGGATTTTTCCTGAAGATGCGGGGATAAACTGCTTATACTCAAGTCTTTTCCGATATTGTTTGTCGCGAACGGTATACTCTACAATAGGCAAGGCCACCTGAGGTGGCTCCCCATGGCGACTATAGATAGAACTGTTATATCCTACTACTTTGCCTGATATTAAAGATGTAGATTTACTTCTAATAGAAATTTCTTTTCGATAGTAAAGATAGAGTGGAAAAACAATGACTAGCCAGAGTAGCCCAAGTACCACAATCATAATCATAGGATTCATTTCTATTTCCTTTGTTACTTTGATATTCAATACATATTGTATCAAAAAATACAGTTTACCAACTCCTTCATATTAAAAAATCCCAAATCTGATAAACAGAAATGGGAGGGGGACAAAATATAAGAATAAATTACTAGTGTCCTATTCAAGATTATCATACTAAGACAGCTCATAAAAATCTAGAAGCTAACTAGTCAATTCTATTTAGAAAGAGACCGTCAGCAAGTTCATATTCATTATTCCCTTGATTTTAGGTCTCTTCTCTTTTCATTTTAATCTATTTCTATCTAAGAATAAGCAATCTTATTATGTTTTCATTCTTTTCTCAAAAGAAATACCTATTAGTTTTTACCTTGAGCTACGTACTCTTCATTACGTTTGATCATTTGTTTTCTGTACCAAGCAAAGATACCGATATAGAATGCAAGGAAGACTACAACACCTAGAATAGCTTTAATATCACCGGTTGTTGCGTTACCAATTGTCCAACCCAAGAGTTTTTCAACTGGACCTTCAAGAGTTGAGTGAGTGATCAATTGAGTAGAAGCTACCCCTTTAGGGAAGGCATCAACACTCTTAGCCAACTCAGTTGCAAATGGAGCAATCAGAGTTCCTGAAAGAAGGAAGAGTGGCAAGAGAAGACTTCCGAAGATGATCATACGGATCAATTTACCACGAGTAACAACCAAGAGAGCTGGAGTTACACCCATCGCAATGATACCAGCAAGTGGCAAGATACCATTACCAACTTTAGAAAGAAGTACTGCTTCGATCAACATGATTGGTGCAAGTACGTTAGCACAAGCCCAGATTTCAGCACGACCAGCGATGAAAGGCCAGTCAAGACCGATATTGAATTTACGTCCTTGTAGACGTTTTGTAGCAACGTTTGTAATACCTTGTGAAAGTGGTTCTACCGCTGCAATGAACCATGAACCAATCAATGAGAACAATTCCAAGGAGACACCAGCTGTTAAACCAAGACTCAACCAAGATTTAATAACCAATTCCCATGTTTTTAAGTCTTCCACGTTTGCTTCTGGATGTGGTGTTCCCATAATTCCGATTACAATACCAAGAAGGAAACCAATAAAGAATTTAGAACCCCAGAAACCAATTTTCTTATTTAGTTTAGCAGCATCAAAGTCGTATTTATCAAGTCCAGGGAAGAATTTATCAAAGATCTTATCCAACACCATGATAATAGGGTTCATCATGTAGTTCATGTGAGTAGATGTCATTGGAGATGAACTTGGAGCATTTAGGAGGTCGTCAAAAGTTGGTTTCATCAAGTCAGAGTTGATAATCTTCATGATTCCTACTAGTACGACTGCAAGAGTTGCTACAAAAAGAGAAACACCTTGACTTACTCCGTTGTTATCTGCATACCATTTAATCAAGAGACCTGTAATTGACAAGTGCCAAATATCAAAGATATCTACATCGAGTGTATCAGTTTTCTTCATCAAGAGCATCACGACATTGACGATCAACATAACAAGCAAGAAATATAGAGTCCAAGCTGAACCCCAAGTAATCGTTGCAAGTGGTGCCCAGCCTACGTCAGTAATATTAAGCTGGATCCCCGTATTGGTTACAAATTTTGCTAAAGAAGCTGAAAAAGCTCCATTCAACATTCCAATAATTGCACCAATACCTGTCAAGGCGATCGCTAATTTAATACCACCTTCGAGGGCTTTGGAGAATTTTACTCCAAACAAGAGGGCTAGGACCGTCAAAATGATTAACATGATGATTGGACCACCCATCGCCAAAATTGGCTTAAAAATATCGTTGGCTAATTTAATAATGCCATCCATAATAAATCCTCCCGATTTATATTAATTTATATATTGTTTATAATATGAGAACTCCAGCGTACCATTTAGACAGCGCTTTCATACTCTTTAAAAAAATTAACTCAGACCATGCTCTTTGATAGCTGCTTCAATATTATCAAACACTGGAGCGCTCATTGCTGGAATTCTGAACAAAATTGGACCGGCTTCTACTACTGGAATACCAGGATCAAAACCTAAATCTGTCGCAGCAATTGGTGTAAAAATGTCATAGCCTTTAATCAAATCTTCATTGACATCCTTGACCATCACTGCATCACAGCGAACGTCATAACCACGGTTAGATAATTCTTCTTCTACCGCATTCTTAATTTGGTGACTTGAATTAACACCAGCCCCACAGGCTGCTAAAATTTTAATCATTTGGATTTCCTCCGTTTTATATATTTTCTTGATTTTTTTATCCGATTTCTTTTGTTATATAGCCATATAATTCATCTTCATTTGCCAACTTAGATAAATTATCTAAATTTCCATTCTTAGTAAAGAAATCCATCAATTGTGCCAGAATATTCGTCTGGCTAGAACTTGAATTGTTAATGATAAAGAACAAAAGTGAAACTTCTACTTCTTTATCAGGTGCTATCATGTTGTGAAAAGTCACAGCTTGATTTAAGCGTACCACAACAACTTTTTCAGCTAAGTTATGTTCAATATCTGTATGAGGGATTGCTACATTCGGTAAGTCTTTTCCTAGAAACTCCATGTCCAATCCAGTTGGAAATGACTTTTCTCTCTCGATTAATGCAGTCCTATAAGAAGGAGTTACAATCTTTCTTTCTTCAAGAAGGTTAGCGACTTGATTAAAAAGATGTTCTTGATTATCCGCTTGTAGGCAGAAGACCAAGTTCTTATCAAACAATTGATTAAGTCCCATAATACTTCACCCCTTTCTATATTTAATATATCTTTATCTCAATATAAAATCAATCTACTATTTATAACTAAAAGCCTACAAATTATGCTAAGACATATATTGTTTTTCTCTTTAAAATATAATCTATGATTCTATTTCCAAGAGGTTGCACTGCTCTTTAACACTTGATTTAATTCTTCAATGTTTTGACGTCCTTCAGTACGAAGCCATTCACGAGCTGCTGCCTCACCGTCTTTGATGTAAGCTTCAACTGATCCAGCCCAAGTTGCACGTCCACAAAGAACGCCGTTGAAGTTTGCACCTGATTCGTGGGCAAAGACAAGTGTTTCTTGGAAGAGTTTGGCTGACACGCCAGCACTCAAGTAGATGTATGGCAGGTTAGTTGCTTCGTCTTGCGCTTTGAAGAAGGCTGCTGCTTCTTCGCGTGTATGCACGATTTCACCATCGCCAAATCCTTCAACGTATTTGACGTTGACTGGAACTTCCACTTTCAAGACATCGATGTTGAAGCGTGGATCTGAGAAGACCTTCATAGCACCGATAACCTTGTGTGGTTTTACTTTAGCATATTCTGCAGAACCTGCGTCAGCGATTTTTTCATCGTAAGCAAGGATTTCAAGGAAAAATGGAATGTCTTCCGCCACACACTCAGAGCCGATGCGTTCGATATAGGCTTGTTTTTGTTGGTTGAGTTCGTCAGAACTGTCTACGTCATAGTAAAGCAAGAACTTAACAGCATCTGCACCTTGTTCTTTGATGCGTTTTGCAGACCAAACATCCAAGCAGTCTGGCAAGCGTTTGGTGCTTGTTGTGTCGTAACCAGTTTTCTCATAAGCAAGGAGAAGACCAGCATTTGGAGCAAGCGCTTTTGTAGCTGGAAGTCCATACTCTGGGTCAAGAAGCATAGAAGATGCGTATTTTGTCAATTCATCCGCTACCAAGACTTTGAGTTCTTCCATTTGAGCGACTGTTGGCTCTTCTGTTTGGTATTGAGCCATGAGGCGTTTCAAAGCACCTCGTTGGTCAAAGGCGAGAGCTGAGATGATCCCATTCTCATCAGAAAGTTTTTCCATATATTTGCGTTTTTGTTCTGTTAAAGCCATTTTATACCTCTTTTACTAATAGTTGATCATACTGGGCTTGATAGTTGGCCATATTCACATGACCTGTCATTTTTTCTTGAGCATTGAGCATACCAAGGACATTGGCCTTGATGAGAAGTTCTTGATCAGATTCCTTATGAAGAAGTCCTGATGAAATTCCTGCCACAGTAGAATCTCCAGATCCAACAGGATTAACTACCTGAATTCTAGGGATATCTACCTTGTAGAAAGTATTACCATGTTTTGCAAAAGCACCATTTGCACCAAGTGAAACAATGATCCACTCAACACCTGCAAATAAAGGCTCTTGAAGAACTTCTTTTAATTCATCCAAATCCTCAGAAACTTCTCTTCCTAGAAGCTGAGACAATTCTTCGTTATTTGGTTTGATTACTGTTGGTTTGTGTGGTGATTCAAGAACCGCCTGAAGGGCAGCACCTGAGCAGTCTAGAACTACTGGTTTTCCTGTGAGATTAGCAAGCTCTACCAAGCTCGCATAATAATCAACTGGAAGACCTGCTGGCAGACTACCTGAGATGGCCACTACTTCTACAGTGTCAAGGAGATTTTTGAAATGAGCCAAGAAATCTTGACCTTCTTGTTCCAGAACTTCAGGCCCTTTCTCAAGAATTTCTGTTTGGTTGTCTCCGTGCAGAATAGCGATACAGTTACGAGTCTCTCCTTGAATCGAGAAGAAATGTTTACTAACCTTATCGTCAATATGTTCTACCAAAAACTCACCAAGTTTGCCACCAACTAAACCAGTAGCAGCAACAGAATCACCAAATTCTGAAAGAACTCGTGTAACATTGAGCCCTTTACCACCAGCTGTCTTGGTCACGTCCACCACACGGTTGACAGTGTCAATTTTTAATTCATCCAAAGGATAGGAAATATCGATGGATGGATTCATTGTGACTGTTAAAATCATGCGTCACCTCTTAGTCGTGGTATTCACCGCGATCCCATTTTTCAAGGAATTCTGTAAAGAAGTTTGCATCTGCTTGATGAGCATTGTGAGTTTCAACGTGCTCAATTTTCGCAATCAATTTTTTGTTTTCTTCTGATGGTTTGTATTCAGCATTGATGAAAGCTTCAATTATATCGCACATGAGCAATTCACCGGTGATTTTACCACCAAAACCAATAACATTGGCATTAAGTTCTTCTTTAGCGTAAAGAGCTGTTGTCATATCACGAACTAAGGCAGAACGGACACCAGGAACTTTATTGACAGCATTGTTGATACCAACACCAGTACCACAGATACATACCCCAAGATCAGCTTGACCGCTAGTTACAGCTTCACCAACTTTTTTACCAAAGATTGGATAGTGTGTCCGTGTATGGTCATAAGTACCAAAATCAAGAACTTCATAGCCTTTTGATTTCAAAAAATCTGAAACCGCCATTTTTTCATTGGTAACGATATGGTCACATCCGATTGCAATTTTCATTTGACTTCTCCTTTTCTTAGCACATTTTGTTGAGCATGTCGACCCGGATTTGGTGACGTCCGCCGTCGTATTTACCATTGACAAAACCTTTGGCAATATTCTTAGCCAGGCCTTCTCCAACAATTTCAGCTCCCATTGTGATCATACGAGAGTTGTTGTGACCACGAGTCATGTAAGCAGAGCGTTCGTCTGAGACTTCTGCCGCAACCATACCTTTGATTTTGGTCGCTACCATGAATGGACCAGCCCCATAAGCATCAATCACGATACCAAGATTTTGTTCTTCTTTGTTCACTTCAGCCGCAACTGCCAATGTCACATCAACAAAATCCTGACCTTCTTTCGTCACATCGACTACTTCAAAGTTTTCTCCAATGAGAAAGTCCTTAACCACATCTTTTAGCTTATTTCCAGCAGCATCTGCTCCAATAATAATTGCCATGAGCATTCTCCTTTGTTTGATCTACAAGAAAGAATTTTGGTAAAACGCTTTCTTTTAATATATTAATAATATACTAAATTTATCGTTTTTTGTCAACATTATTTGTTTGTTTTTTTCATACGAATTTCACTGTATGATTAAAATAAACAAAAAGCCCTTTAAAGGGCTTTTGACTAACTGTTTATTTAATTAGATTAAACTAGGAAATTACTTTTGTATAAACTTCCAACTCTCCCTGAACAGCTTCTGAAGTCTGATCCGTGATTAAGGCTGTTATCTCCGATAAGGAGCAGATAGCAGTGAAATCCTCCTTGCCAACTTTAGATGAATCGATAAGAAGATAGCTTTCTTTTGAACGGTCTAAGGCTAGCTTCTGAGTATAAGCTTCCTCAAAGGAAGATGTCATAATTTGACCATCTTTGATGCCATTTCCACTGAAAAACATCTTACTAAAATACATACGATCCATAAGAGCATTGGTCATTTCACCGACAAAAGCTTGAGTAGCATCACGCATTTCTCCACCTAACAGAAAAACTTTAAAGGTATCTGATTTTTTCTTGAGTAGATCGTTAAAAATAGGCAAGCAATTCGTAATCACGCGCAGATGTTGATTTGATATTTCCTCAGCTAGCACTTCGACCGATGTTCCAGGACCTAGAAAGATAGTGTCTCCCTCCTCGATAAGCTGGACAGCTTTCTTGGCAACAGTTCGCTTGGCCTCAATATTTTTAAAAAGCTTTTCTTCATGCGGTAGCTCTCGATATTGTTGCACCTTATTACTCTTCGCCCCACCAAATACTCGCGTAAGCTTTCCTTGGTTTTCTAACTCTATCAAATCACGGCGAACTGTCATATCGGAAACCTTCATGGTCTCCATGATCTCCGCAACCGTTACAGTTCCAGCTCGATCCACAAATTTAAGAATTTCATCTTGTCTTTGATTCTTACTCATACTCCATCCTCTCTAGCTTGGTTTTGTTCATTATAACTCATTTCTCTCATTTTATCCACATATTTCTGTTTATTTCAAACATTTTTTTGTTTTGTTAACTAAAAAAACGAGAATAGAGTTATTCACCCTTCTCGTCTCTGACTCTTCTATTGTCTATAATAATACTGATCAGCAGGAAGATTTCCAATGTTTTGCCCCAGTGCCAATCTAGCTTTGCTTGAATCTGAAAGGTCTCCGTAAGGATTAGGAAATCCAATTTTTAATAGAGCAATTAGATATCCCGTATTCCCAGACCGAACATTTAGGGTAGGAAATTGACTGCTAGAATGAGAATTAGGTGAGAGGAGCTTAGTGTTATTCACTTTTCCACCAACACAAATTAAATCTTCTCTCGTAATTCTATCTCTCAATCAATTTATTCTGTAGTCTGTGTTCCTTCACCATTCTCATCGCTCGGTTCAAAAAAATCTTTTTGATTAGCAAAAACCATTTCATGGGCAGGATTGCCGTCTGACATGGTAATCGTTATGAGAGGTTGCTTGGAGGTCTTATACTTGAAAATACGGACAGTAATGGTAAAGTCGCTATTGCCATCTGACTTTCTCATCTTATCAGTCGCTATTAAAGTTTCTCCTTCAGATTTCCATTCTGTCGTAAATTCTGCTGAAACAGCACCATCAGGAGTTTGGTAATTAATCTTCCATTCCTTATCACCACCGTCAATTTTAGCTTTATCACCCGTATTCGCTACATATTCACCTGAAATACTAACTTTTTGCTCTGAGCTGTCAGACTTAGATGTCGAAACTGATGTAGAAGAACTCGCTTGTTTTGGCTGCTCCTTATGACTAAACTTAGACACAAGAAGAAAACAAACTGTCACCGCTAAAGCCAGTGCGACAAAACTATATAGTAAGGTTAAGACTGTTTTTCTGTCCCATTTTTTTATCATCACTCATACCTCCAATAAAAAATCTTACACCTAGTATACCTTAATTCTTCATCTTGGTAAAATGCTAGGATAAAACCGACCTAATCAAAGAAATATCTTCTAGTATAGAGAACTGATTATATCTGGGAAAACTAAAACACTCTAAAAGCACCTTGCAATTTAATGCAAGATGCTTTTAACAGTTGATAGAACTTAATGTTCACTATTTATTAGTATTTTTAAACGTTAGCTTTGCTTCTGGATCGATACTAGTCACGATACTTGTATAGTATTTTTCAGCTGATTCAGTAATCTGCTCCTCATATTGTCTAAGGTATACTTCCTGTTCTTTATTACTGAGAGATTTAGTAACATGTTCTCCGGTATCAATGTTTTCTGTTGCTCCGCTCAACAATTGGCCACTCGAGTCATATAGTTTGTATCGGTCTTTGGGGTTATCTGGGACCTTAACTCCTATAACTTCATATTTAGGGATCGTTAACTCATATTCATGCTCAGCAATTTTCCTAACTTTAACTCCTTCTTTGATTCCAAATTTAGCCGTATAATTAAGGATGATAATTGCCTTTTTAACAGACAATGGAATACTGATGTTAGTACCAGGTATCTTCTTATCTTTCTCAATCGTTTCAACCTTCTGAATCCCAACATCTAAAAAAACACTTTGGTTAACTTTCTCTAAACGAGTTATTTGAGTGTAAACTTGACTACGCTCGGATGAAGCATTCTTTCCCTGAAAATATCCAATAAGATTGAAGGTTTTTGCCACTACAAATAAAGTAGTCAGTATAACTATTACAATCCAAACATAGATTTTTGCACCTAGTACTTTTTTAAAAAGAGTCTTAAACATTCTCATTCTCCTACTTCTTTACAATCAAAAATAAAGTTCCAAAACTAATCAGAGCCAGAAGAACTGATAGATATGGATTAAGCGGAAAGAGAACGACAATTAAAAGCACCACAAAAATAAGTGCTACTGTTTTTGCTATTTTCATAACATTACCCCTAAAACTTTTCAATAGATATTATATATGTATATACACTACTTGTCAAGCGCTTTCTCATATGCAAAAAAATCCCCCAGCAATATTTAGCTGCGGGGAAATTTAAGATAAAATCAAGACACTTCTTTCAAAAATTTTAATCCTTCTATCCAATCAAACTTCCATTTGGTACTTTCTCATCCACTGTAAGAAGAGTCAGTTGGTCGCCGTGTTCGGCTGAGAGAATCATCCCTTGGCTGACATATTTTTTCATCATTTTACGTGGCTTGAGGTTGGCAACGATTTGGACTTTCTTACCGACCAGTTCTTGCTCGTTTGGATAGTATTTCGCAATACCAGAGAGGATTTGACGGTCTTCACCGTCACCAGCATCCAAGCGGAATTGAAGCAGCTTATCTGAGCCTTCAACTTTAGACACTTCTTTGACTTCAGCAACTCTGATTTCTACCTTATCAAAGTCGTCAAACTTGATTTCCTTGCGGTTAAGTTTGAGCTCGACTTCTTCTGGATTCCATTCTTTTTCAACCGCAGGTTTGTTGCCTTCCATTTGTTCTTTGATATAGGCAATTTCTTCTTCCATATCCAGACGTGGGAAGATTGGTGTTCCTTTTTCTACGACTGTCAGACCTGCTGGAAGCTGATCAATTGCTAGATTTTCCAGAGACGTGGCTTGAGGCAAGCCTAATTGACTGAGGACAACCTTGCTCGTTTCCATCATGAAAGGATCAATCATGTGCGCCACAACACGAAGGCTAGCTGCCAAGTGGCTCATAACACTTGCAAGTTGATTGCGGAGGGCTTCATCCTTAGCCAAGACCCAAGGAGCAGTTTCATCAATGTATTTATTGGTACGAGAGATAAGCGTCCAGACTGCTTCTAGGGCGCGTGGGTAGTCAACTGCATCCATGTGTTTGTAGTAGTCAGCGATAGATTCAGTTGCCACCTGAGCCAGGGCTCCATCAAAGTCTGTTACATTTTCTTCATAGGCTGGCACTTGACCGTCAAAGTACTTGTTAATCATAGAAACAGTACGGTTGAGCAAGTTTCCAAGGTCATTGGCTAACTCGTAGTTGATACGACCCACATAGTCCTCAGGAGTGAAGGTTCCATCTGAACCAACAGGGAGACTACGCATGAGGTAGTAACGAAGAGGGTCTAGTCCATAACGTTCTACCAGCATTTCAGGATAGACCACATTTCCTTTAGACTTAGACATCTTACCATCTTTCATGACAAACCAGCCGTGAGCAATCAAACGGTCAGGCAACTTGATATCCAACATCATGAGCAGGATTGGCCAGTAGATAGAGTGGAAGCGCAGAATGTCCTTGCCCACCATGTGGAAGACTGTTCCGTTCCAGAATTTATCGTAGTTAGCATGGTCGTCCTGACCGTAGCCAAGAGCAGTCGCATAGTTGAGAAGGGCATCAATCCAAACGTAGACAACGTGTTTTGGATTAGATGGGACTGGCACACCCCAGGTAAAGGTTGTACGAGAAACCGCTAGGTCTTCCAAACCTGGCTCAATGAAGTTACGCAGCATTTCATTAAGACGACCATCAGGAGTGATAAAGTCAGGGTGAGATTTGAAAAATTCTACCAAGCGGTCTTGGTACTTGCTGAGGCGGAGGAAGTAAGACTCTTCTGATACCCACTCCACTTCATGTCCAGATGGCGCAATTCCGCCGGTTACTTTTCCATTTTCATCACGGAAGACTTCTGCCAACTGGCTTTCTGTGAAGAATTCCTCGTCTGATACAGAATACCAGCCTGAATATTCACCCAAGTATATATCGTCTTGAGCTAGGAGACGTTCAAAGACATCAGCTACAACCTTTTCGTGGTAGTCATCAGTCGTCCGGATAAATTTATCGTAAGAAATGTCTAACAATTTCCAGAGTTCCTTGACCCCAACTGCCATGCCATCTACATAAGCTTGCGGACTAATACCAGCTTCCTCAGCTTTTTGCTGAATCTTTTGACCATGCTCATCTAGACCTGTCAAATAGAAAACATCGTAGCCCATGAGACGCTTGTAGCGAGCCAGAACATCACAGGCAATAGTTGTATAAGCAGACCCGATATGGAGTTTACCACTCGGATAGTAGATAGGGGTTGTAATATAAAACGATTGTTTTTCAGTCATTTTTTAATCCTTTCAAGGCTAATGAAACCTTTTTTGATAACACTTCATTATACCATATTTTGCAAGGTTTGAGAAAAGACAGTCATCCACAGTAAATATAATTAAAAAACCAGAAATTATTCTAGGTTTAATAGGTCACAACATTCAAATTCCGACTCTCATACTCCGCGATGAAGGTATTCAAAATATCAGTATAGCCGTCTTTAGACAGCCTTTCCACCAGCCATTCTTCTGTTTTGCCAATTGACTCCAGAATATCAATCTAGACAAGATTATTTGGTGATAAGGGATATTTATGGCTTTCTTCACCTCTTTATTCGACGATGAGTTAGCTGTTTCATTCCAGACAGAACCGCTTGAATTGCTTGTGCTGGAAAATTCATTATTCTGCCTGGTCTGACTCAAAACATAAACATAAGCATAGAAAATCTTTCTTACTTCCCAAGCTTCTTGAAATCACTTTGCTATAAATCAGTCCTGAATTTTGTTATAATAAACTCAGCAAACTTCTACTAGAAAAGGAAATTTTATGAAACTCATTTCTTGGAATATTGACTCTCTCAACGCTGCATTGACCAGCGACTCTGCCCGCGCTCAGCTCTCTCAAGCCGTCCTTCAGACCTTGCAAGCAGAAAATGCAGATATTATCGCCATTCAGGAAACAAAACTATCTGCGACAGGTCCGACAAAAAAACACTTGGAGATTTTGGCAAATCTTTTCCCAGACTATGAAAACACTTGGCGTTCCTCCCAAGAGCCAGCCCGCAAGGGCTATGCAGGAACCATGTTCCTCTACAAAAAAGAACTAACGCCAACCATAACTTTCCCAGAAATCGGCGCTCCATCAACCATGGATGTCGAAGGTCGCATTATTACGCTGGAATTTGACGACTTCTTCGTTACTCAGGTCTATACACCTAATGCTGGCGATGGCCTCAAACGCTTGGATGACCGTCAAGTCTGGGATGCCAAATACGCTGAATACTTGGCAACACTAGATCAACAAAAACCAGTCCTTGCTACTGGCGACTACAATGTAGCTCACAAGGAAATTGACTTGGCCAATCCAGCCAGCAACCGCCGTTCACCAGGATTTACCGATGAAGAGCGCGCTGGCTTCACCAACCTACTGGCTAAAGGCTTTACCGATACCTTCCGCCATTTACACGGCGATATCCCTCACCAATACACTTGGTGGGCACAACGTAGCAAGACTTCTAAAATCAACAACACAGGCTGGAGAATCGACTACTGGCTGACAAGCAACCGCGTGGCAGACAAGGTGACCAAGTCTGATATGATTGACTCCGGTGCGCGCCAAGACCACACACCCATTGTCATGGAGATTGAACTCTAAGGAGAAAACAAATGGACTATCAAGCTGTCATTCCCGAATTTATGGTATCTGACATCGAAAAGTCGCGCCACTTCTACTGTGACTTGCTGGGATTCTCTGTCGAATACGAACGTCCAGAGGAGAAATTTCTCTTCCTCTCACTTGAAGACTGCCAACTTATGCTAGAAGAAGGCAGCACAGAAGAATTAGCCCAACTGGCCTATCCTTTCGGACGTGGTGTCAATATTTCCTTTGGCATTGAAGATGTCCCACAGCTCCACCAAAAATTGCTGGAAGCTGACTATCTTATCCATCGTCCCCTGACAAAAAGAGAATTTCGAGTAGGAGATAGCTTTATTTACCCTCATGAATTTGCGATTTTGGATCCAGATGGTTATTTTTTAAGATTTAGTGAATAAGAAGAGGCTGGGACAAAAGTCCTAGCCTCTCAATTGTCTTTGGATTGTCGAGCAAGACGCAGTGGTTGAGTGGGCTCTATTACGCTGATTTCATCAGCTTTTACAGCCCTACTCAACTGTGCGGAGGTGGGACGACGAAATCGAATTCTAACGAATTACCGATTTCTGTCCCACTCTCTTTTAAATGTCTTTAAAGTTATAGAGTTGCGGATAGTGATCGCACTCGGGATTTTTAGGATGGCAGATGGCACGTCCAAAGTAAATCATTGCCTGATGGGCGGGCAGCCAACGTTCCGGCGGAAGGACATCCATAACTCGCTTTTCTACCTCTAGTGGCGTTGCCGACTTTTTAACGATATCATGATGCTTGCAAATCCGCTCCACATGGGTATCGACAGCGAAAGCTGGAATGCCAAATCCCACACTCATGACTACATTGGCCGTCTTGCGACCAACTCCGGCCAGACTTTCCAATTCCGCCCGCGTTTGTGGTACTTGACCGTCAAAGTCGTCCAAAAGTTGCTGGGCGCATTTCTTCAAAAACTTGGCCTTATTGCGATAGAGTCCTAGGCGGGAGATGTATTTAGCAATGTCTTCTTCACCAGCCGCAGCCATGTCTTGAGGACTTGGATAGGCTTCAAATAAAGCCGGCGTTGCCTTATTGACCGCAGCATCTGTCGTCTGAGCCGACAGCATGACCGCTACCAAAAGCTCAAAGTGATTGCGGAAATCCAGACTAGGCTTGGCGTCAGGGAAAAGAGCAATAATCTCTTCAATCACATGCCGAGCCCGTTTTTTTGATAAAACCATGATTCTTCTTTCTAAGATTGAGATAGATTTATTATATCATGAAAAGCTTTTTAATGTCATTAAGAGCTTCTTCTGCCACGCTTCCTAACCCAAATTCAATCATACAATCTACTTGAACCACATTCCCTAAAAGAAAAATCATGACATCTTGTATATTCTTTCCTAAATATTTCTCTTTTCAATGCAGATTTCCTGTTGATGGGACTAAAAATATTTTTATCTCAATTTTATCACTGTGCAATATCGGACCAAAAAGAAATTTGGGGTAAATCAGATAAATTTGTCTCTCTGCTTACTGTAATTCCATGAAAATAATCTGTTATACTTTTAGAATAATAAATTATATCGGAACCAACAATTGAAAATACTGGCGAAATCGGAGTATTACATAACGCAATATACCTATGACCAGAAATAGGGAATAATGTTGGAGAATTTATTAAACGACTTCGTATTTCTCTTTTCATAATTTCTAAATCTCTAGGAGCTTCTCCCCAATTATCACTCCAATCAACATATTCTATTTCTTCTGCTATATTTTCTTTGATTATTTGTATGTAATTACTCAGCATTTTAACATTCTGAGGTGAAAAGTCACTCCAATCATACCAGTTTTCAGGAAGTTCCTCCATATTTCCAAAAACTTTTTTGAATTCGTCAGGTAAATAAACTCTATAAGTTTGTTCTATCTTTCTAAACGTTCTATTATTAAATTTTTTTGACATTATATTCCCTTTGTTTTATTCCTATGAAAGATTGGTAGTGATCTTGAATATACCAAATGGAACAATCCTCACCTATAATAATTATTTCCATCCCACTTGATACTCCTTATACCTATTTCCTTCGATAAGAAGTTCTTCACCATTTAAAAGTTTGCAATTCTTCTTCATCATCAATCAAAAAGAAATCATAATCTTTAAAAATAAAAGTATAGATACCAGTCTGTAACCAAGACAAACCTGTCAACCAGTTCGAAATAGAGGATCAAATATTCGTCACAAAGAAACCTATATTCTAGGAAACACTATATTAGTTTCACATCATTTAAATTTAGGTTTGAGCCAAAATTCTTGGATATTGCCATGCCAATCAATACCAGCAATAGTATTTCTGAAAAATTCAACATGGTTAAGATCTTCCCTTAAAATTTCAGAGCCGATTTTAATCCAACCTGATTGCTCATCATAATACATTTCCCAATTGTAAGCATAGTCAATGCGAGAACTATCTCCACCATTAATATCATTATCTGTAACAACAATAAAATCTTTATCAGATTTAGGAGGCACCAAACTTCTTTTTATCCAAGAAAAGTCGTTATGATACCCCCAAAGTTGGGTGGATTCCATATTTTCTGAATTAAAACCTAAAAATAAATATATAAAACTAAAAGTAATATCGCTAGCTATTGTTGGAGTAGCTATTAATTCCTTTGTATCCGTTTTATATATTAACTCCTCTTGCTGATTATATTCTTTTTTTATTATTTTAAACATATTTTCCAACCTATTAAGAAAATCAAGGTGTACAATTTGATTTGTATCTAAATCAACAACTAATTCACATAAATATAATATTTTTTCACTAACCTTCTCTAAAAGATCGATATCGTATTTTAAAAGATAGAAACATTATAATTCTTCCTCATCTTTAATAATATAGACCTCAAAATTCTTGGACTTACCTACCTACATATGTTTTTCAACATCACTTTCCTGGCAAGGTGGGAGATCATCTTACAAAATATCAAATGAAATTGTTTAGAAGCCTTATCCACAGCTTCAACAAACTGGTAAGAAATTCTATGTTAGAAAAAAGAGGCTTTCAATCCATTCGCCTCTTTACCTGTGACTAAATCTTTCCTATTTCTTGATTTCAGTCTGTTTTTTTATTATCTAACACAATTGGATGTTCTCTATTTCATTTTGTCGTTCTATTTGACTACAGATGAATATAATAGCCTTTTTATCAAGCCTTATCTTCTCACAGCCCCAACTCTTCATACGCCTTCCGGTAGCCAATCTGCAAGATTTGGTTATCTCGAACCAAGAGCGGTCGTTTAATCAGCATACCGTCTGTTGATAATAAATCTGCAGCTTCCTGAGCTGTCATATGTGGAACTTTTTCTTTGAGTCCTAGTTCACGGTATTTGAGTCCGCTGGTATTGAAAAAGGCCTTGAGGTCAAAGTCCGAGTTCTGGATCCAGTCTAGAAGTTGGTCCCGACTAGGTGTATTTTGGACAATATCTACCGCTTCAAAGTCCACTCCTAATTGATTGAGCTCAGCCTTGGCCTTGCGGCAGGTAGAGCATTTTGGGTATTCGATAAAATGTAACATAGTTCACCTCTATTTTTTTCTATCAATCTTTGCTGCTTCATGGTTTAAAAGCCAGAGCTTTTTATCTAAACCACCAGCATATCCTGTCATTTGTCCTTGACTTCCCAAAACGCGATGGCAAGGAATGATAACGGAAAATGGATTCCGACCAACAGCTCCTCCGACCGCTTGAGCAGAAGCAACATCAAGGTCTCTGGCAATTTGCCCATAAGTCACCGTCTGCCCTTTAGGAATCTGACTCAAATAGTTCCAAACGCGCTTTTGAAAATCAGTCCCTGCATCTGCTAAAGTCAAACTTGAGAAATCTACATCCTGACTAGCAAAGTAGGCATCAAGAAGCTGAGCAGTCTGCTCGAGAAAGGGATTACTTGCTTCAATTACTTGTCCACTTAGACCACGCTCAAAATATTTCTGGCCAACAAACCAAGCACCTCTCAGTCCGCTTTCATCCGCAACCAAAGAAAGAGGACCCAAAGGAGAATGATAGATCATTTTATAATAAGTCAACTTTTCTAGTCCCTTTCTTGTCTTTTAGCTCTCAGTCACTTGTATGATTACTGGTGATAGGTTGAGTACAAGTCACTCTTATTCAAACCATATTTTTTCGCGACTTCTTTGATAGCCTTGCTTTTTTGACTGCCGGTTTCAATGAGAAAATCAATTTCAGCCAATAATTCCTCTTCTGATTTATCAGCTTTCTCCTCACTAGCACCGTCTACAATCAGTAGGCACTCACCCTTGAGTGGCTCATCACCAATGGCTTCCAGTAATTCAGATATCAGTCCCCGCTGGTATTCTTCATAAATCTTTGTCAACTCGCGAACTAGAACTACCTGTCTGTCTCCATAAACTTCCAGCATATTTTCCAAAGTCGACTTGACCCGATGGGGGGATTCATAAAAAATCTGCGTCTCGGGATAAGCCTTCTTGCTTTCAAAAAATTCTTTTTGCTGGCCTTTTTTTCTAGGAAGAAAACCAAAAAAAATGTGGGGTTGAGGAGCCAAACCACTAGCAATCAGAGCTGAAATTCCGGCAGAGGGACCTGGCACTGATACGACGATGATATTTTCTGCAATGGCAGCTTTTACCAAGTCGTGGCCTGGATCCGAAATACAGGGAAGACCAGCATCTGATACCTGGGCAAGATCATGACCTTCTTTTAAAAGAGCAATGATTTCTGGGATCCTGGCTCTGGAATTGTGGTCATGAAAACTGATTAGCTTGGTCGAAATATCGAAATAATCCAACAAGCGACCAGTATTACGTGTATCCTCTGCCGCAATATAATCCACTTTCTCAAGAGTTTCTAACATACGAGTGCTAGTATCCTGCAGATTACCAATCGGAGTCGCCACCAGATAGAGCTTACCATAGGAAGACGTATCTTTAAAACTTCTCTGAATTTGCATAGCTACTCCCTAAACAATAATTCATTACAAAAGGCGCATTCTTCTTCGTCATTATCTCTTCTTTGACCATAGAAGTCTGTGCATATATGAAAACCATCCAAATAAATCCGTTCAAGATTGTCGCGTCCTTGACCGCCACCTTTACTTGGTCCTGTTTTTTCCACTTCTCCGAGTCGTTCTCTTAGCTTGTCATTCTCCAAGCGCAGAACTGTATTTTCTTCAATAACACTCTTTAGATTTTTTTTAATTGCTTCTACTTCAGCCAGAGTTAGCATTAGATTTTGTGAAAAATCATCTAAAGCGTCAAATATTTCTCTTTTATCCATATCTATTTTTCTCCTTAGCTACGCTTTGCTGGCTGTATGATCATATATTCCAAAGCATTTTGGAAACTAACATTTGCCCGCCACATTTTTCGAGATTGAAACAATCTATCTAAAGAAGTCCGACCACTTTCTTTCTCTATATGTTGAGAAAATAAAATCTCTAGAATCCTAAAAATCTGGTCCTGTTTTTCTTTATCATCAGCCAAACTGCTTAATCTAGCAACCTGTAAAAAGGCCAAATCATTCTTAGCAAGACAAAGATCAACAAAGCGCTGACAGACTTGTGTTACATCAAAGAAGGATTTGCTAGTCTGCAAGTTTTGAGCTTCCTCCAAAGTCTGGCTATAAGCTGCAAGAAGCTGCGCCTGGTCCTTAAGCAAGCCAGACTCTTCCAATTTCGCTACCAAATAATCTTCATTTTTTGGGAAATGAAAGACCTGAGTCCGACTTTTAATCGTAGGTAAGATTAAATTTTCATCACTGGTCAGAAGGAAAATATATACCTCACTTTGAGGTTCTTCTATCATTTTTAAGAGAGAATTTGCCGCATTAAGGTGCATTTTTTCTGCCTCACAAATGATAAATACCTGCTCGTTACCTTCTACTCCGCTCTGAGAAAAATTCTTGAGTAGCTCTCGTATACGTTCTGTTTTGATGATTTGATTTTGTGGGCGAACTACTGTAACATCTGAAAAATCTTCCTCTGCAATCAGTCGACAAGACCGGCATTCACCACATGGCCAAACACCCATCTTATTCTGACAGAAACGGCTCTGAGCTAATTTCTGGGCCAGATCAAAGCTGGCAAAATTTCCTGTAAAAAGATAAGCATGGTTCAGCTTATCTTGCTCTAGAATTCGTTCAAAACGATCAACAATTTTAGGTTGAAGTTCCTTTAATTCATTAATGTTCATGATTTACTATTTAAATGCTGGTTTAAGACAGCTAGGCTATCTTTTACAACATCTTCCAAAGCCTGGCTGGCATCAATTTTAACTAGGCGTTCTGGATCCTTTTCCAAGCTATAGAGATAACCCTGACGGACTCGTTGATGCATTTCCAGTCCCTCTAAGTCAAGACGGTTGACTTCACGATTCTTATTTTTAGCGATGCGAGCAAGGCCTTCTTCGACATCTAAATCAAAATACAAGGTTAGATCCGGCTTAAGACCGTCCGTAGCATATTGATTGAGCCATTCAATATCAGCTACATCTAAACCACGGCCAAAACCTTGATAGGCAACAGAACTATCAATGAAACGATCCATGATAACTAATTTCCCAGCTTCTAAGGCAGGAAGCACCTTTTCTATCAAATGCTGTCTACGACTAGCAATGTAGAGTAATAGCTCCGTCTTCCCATCCATTTCTGTATTATTCTGATCCAATATCACTTCTCGAATAGCCTCTGAAATTGGCACACCACCTGGCTCTCTAGTCGTCACTACTTGATGCCCTTGGGCTTCTAAAATCGGCACCAAAGCTTCTAAAACGCTAGATTTTCCAGCTCCATCCGGTCCTTCTAGCGAAACTAATAATCCTCTTTTCATATGTTCCTTTTCTATGCTTATAGAGCAAGGAATGTTCCTATAATGCCCTTACATACTTGGCAGCCCGTTCGTCTTTCCTCTAGTTTGTATGCAAATATGAGAAACTTACAGACTCCTTACTGCCAGAAAGCAATACTCGTTCTATTTTTTTACAATTCTTTTACTATTTTATCAAAAAAAATCATTAAATTCATTACATAAGTTAGAAACATTTGATACAATATAAAAAGGAAATTTTTTGGAGGAGATTCTTATGCTGAGATTAAAAAACATACTTTGGATTATATTTGGTGCAGGCCTTTTTTCTTTTGGGATCAATTATTTAGCTATTCCCAATCATTTATTTGAAGGTGGAGTTACTGGGGTTACCCTCATCACCTACTATTTATTTAAACTTCCGGTTTCCGTTATGAACCTTGTGATTAACTTCCCGCTATTCTTCTTTGCTTGGAAGATTCTGGGGAAACAATCTTTCTTCTACAGCCTGATAGGAACATTCTCTGTATCAGCTTGGCTGGCCATTTTTGAAAAAATTCCCTTTGTAGTAGATTTAGACGGAGACTTGGTCATTGTGTCTTTGATAGCTGGTATCATCCTCGGAGCCGGACTAGGAATCATTTTCAACGCCGGTGGAACAACCGGAGGTTCCGATATTATTGCTCGTATTTTAAATAAATACACCCATATTTCTATCGGAAAACTCATGTTTGCCGTTGACTTCTTTGTTCTTTTCTTAGTCGTGATTGTCTTTAAAGACTTGCGTCTTGTAACTTATACACTGGTATTTGTCTTTATTGCTTCCCGTGTTATAGACCTTATCGCTGAAGGTGGTTATGCCGGTAAAGGTTTCTTAGTCGTTACTGGAAAATCTGAAGAATTAGCACAGGCTGTTGTTGAAGAACTGGGTCGAGGTGTGACCTTGCTAAATGGTACTGGTTACTACACAAAGCAAGACTACAAAGTCATCTACTGCGTCCTAGCTCGAAATGAAATGCAACAGATGAAAGAAATTATCCATCGAATTGACCCTCACGCCTTTATCACAATTACAGAGGCTCACGAGATTTTAGGAGAAGGATTTACATTAGACGAAAACAAACAACCAATCGCTCGTTAAATAATATCCACACAAAAAGGAATCCAAAATTTGGATTCCTTTTTATTTGCTTCCAACGTTAATCCGGTTAATCGCCCGTTGCAGAGCAATCTTAGCCCGACGCTCTTGGTCAATCAAGTGCTTGTCGTGTGCTTCTTCGATTTCTTGCTCAGCCCTGAGTTTAGCTCTCTCAGCCCGGCTGATATCAATATCTCGCTCACGCTCAGCTGAGTCCGCCACAATCGTAATGACATTATCTGCAATTTCAATGATTCCGCCGTTGACTGCTATCCAGTCGATATGTTTATCATCATCGACCCGGCGTACCTTGACCTGATCTACTTCTAAAACAGCGATGGTATTGATGTGTCGTGGTAAAATCCCCAACTCTCCATCAATGGTCTTTACGGAAACAAATGCAGCATGGTGGTCATAAACGAGACCGTCCGGAGTAACGATTTGTACTGTCATTTGAGCCATCATTCACCTCTTAGAATCCCATTTTTTCTGCTTTAGCCAGAACATCCTCAATAGAACCAACTCCACGGAAGGCATCTTCTGGTAACTTGTCGTGTTTTCCTTCAAGAATCTCTTTGAAGCCACGAACTGTTTCAGCAACTGGTACATAAGAACCAGGTTGACCTGTAAACTGCTCAGCCACATTAAAGTTTTGTGATAGGAAGAATTGGATCCGACGTGCACGTGCAACCAAAGTCTTTTCTTCATCAGACAATTCATCCATACCTAGGATAGCAATAATATCTTGCAATTCGTGATAGCGTTGTAAGACTCGCTTAACTTCAGCAGCTACCGCGTAGTGCTCTTCTCCGACAATCTCAGGTGCCAAGGCACGAGAGCTTGAAGCGAGTGGGTCAACGGCTGGGTAAATCCCCAATTGTACCAACTTACGTTCCAAGTTTGTCGTTGAATCCAAGTGAGCGAAGGCTGTTGCTGGCGCAGGGTCAGTATAGTCATCCGCTGGCACATAGATAGCCTGGATAGAGGTTACAGAACCCTTCTTAGTTGATGTGATACGCTCTTGGAGTTGCCCCATTTCTGTCGCAAGTGTTGGTTGGTAACCAACGGCAGATGGCATACGACCCAAAAGGGCAGATACTTCAGAACCAGCTTGAGTAAAGCGGAAGATGTTATCGATAAAGAGAAGCACGTCTTGGCCTTCTACATCACGGAAGTATTCAGCAATTGTCAAACCAGTTAGGGCAACACGCATACGTGCTCCTGGTGGTTCATTCATCTGACCAAAGACCATGGCAGTTTTCTCGATAACGCCAGATTCTTTCATTTCCCAGTAAAGGTCGTTCCCTTCACGAGTCCGTTCTCCAACACCAGTAAATACTGAGATACCACCGTGTTCTTGGGCAATGTTGTGAATCAATTCTTGGATCAAGACGGTTTTACCAACTCCGGCACCACCGAAGAGTCCAACCTTCCCACCTTTCAGATAAGGTGCTAGAAGGTCGATAACCTTGATTCCTGTTTCCAGGATTTCAGATGAAGTTGATAACTCATCAAAGGTCGGTGCTTTCTTATGAATTGGTTGACGTTCTGCATCATCCCCAAACGGTGCATCCAAGTCAATAGTGTCTCCAAGAACATTGAAGACCCGACCCAAGGTTTCTTTACCAACCGGTACAGAAATCGGACGACCTGTGTCAAGAACCTCCAAACCACGTGTCAAACCATCTGTTGACTCCATGGCAATAGTCCGAACTACACCGTCACCAAGCTCAAGAGCTACTTCAAGGACGATTTTTGATTTTTTCTCATCATTTTTATAGACTACAAGTGCATTATTTATCTCAGGTAGCCTATCTCCAGCTGCAAACGCAACGTCTACGACTGGCCCGATTACCTGAGTAATTTTGCCTGAGCTCATGTTATTTCCCTCGTTTAATTTCTAATTAATCAGTGGCCTATTCTAGGGCACTAGCACCCGCCACAATTTCAGTAATTTCCTGCGTAATGGCAGCCTGCCGAGCGCGGTTGTACTGAATCGTCAAATCACTGATGACTTTTTTAGCATTATCAGTCGCTGTCTGCATGGCTGTCATGCCGGCAGCATTTTCAGCTGTCTTAGCATCAATAATAGCCCCATAAATCATGCTCTCAGCAAACTGAGGTAACAATTGGTCCAAAATAGCTTCCCGACTAGATTCTAATTCCAAATTAACGGTATAATCTTCGTCAGCTTCATTTGGATCCAAGTCAATAATCGGTAGCATTTGCTCAATCCGCATCTGGCTGGTCAGACTATTGACATGATGGTTGTAACAGACATAAAGCTCATCAAAAAGTTCATTTTGATACATCTCAATGGCCTTGCTAATAATCTTACGGACCTCATCAAAGCTTGGTTGATCGGGTAAACCACGCAGTTCATAAACTGGCTGAACCCCTCTAGCTCGACAAAAGTCCGCACCAACACCTCCAATACAGAGAATCTCAAAATCATCTCCCTTTGGATGGTATTCTGCCTTCAGCTCCATCATGGCTTTGAGAATGGTGGCATTGTAGCCACCAACCAAGCCACGGTCAGATGTGATAACAATGTAACCTGTTTTTTTGACTGGTCTACTTGTCAGCATTGGATGGTGTTTAGCATTTTCTGCCTCATGTCCATGAAGCAAATCCGTTAAGAGTTTCCGAACCTTGGAAGCATAAATTTGAAAGTTCTTAGCTGCTTCCTCGGATTTTCCTAACTTAGCCGCTGATACCATTTGCATAGCATTAGTGATTTGACTGGTGTTTTTTGTGGATGCAATTTTATTTTTGATATCGTTCAATGAAACTGCCATCTGACACCTCTATTCTTATTTAAAGCTAGACTGATTGACAAACTCAGTAATAGCGGCATCCAGAACTTCCTCACTCGGAAGATCCTTAGTCGTCCGGATTGTTTCATAAATACCTTCTTGATGTGCATCAAAGTAGGCAAATAATTCTTCCTCAAAGCGAAGAATGTCATCAACCGGAACACTGTCCAAGAAGCCGTGGGTCAAAGCGTAGAGAATAACTACTTGTTTTTCCACAGAAAGTGGCTTATGAACTGGCTGTTTCAATACTTCTACTGTTCGACGACCACGGTTTAATTTTGCTTGAGTCGCAGCATCCAAGTCGCTACCAAATTTGGTAAAGGCTTCTAGCTCACGATAGGAAGCCAAGTCAATCCGCAAGGTTCCGGCTACCTTCTTCATAGCCTTGATCTGAGCTGAACCTCCAACCCGCGATACTGAAGAACCCGCATCAATCGCTGGACGAACACCTCCGTTGAAGAGGCCATCACTCAAGAAAATTTGCCCGTCAGTGATAGAAATCACGTTGGTTGCGATGTAGGCTGAGATATCACCTGCCTGTGTTTCAATAAATGGCAGAGCTGTGATAGAACCTCCACCTAATTCGTCAGAAACCTTAGCAGAACGCTCTAAGAGACGGCTGTGAAGATAGAAGACATCCCCTGGGAATGCTTCACGGCCTGGTGGACGACGAAGAAGGAGAGACAATTCACGATAGGCTACTGCTTGTTTTGACAAATCATCATAGACAATCAAAACGTGCTTGCCATTATACATAAACTCTTCCGCCATTGCTACACCAGCGTAAGGAGCAAGGTAAAGCAATGGAGAAGGTTGTGAAGCAGATGCTGTCACGACAATCGTATAGTCAAGTGCACCATACTGACGGAGCGTTTCTACCTGTGTACGAACTGTTGATTCTTTCTGACCAATAGCTACATAGATACAGATCATATCTTGGCCTTTTTGGTTTAGAATCGCATCGATAGCAATGGTTGTCTTACCAGTCTGACGGTCCCCGATGATCAATTCCCGTTGGCCACGACCAATCGGAACCAAGGCATCAATAGCCTTGAGGCCTGTCTGCAAAGGTTCAGAAACTGATTTCCGTTGCATAACACCTGGAGCAGGCGTTTCAACTGGCCGTGTTTTATCTGTTGCAATCTCGCCCAGACCATCTACCGGCCGACCCAAAGGATCCACAACCCGTCCAATCAAGGCTTCCCCTACAGGAACTTCCATGATCTTACCTGTACGGCGGATGGTATCCCCCTCACGAATGTCAGTAAAATCTCCTAAAATAATAATCCCAACATCGTTTGATTCTAAGTTTTGCGCCATCCCGTAAGAGCCGTTTTCAAAGACTAAGAGCTCTCCACTCATGGCGTTATCCAGCCCATGCGCACGCGCAATTCCGTCACCGACATAGGTTACTACACCTGTCTCAGTAACATCAAAATCCGGCTGGAAATTTTCAATTTGTTGCTTAATTAAAGCGCTGATTTCTTGTGCGTTAATTGCCAAAAGAACACCACTTTCTATTTCAATTTTTCTTTAACTGCTTTCAACTGACGCTTAATGCTTGTGTCAATTATCTTATGATTGGCTGTAATGGCAAAGCCTCCAATCAAGCTCCTATCCAAATTTTCCTTAATGGAACGAACCTTGAGGTTCATCTTCTTCTCAATCACAGGAATAAGGCGAGCTTTCTGCTCTTCTGATAATCCCTCTACTGAGTGAATGGTTACCTCGAACTCATTGGTTTCCTTCTCGATTTTCTTCAAGATATCGAGTAAGATTGGATAAAAGAAGTCTTCCCGTCCGTTTGTAATTAGGACTTCGATCAGGTTGTTAACCAAGACCGAATCACATGTTTGAAACAAACGAAGAACCTTACTTTTTTCAGCTTGACTGACGCCAATATGCGATAAAAAGTCAGCAAGATGGGTTTCTTCAAAAATCCCCTTAATCTGACTTAGTTCTCTAAATACATCTCTTTGCTGATTTTTTTCAAGCACTATTTGGACAAATGGAGCAGCATACTTTTCAATGATCGCATCGCTTCTCTTGTCCATTAGGCATCTCCTAGCTTGTCGATATAACTGTCAATCAATTGACTTTGAGCTTCCTTGTCTAAGGTTTGGCCAATAATCTTACTAGCCAAATCAATTGACAAATCTGCCACATCACCCTTGATTGATCTTAAAGCTTCTGCTTTTGATTGAGCAATTTCTTGATTTGCCTTTTGCTTCAATCGGCTAACTTCTTCTGTCGTGTCAGCTAAAATACTCGCTTTGTTTTTCTCAGCTGTTTCTTTAGCTGTTTCAACAATAGTAGCAGCTTCTTCACGGCTTCCTGCCAAGGCTTCTTCACGCTTTTGCGCTAAATCTTCTGCCTTTTTGCGAGCAGATTCTGCTCCATCAATATCGTCTGAAATCTTTTGAGCACGCTGGTCTAAAATCCCAATAATATTGCCCCAAGCAAACTTCTTAATGAGAAATACTAAAAGAAGAAAGGAGCCGGCAATCAGGATAAAGTTGCCAATAATTTCACCTACGGTTATATTCATTTTATCTATCCTTTCTTTTTATTCTTCCTCACCATTAATTTTCTTACCAAGATACATAGATGTTAGCATGGTAAAAACATAGGCTTGGATACAGGAAATGAAGATTGAAAAACCAGTCCAAACCATGTTCATAATAAAGGCAATTGGATACCAATACGCTGCTTGATGTGCCCAAGTCAAGAGCAAACCAGCCAATACTTCACCTGCAAAAATGTTTCCATAAATCCGCAAGGCTAGCGAAGCAAAATTGGTAAATTCTTCCAAGATATTCATGGGTGTCATGATACCTGGAGTCACAAAACCTTTTAGATATCCTTTTATTCCTTGACGACGGATTCCCTCAACGTGACAGAATACCGTCACTAAAAGAGAGAAGCCCAAGTCAAAAGCGAGATTGGCGGTCGGCGATGTCCAGAGATTGAAACCATTGGTTGTCTGAACCTTGGCCATTAATCCCAAGTTATTAGCCACCGTTACGAAAAGAAAGAGGGAAAATAGAAAGAGCGAATAATTCTTCATATAATGCTCACCAACATTTCCCTTGGTAAAATCTATAACGAAATCATAGATGTATTCCAGAGCATTCTGCTTTCTTGACGGTTTAATCGTCATTTTTCGACTTGCCCAATAAACGAGTCCAAAAGTTACAAACACCGTTAGCAGAGTCATGGCCAGCAGGGTCAAATCAAAGGTCACAGGACCCACATTGATAGTTGGATTAATACTTTCTTCCAACAGATGACACCCCCTTTTCTAAAGAGAATACTTTCTTATTTGATAACAAAGGACATAGCCAACGTTACAAAGAAAGTACCTTCAACAAAGGCTACTCCCAAGATCAGGAGACTTCTCAATTGACCGATAATTTCTGGCTGACGAGACGCTGCCTTAAATAGATTACTCATAATCATACCTTCAGCAAGCGATACGCCAAAGCAGGCCAAACAAAGTCCTAAATATGTTAAATTCATGATGAATTCTCCTTTTGTGTTTTTAAAATTACTTCCTTAGTTTAGTCCTAAAAAACTGTTTTGTCAAATGTTTTTATACATTGTAAGCGATTTTAATTTATTACCCTTTTCTTCATTAAATATAGTAAATAAAAACCGCTATATTTCGCTATTTCTTTCTCTTTTTTTCCTGAAAGATGGCTTTTAAATAGGACAAAAGTGCTAAAAATGTTCTTCTTTTTTAATTCAATAATAACAAATCCACAACCTCTACCAAGTTTCTTTAGTTAAATTAGCGGTAGAAAAAGTGAAAGCTCCTTAGACATTTTATAATAAGAAAAGAATACTCCCCCATAAAATTCCACAAAGATATCCGACCAGCACATCCTTTGGATAGTGTACCCCGCCAATCACGCGCACTATGGCAAGCCCTGCTGAAAGCAAGAGACAGATAAGCCCCGGTAGCCAAAAAAAGTGGAACAGACACATAGAAATCAAGGCTGATGAGAAAACATGACGGCTGGGCATGGACTTGCCTAATGTATCCTTAGCCAGCAAAGGCTGAATAGCCCATTTTTCGTAAGGGCGTGCTTGATTCAGCCGTTTGCGAATAGCTGACAACAGAGCAAATCCAATAGCTGGTAGGAGCCAAAAAGCAAGCAATCCTTTCCACCCTTTATTTATATAGGCACTAAGCAGGACTAGTCCATAGACTAGGGGCATGAAAATTATCATCGCCCGATTAAAATAAGCAAATCCCTTCACCCACTGAGGTCGACTACGAAAGGGAGCCGTTAAGTGTCGATAAAAAGTCGTATAGTCTTTCAAACCCTACCACCGTTTTTCAAATAAGTTAAGCTCATATGTTCTTTCTAATTTCGGTTTTAATTTTGGCAGTTTAAAATGCGATCCCAGTTGAATACCAAAAGAGACTAAGCACAAAGTCTCAACCTCTTAATATTCATAATTGTCAAAGAATACTACTTCTCTAAGTTCCAGATTTCCTTAGCATATTGCTCAATGGTATCATCTGAGGTAAACTTGTCAGATGTAGCAATGTTAATCAAACTCATGCGTGCCCATTTTTCTTTGTCACGATAGAGAGCATCAATCTTCTCTTGAGCTTCTACATAGGAATGGAAATCTTCCAAGAGGAAGTATTCGTCATTGTGGGTGATGAGGGCTTCGTAGATTTCAGAGCCTTCTTCACGAACGTTTGGAATGGTTCCGTTGACAAAGGTGTCGACCACTCGACGAATGTCTGGATTGCTCTCATAGACACCGCGTGAGTAGTAATCGTGGCGAGCATAGTGCTCGTAAACTTGGTCCTTGTCCATTCCGAAGATGACAATGTTGTCATCACCGACCTCGTCCTTGATTTCGATATTAGCTCCGTCCAGTGTAGCTAGGGTAATGGCACCTGTCATCATGAACTTCATATTGGAAGTACCAGAAGCTTCCTTGGAAGCCAGAGAAATCTGCTCAGATACATCTGCTGCTGGAATGATGAGCTCAGCTAGGCTGACTCGGTAGTTTTCCAGAAAAACAACCTTGAGTTTGCCTTGCAGGCTTTCATCCTTGTTGACCAGATTGGCCATTTCATTGATCAGTTTGATAACAGACTTGGCAAAGTGGTAGCCCGGAGCAGCCTTGGCGCCGAAAATAAAGACACGTGGCACCATATCCTTATCAGGATTGTCCTTAAGGTCCCAGTAGAGCTTGATGATATGAAGCAGGTTGAGTAGCTGACGCTTGTAGGCGTGGAGGCGTTTTACCTGGACATCAAAGATAGCTTCTGTAGAAACTTCTACCCCTGTTGATTCCTTGATGAAGTTAGCCAGACGAGCCTTAGCTTCTTGCTTAACCCGATAGAAATCGCCCAGCACTTGCTTGTCATCCTTGAATTCCAAAAGCTTACGCAGCTCATGGATATCACTTCTCCAACCTTTCCCAATCAGCCTATCAATCTCAGCTGATAAAGGCTCATCCGCAATCTGCAACCAGCGACGTTGGATAATTCCATTGGTTTTATTATTAAATTTCTCTGGATAGATAGCATAAAAGTCACGTAGGGTATCTTCTTTGAGCAGTTCTGTGTGAAGCTTAGCAACCCCGTTTACCGAATGGCCACCAATGATAGCCAGATGGGCCATGTGGATTTGATTGTCTTTGACGATCCGAGTATTTTCGATGACTTGCGGAGCAATTCCCCGACTAGCCATTTCCGTCACATAACGGTTATCGATTTCCAAGATAATTTGATAGACCCGAGGCAGGACATTCTTAAAGAGCTCAGCATCCCATTTTTCCAAAGCTTCAGATAAGATAGTGTGGTTGGTATAACTCATGGTCTTAACAGTTGCATTCCAAGCATCTGCCCATTCAAGGCTATATTCATCCATCAAAAGACGCATAAATTCAGCCGGTGCAACAGCTGGATGGGTATCGTTGATATGGACAGAAACCTTCTCATGAATATCTTTTAAAGGTAGGCCTTGCTTCAAATAAGAAGTGATAATAGTCTGCAAACCTGCACTGGTCATAAAGTATTCCTGAATCAAACGTAGTTCTTTACCTTCATGACTAGAATCATCTGGATAGAGAATAGCTGTAATGTCCTGTACACGGCGACGAGCTTCGATCGTCGGATAATCTAGCTCATATTCTTCTGGAATCTCAACATCCCAAAGCCGCAGATTATTGACATTATCATTGCCAAAACCAATCTGAGGTACATCATAAGGCACCGCACGCAAGGTTTTAGAATTCTCATAAACCGGTACAATTCTTCCTTCTTCGTTAGCTCGGAGATAAACATTACCGAAAATTTTAACGTCTACAATATCATGATCCTTTCGAGTCTCCCAGACATTCCCCAGTCTTCCAAACCAGTCATCGGGAATTTCAACCTGGTATCCATCTACAATCCGTTGTTTGAAGAGGCCATAGCGATAGCGAATCCCATTTCCAAAACCAGGATAGCCCGTTGTAGCAAGAGAATCCATAAAGGCAGCAGCCAAACGACCGAGACCACCATTTCCTAAGGCCATGTCATGCTCAGCATTTTTTACAGCTGTAAAATCTACTCCCATTTCTGCAAAAGCATCTTTGACAGTATCAAGGATCCCAAGATTGAGTAGGTTAGTTTCTAACATACGACCCGGTAAAAACTCAATAGAGAAGTAATAAGCTGTTTTTTGGCGGTGTTCTACCAACTTCTTACGGCGTTCCAACCATAGCGGAGTAATATACTTACGAACAGTATTAGCCAGAGCTTGGAAGAGTTCTCTCGGCGTTGCATCAGCTACTTTTATTAGTTGTCTTTCATGCAAAATATCCTTAAAATCTCGGATAAATTGCTCTTTTGTCAGTTCCATAGTGGACGATTATCTCCCTTTCTTGATAGCGGGAAACAGTTTTTTAATATAGAAATACTTTTTTCAATCAAGATGGGAAACACTCGCTTCAGCTACAGGCTAAAAACAGAGCTCCAAAACAGCATGATAATATAT
This sequence comes from Streptococcus sp. SG2, assembly GCF_030439925.1. NCBI lineage: Bacteria > Bacillati > Bacillota > Bacilli > Lactobacillales > Streptococcaceae > Streptococcus > Streptococcus sp. SG2. Next base: position 150,448 of record NZ_JAQFJD010000004.1, on the reverse strand, counting down.
AAAAATGTAATTCTCACGGAAATCCTCCCTTGTCCCATGGTCAAGAGAGGATTTGCTTATACTGATTCCAAAGTAAATGTTATAGAAGTGATTGGTACAAATCACTATATGCCAAACTAGCCGTGTCCCAAGAAAAATCTCTTTCCATGGCCTGTTCTTGCATGGATTTCCATGCCTCCTTATCGTGGGTATAGAGGTTAAGAGCTTCTTTAAAAGTCCAGCTCAACCAATAACCAGAAAAATTATTAAAGCTAAATCCAGTTCCTTGACCTGTATAAACATTATAAGGTTCTACTGTATCGCGCAGACCGCCAACTTCATGTACCAAAGGCAAGGTTCCATAACGCATAGCCATCATTTGAGATAGACCACAAGGTTCGAAGCGACTAGGCATCAGGAAAATATCACTGGCAGCATAAATCTCTTGGGCTAATCCCACATCAAAGAGAATGTTAGCCGAAAGCTTGTCTGGATAAGCTTGACCAAACCAAGCAAAGGCTTGTTCAAAAGCTGGATCACCTGTCCCCAAAAGGACGATTTGTACATCTTGCTGAAGAAAATTATGCAACTCTTCAACCACTAAGTCAAAACCTTTCTGCCGAGTCAGACGCGATACAATCCCAACAAGTGGAACATCATCTCTAACAGGCAAGCCTACGCGTTCCTGTAAAGCTCGCTTATTTTCTAGTTTACCAGATAAATCAGATTTATCAAAGTGATGGGCTAGCAATGGATCTGTTTCAGGATTGTAAATCTCTGTATCAATACCATTAACAATACCCACTAGCTTACCAGATTCCATCCGCAGAATCTGATCCAAATTGCAACCAAATTCTAGAGTCCGAATTTCACCAGCATAGCTTGGAGATACAGTCGTCACTCTGTCTGCGTAGAGAATACCAGCCTTCATCCAGTTGAGACAGTCATTCCAGCGAAGAGTCCCATCAGCATAGCGCTCATAGCCTACTCCAAATAATTCCCACAACATACTATCAGAGAATTGTCCTTGAAACTCCAAGTTGTGGATGGTTAGAACTGTCTTGATATTGTTATAAGCTTGAATCCAGCGATATTTTTCCTTAACCAAGAAAGGAATCATCGCAGTATGATAGTCATGTACATGGAGGATATCTGGAATGAAATCAATCCGCTCCATCAACTCAACTGCTGCTAGTTGGAAATAGGCAAAACGTTCCCCATCATCAAAGTCTCCATAAACATGACTTCGGAAGAAATAATGCTGATTATCAATGAAATAGAAGGACACACCGTTCAAAACCAGGCGCTTAACCCCAACATACTGACGTCGCCATCCAACGCTGACCTCAAAGTAGAAGAGATCCTCTACTTGATCGCCGAATTTAGCATCCGTCATATCATAATAAGGAAGAATAACACCAACTTGGTGACCATGTTTAACAAGTGATTTTGGGAGAGCGCCGATAACGTCCCCCAAACCACCTGTCTTCGAAAATGGTGCTCCTTCTGCTGCTACAAATAAAATCTTCATTGAATCATGTCCTCTGTTACTTTTTGACCTTTTTTAACAACAATTGGATTATCTTCTGTTCCACGTATTACGACGCCTTCTGCAACCTCAACGCCTTTGTCAAGGATGGCATATTCAACTGTTGCATTTTCCCCAATTTTAGCTCGAGGAAATAGAATACTATTTTTCACTTGGCTACCAGCTTTGATATTAGTGTTACGTGAGATCACTGAATTAGCAACTTCACCCTCTACAATACTTCCAGATGCAAATTGGGCGCGAGACACTTTTGAAGAAGGAGAATAATAGGTAGGTTCCTCATTCTTAACCTTGGTATATATTTTTTGATTTGGGCTAAAGAGTGAATAGAATTTTTTGCTTTCTAACATATCAATGTTAGCCTGATAGTATGTTGCTACAGAGTGGATATTGGCCAAATAGCCAGTATATTCATAGGCAAAAGCACCTTCTTCAACCGCTAAATCACGTAGGACATAGCGAAGCTTTTGAGGGTATTCTTTATTAGCCTCTTCCTCCAACTTTTCAATTAACCATGGAGTATCCACAACAAAGATATCCGTAGACATATTGAAGAGTTCTGCATCTTCCCGCTCATCAAAGAGCTTATGACCTCTGACGTGGTCCGTTTCATCAATATTTAAAACAGAGTTTACTTCAGAAATATTTTCTTTATGCAGTTTCTTATAAACAACTGTGATCGGTTGCTGCGTTGTATTGTGTAGGTGGAAAACCTGATTGAGATCTATATTGATTAAAATGTCACAGTTGAGAGCAACCGTTTGGTTAGAACCAGAACGTTTGAGATAAGTCAAGAGCTGATCATAGTATTCCTCACCGACTGTAGAGCTTTCTACACGAGTATTGTAGATCCCCAAATAGTAGTGACTGAGGAGAGTAGATAGTCCCCATTCACGACCTGAACGGATATGGTCAAATACTGAGCTAATGTTGTCCTGTTGGAAGATACCAAAGACACTACGAATTCCTGCGTTAGCCAGACTTGAAAGCGGGAAGTCGATCAAGCGATATTTCCCACCAAACGGAAGGCTGGCAACTGGACGATGATCTGTCAAAGTAGACATGTCGTGGAAACCGACTGTATTTCCTAAAATCGCTGAATATTTATCAATCTTCATCTTTTGGTACCCCCACTTTCTCGTTGTATCCAACAACAAATACTTCCTCTGTGCCATCTATTTCTACACCTTCAGCAATGATGGCGCCTTCTCCGATAATAGCCCGTTTAATCTTAGCACCCTGACCAATAATAGCCCCGCTCATGATGACAGAGTCCTCAATAACGGCATCCTTTCTAACCTGAGCCCCAGTAGAAAGAATGGAGTGTTTAACAGTCCCATCGACAAAGCAACCATCAACAACCAGAGAATCTTCTACTTTGGCATTTTCACTGAGGAAGTTTGGCGGAGAAATCAAGTTACGAGAATAAATCTTCCAGCGACGGTTACGGCTATCCAAAGCATTTTCTGGATTGATATATTCCATATTAGCCTCCCAGAGAGACTCAACCGTACCAACGTCTTTCCAATAGCCTTCAAAATCATAAGCATAAACACTTTCGCCAGATTCTAAGTAGTTAGGGATAACATTTTTACCGAAATCGGACATATCTACATTGCTCTTTTCAGCTGCCACCAGCATATTGCGCAGGCGTTGCCAATCAAAGATATAAATCCCCATAGAAGCCTTAGTTGACTTAGGATTTTCTGGTTTTTCCTCAAATTCAACAATCCGATTATTAGCATCTGTATTCATGATACCAAAACGGCTGGCTTCTTTGAGAGGCACATCCAGTACAGCTACTGTCAAGCTGGCATTATTGTCCTTGTGAGACTGGAGCATATCATCATAATCCATCTTGTAAATATGGTCTCCAGATAAGATCAAGACATATTCTGGATTGATGCTGTCAATGTAATCAATATTTTGGAATATTGCATGACTAGTTCCTTCAAACCAGCGATTTCCTTCACTAGCAGAATAAGGCTGAAGAATGGACACCCCTGTATTAATGCCGTCTAATCCCCAGCTGGACCCATTTCCAATATGGCTATTCAAAGCCAGAGGCTGGTATTGAGTAATGACACCGACATTGTGAATGCCGGAATTAGCACAGTTAGACAGGGCAAAGTCAATAATACGATATCGTCCACCAAACTGTACTGCAGGTTTTGCAATACTCTGTGTAAGCTTTCCAAGACGTGTTCCTTGCCCACCGGCAAGAATCAAAGCTAGCATTTCATTCTTCATAGACTACTCCTTGCTAAGGTTCGAGTGCATTAAACATCAAAAACAGGAAATGTGTTGACGGAACGGTACTCCAAGGAAGACTTATACCTTACAGCATCCGAACTTATGGCTCATTTCATTTCGCAAATTGCGTATTTTTCTCCGATATTTTAATACAAGTTCAATTACAACAAATGGGATAACCCTATTTTTTATTTTTAGTCGACTTTGATTTAATACGACGCTTGATCTTCCAGATGCTGGCTCCAAGAGCTGGCAGTGTGAAGGTCAAGGTCTGAGGATAATCCTTCCAAAGTCCTTCTTGAGACTGAACTGTTTCGTTATGTTCCTTCCAAACACCTCCCCATTCTTCTAATTCAGTGTTCCATACTTCTTCATAAATGGCTTCCACTGGAACACCAATGGTAAAGTTCTTCCGCTCTACCGGCGCCATATTGAATACACAAACTAACATATCTCCTTTTTCAGTCTTACGAATAAAGGAGAGGACACTTTGATCAACATTATCTGCATCAATGATTTCGATACCATCATAACTCAGATCAATTTCCCAAAGCGGACGATTGTCTTTATAGAAGGCATTGAGTGCAGCAGTAAAGCCCTGCATCTTCTTGTTCATTTGATCGTCCAGATTAGACCATTCTAGCTGCTCTTCTGACTTCCATTCTAAGAACTGACCAAATTCTGATCCCATAAAGAGCAATTTCTTGCCCGGATGGCAGATTTGGTAGGTCAGCAAATTGCGGAGCCCTGCAAATTGATTATAACGGTCGCCCCACATCTTGTGCATGAGACTCTTCTTGCCGTGAACCACTTCATCATGTGAGAACGGCAGTAGGAAGTTTTCAGAGAATACGTACATAAAGCTAAAGGTTACCAGATTAAAATCGTACTTACGATAAATCGGATCTTCTTCGTAGAAACGAAGGATATCATTCATCCAGCCCATATTCCACTTGTAGTCAAAACCTAGGCCACCCAGCTCTCTCATACCAGTAATCTTGGTCCCTGAGGAACTTTCCTCTGCAATCATCATGACATCTGGATGAGCTAGCTTGATAACCGTATTGAGGCGTTGCAGGAAGTAATACCCTTCATAATTGCGATTGCCTCCATCTTTGTTTGGTTGCCAAGGTCCGCTATCATAGTCCAGATAGAGCATATTGCTGACAGCATCAACCCGAATACCGTCCAGATGATAGAAATCAATCCAGAATTTAATGCTGGAAATCAAGAAAGACTGAACCTGATTCTTGCCCAAATCAAAGTTGAGAGCACCCCAACCATAGTTATGAGCCCGATCGTGGTCCTGATACTCGAAAGTCGGTGTCCCATCATAGTAGGCTAAAGCATCATCATTAATAGTGAAGTGACCTGGCACCCAGTCCACAATGACCCCGATATTGTTCAAGTGACACTCTTCGACGAAATCTTGGAATTCCTCAGGTGTACCATAGGTATGCTCAAAGGCGAAGTAGCCCATAAGCTGATAACCCCAGCTAAGTCCCAGTGGGTGAGCCATAAGTGGCATAAATTCCACATGTGTGTAGTTCATCTCCACTAGATAAGGAATCAAGTCTTCTTTTAACTGAGAAAAGCTATAAGGACTGCCATCTTCATTGCGTTTCCATGAGCCAGCATGCACTTCATAGATATTGACAGGTCGTGAGAAGAAGCCCCAGCGCTTCCGACGGGCTAGCCAGAGACCATCTTTCCATTTCTTTTCAGGAATAGTACGGATAACTGCTCCAGTTCCAGGACGCTCTTCCAAATAGATAGCCAGTGGATCAATTTTCAAAATTTCTTGACCACTGCTACGTTTGACATTGTACTTGTAAATATCTCCTTCCTTTGGTAGGTCTGTAAATACTTCCCAGACCCCTGCTTCATTACGTGCCATAGGAATTTGATTTTCATACCAATTAGTGAAATCACCAATCAAATGAACACTCTGAGCATTGGGAGCCCAAACACGGAAAGAGTAGCCGACCTTACCATCTACTTCTTCCTGATGTGCTCCTAGATAGTGTTGCAAATGAAAGTTTTCACCAGTTGTAAAGGTTCTTAATGCTTCGTTTTTGTCCATGCAATCACCTCTTTGTAAGCGTTTTCTATGTTTCTATTTTATCTTAATTTCGACATTTTTTCAAGTAAATTTCATAAATTTTGGCAATTTTTTCCAAAAACCGAACGATTGCCCTCTCTCCGTTTTCTTATATGCCAATTTCCTGTTGATTCATTTTCATCCATATATAAGTTGATGTTTTGACGAACGAAATTTAAAGAAAGAACCATTTTGAAAATGGTTCTAAAAAAGAGCGGTTTCCCGCTCTATAAAATTAATTAATCAAAGTCCAGATATTCTTTTTCAAGTTTCAAGACTTCTTCCAACGTTGCACATTCTGTCAATGCACGTTGAGCCAGTTCTTCCATCTTCTTAGTATCTAGCTTCTTCATGAGGCTACGAGTCCGAAGAACAGATGTCGCACTCATAGAGAACTCATCCAAGCCCATACCAACAAGCAATGGTACTGCAGTTTGGTCACCAGCCATTTCTCCACACATACCTGCCCACTTGCCTTCAGCATGAGCTGCCTTGATAACATTATTGATCAAGCGAAGGATAGATGGGTTATAAGGTTGGTAGAGGTAAGAAACTTGTTCATTCATTCGGTCCGCTGCCATGGTGTATTGAATCAAGTCATTGGTACCGATAGAGAAGAAGTCAACTTCCTTAGCAAATTGATCCGCTAGCATAGCTGCTGCTGGGATTTCAATCATGATCCCCACTTGGATATTGTCTGCTACAGCAACACCTTCAGCCTGCAACTTAGCCTTTTCTTCTTCGTAAACCGCTTTAGCTTTACGGAATTCTGTCAGAAGAGCTACCATTGGGAACATGATACGCAACTGTCCATGTACAGACGCACGCAAGAGAGCGCGAATTTGTGTACGGAACATTGCATTACCAGTTTCAGAGATAGAGATACGCAAAGCACGGAAGCCAAGGAATGGGTTCATTTCATGTGGCATATCGAAGTAAGGAAGTTCCTTATCTCCACCAATATCCATCGTACGAACAACCACTGGTTTTCCGTTCATTCCTTCAAGAACAGCTTTGTATGCTTCATACTGCTCGTCTTCTGTTGGGAAATCTTGAGAATCCATGTAGAGGAACTCAGTACGGTAAAGACCGACAGCTTCTGCACCATTTGCATTTACACCTTCAACGTCCTTTGGCGTACCAATGTTAGCCGCCAACTCGAAGTGTTTGCCATCTGCAGTTACAGTTTCGGCATCCTTAAGCAATTCCCATTCAGCCTTTTGTTTAGCATAAGCTTCACCAGCTGCTTTGAAATCTGAGATTTGCTCTTCAGTTGGGTTGATAATCACTTCACCAGTGATACCATTCGCTGCAATGATGTCCCCATCTTTTACCAATTCTGTAATATTATTAGTACCGAGAACAGCTGCAATTTCAAGCGTACGAGCCATGATTGCTGAGTGACTAGTCCGTCCACCGATATTTGTTACAAAAGCCTTAACAAAGTTTTTATCAAGCTGTGCTGTATCAGATGGAGTCAAGTCATGTGCAATGACAACCACTTCCTCATTAATAGAAGCTGGGTTTGGCAATTTTTTACCCAAAAGGTTTGCAAGAACACGTTTTGTAACGTCACGGATATCCGCTGCACGTTCCTGCATATACGGATTGTCTTCCATACCTTCAAAAATTGTGATAAACATATCCGTTACTTCTTTAAGACCCGCTTCAGCGTTCACTTTTTTCGTACGGATTGTTTCTTTAATCTGACCAACCATTTCAGGGTCAGAGAGCACCATTAAGTGAGCATCAAATACTTGGGCTGCTTCTTCACCAAGGCTACCTACTGCCTTCTCGCGGATAACAGAAAGCTCGTTCTGTGAAGCTTCAAGAGCTGCATCCAAACGAGCCTCTTCTGCATTCGTATCTTCGACTGAAACAGTCTCAAATGACAAATCCGGTTGGACTAATAGATATGCCTTAGCAACAGCAACACCATCAGATGCCGCAATTCCTTTAAGCATTTCTGTCATATTATGCCAATCCTTCTTTTTCCATTGTTTCTGCAATAGCTGCAAGTGCGTCGTCAGCATCTGCACCTTCAGCAGAGATAACTACGTCTGCACCTTGACCAACACCAAGGCTCATTACGCCCATGATTGATTTCAAGTTTACTGATTTACCTTTGTATTCAAGAGTGATATCTGAAGCAAATTTACTTGCAGTTTGAACCAACAAAGTTGCTGGACGAGCGTGAATACCTGTTTCTGCCACAATGTGGAAATCTTTAGAAGCCATAATTAGACTCTCCTTTAAATAATTCTTTTTTAGGATATTTTGATAACCCTTACAATTTCTGATTATATCATTTTTTGAAATCTTTTTCAAGAATCAGTATCAGTTTTTTCAAATTTCAACAGCATTTTTCAATCTAAAATCTTATCAGACACCTTATTTTATAAGTTCTATCTAGCTATGCCTCCAGATAACTTTTTATTTGAGAATTGTTAACTCTATTTTCAAAAAAATTAGAAAAGAATTTTGTTACCTAGGTGAAAACCTTGATTTATCAATCTTTAAGATGCTTCTTCTCTTTTCACCGTCACTGCAAAACACCATATCTTGTATTCTATACTGTGTTATAATAAAACATAACACAATATTTAGTCTAATCCATTGACAAGATTTTTTCTTTGAGATATACTAAGAAAGAATTAAATTTTAATAAACAGGAGTTCCTTTTATGGTAACGATTTACTCAAAAAATAATTGTGTTCAATGCAAAATGACCAAACGATTCTTGGATACAAATCATGTGGAATATAGAGAAATTAATCTTGACGAACAGCCAGAATATATCGAGCACGTCAAAAGCCTAGGCTTCAATGCTGCTCCAGTTATTCAAACAGCAACTGATGCTTTCTCTGGTTTCCAACCAAATAAATTAAAACAACTGTCATAAGAATAGCAAGACAAAAAAGAAGGGGAGCTTCTATAGTATATAGGAGCACTTTCTTTTGTAGAAAAGAATTATAAAGGAAACGATTATGGGTTTAAAACACTTAGAAGACGTTACATACTTCCGTCTTAACAATGAGATTAACCGTCCTGTCAACGGTCAAATCATGCTTCATAAAGACCAAGAAGCCTTAGAAGCTTTCTTTAAAGAAAACGTTGAGCCGAATACTAAACAATTTTCTTCAATTACAGAAAAAATTAAATATTTAATAGAAGAAAACTATCTAGAAAAAGAATTTATCCAGCTTTATTCTCCTGAGTACATCGAAGAGCTGGCTGCTTTTATCCATGCGCAAGATTTCAAGTTTAAATCTTTCATGGCAGCCTACAAGTTCTATAATCAATATGCACTAAAGACCAATGATGGCGAGTACTATTTAGAAGGCATGGAAGAGCGTGTTCTCTTTAACGCCCTCTACTTTGCCAATGGAGATGAAGCGATTGCTAAGGATATTGCCAATGAAATCATCCACCAACGCTACCAACCAGCTACACCAAGCTTCCTTAATGCAGGTCGAGCTCGTCGCGGTGAATTGGTATCTTGCTTCCTCATCCAAGTAACAGATGATATGAACTCAATCGGTCGCTCTATCAACTCTGCCCTTCAACTATCTCGTATCGGAGGCGGAGTCGGTATTTCCCTCAGCAATCTACGGGAAGCTGGAGCACCTATTAAGGGTTATGAAGGAGCTGCATCTGGCGTTGTGCCTGTTATGAAACTCTTTGAAGACAGCTTCTCCTACTCTAACCAGCTGGGACAACGCCAGGGAGCTGGAGTTGTTTACCTCAACGTCTTCCACCCAGATATCATCGCTTTCCTTTCAACTAAGAAAGAAAATGCTGACGAAAAAGTTCGGGTTAAAACCCTCTCACTCGGTGTTGTCATTCCAGATAAATTCTACGAATTGGCACGTAAGAATGAAGAAATGTACCTCTTCAGCCCATATTCTGTTGAACGCGAATATGGTGTGCCATTTGCCTACCTTGACATCACTGAAAAATATGATGAGTTGGTCGCTAATCCAAATATCACTAAAACCAAGATCAAGGCTCGTGATTTGGAAACAGAAATTTCTAAACTCCAACAAGAATCTGGCTATCCTTATGTCGTAAATATCGATACAGCCAACCGTTCAAATCCAATTGACGGTAAAATCATCATGAGTAACCTTTGCTCTGAAATCCTGCAAGTGCAAGAACCTAGTCTTTTGAATGACGCCCAAGAGTATCTTCACCTGGGAACAGATGTATCATGTAACTTAGGTTCTACCAACGTTGTCAACATGATGACTTCTCCTGACTTTGGAAAGTCTATCCGAACTATGACACGCGCTCTTACTTTCGTTACTGATAGTTCACACATTACAGCTGTGCCTTCTATTGATCACGGAAATAGCCTAGCCCATACTTTTGGTTTAGGTGCTATGGGGCTACACAGTTATTTAGCTCAGCAGTTGATCGATTACGGATCAGCGGAAGCTGTAGAGTTCACCAGCATCTACTTCATGCTCATGAACTACTGGACCTTGGTTGAGTCTAACAATATCGCTCGCGAGCGTGGCGTGACTTTCCACAACTTTGAAAAATCTGACTATGCTAACGGAACTTACTTTGACAAATACCTAACGGGTGAATTTGTACCTAAGTCTGAACGTGTGAAGGAACTTTTCGCAGGAATCTTTATTCCATCTGCAGAGGATTGGGCAGAGTTACGAGATAAGGTCAAGGCTGATGGTCTCTACCACCAGAACCGCCTAGCCGTTGCACCAAATGGATCTATCAGCTACATCAATGACGTTTCTGCCTCAATCCACCCAATTACTCAACGGATCGAAGAACGTCAGGAAAAGAAAATCGGTAAGATCTACTATCCTGCTGCTGGTCTATCAACTGAGACCATCCCATACTATACTAGCGCCTACGACATGGACATGCGCAAGGTTATCGATGTCTATGCAGCGGCAACTGAGCACGTGGACCAAGGTCTTTCCCTTACTCTCTTTATGCGCAGCGATATTCCTAAAGGCCTCTACGAGTGGAAAAAAGAAAGCAAGCAAACTACCCGCGACTTGTCTATCCTGCGTAACTACGCCTTCAACAAGGGTATCAAGTCCATCTACTACGTCCGTACCTTCACTGATGATGGTGGCGAAGTCGGTGCCAACCAATGTGAAAGCTGTGTGATCTAGTTCTTCTAGTAATCAGTCATCTCGTTTTTACTTACTGACTCGATTACTATTATCAGCTAACAACTCAAAAGTCGGTTCGCCGACTTTTTGTTCGATCCCCTTATAAAATTGTGATAAAATAATAATGATTCTTTATCACATCACAACACATAGAAAGAGATTTCAAATGGAAACTTACTACAAAGCCATTAACTGGAACGCTATTGAAGATGTTATCGATAAATCAACTTGGGAAAAATTGACAGAACAATTCTGGCTGGATACCCGAATTCCCCTGTCTAATGACCTGGATGACTGGAGAAAGCTGTCTCACAAGGAAAAGGACTTGGTCGGCAAGGTCTTCGGTGGTCTGACCCTGCTGGATACCCTCCAGTCTGAATCTGGTGTAGATGCCCTACGTAAGGACGTCCGTACAGCCCACGAAGAAGCTGTCTTCAACAACATTCAATTCATGGAGTCCGTTCACGCCAAGTCTTACTCTTCTATCTTTTCTACGCTTAACACCAAGTCAGAAATCGATGAAATCTTTGCTTGGACCAATACAAACCCATACTTGCAAAAGAAAGCTGAAATTATCAATGAGATATACTTAAATGGTACAGCCTTAGAAAAGAAAGTAGCCAGCGTTTTCTTGGAAACATTCCTCTTCTACTCTGGTTTCTTCACTCCACTTTACTATCTGGGGAATAATAAACTGGCTAACGTCGCTGAGATTATCAAGCTGATTATCCGTGATGAATCCGTCCACGGAACCTACATCGGCTACAAGTTCCAGCTAGGTTTTAACGAATTACCAGAAAACGAGCAAGAAAAACTCAAAGAATGGATGTACGATCTGCTCTACACCCTCTATGAAAATGAAGAAGGTTATACAGAAAGTCTCTATGACGGTGTTGGCTGGACAGAGGAAGTCAAGACCTTCCTACGCTACAACGCCAATAAGGCCTTGATGAACCTAGGCCAAGATCCTCTCTTCCCAGATACCGCTGATGATGTAAACCCAATTGTTATGAACGGTATCTCAACTGGTACTTCCAACCATGACTTCTTCTCCCAAGTTGGTAATGGCTACCTACTTGGTGAAGTGGAAGCTATGCAAGATGAAGACTACAATTATGGCTTATAAAAACAAAACCCATTCCAAAATTTGGAATGGGTTTTTTATATACTATTTTAAATAACAAATCTTGAAAAGATCATTCAATAGTATTGGTTCTCACTTTTTAACGAAGGAAAATGAGAAGAAGAAAGGCAAGCAAATTATTAGCCATATGCAAAGCAATCGCATAACGTAAATCTTTTCTACATAAATATCCTAAGGCAAAGATAACTCCCATAATAAAATACGTTAGAAATTGGCCTGGGGTTGCTGGCCTATGAAGTAGAGAAAATAGAGTAGAGGAGACAAGAATATAGAGTAACTTTCGTAAGGAAGTCACTTGGTTTGAGAAAAAGAACTTAGCCATAAAACCTCGAGTCAGCAGCTCTTCAACAATCGGAGCAAGGAAAACCACAAAAATAAAAGCAAATGCAGGCTGATAAGCAATCAGCATTTCTACATTATTTTGATTTTCCGACGGATTCGTGGGCATTAATTCTTGGAAAATTATAAAAGCGATCAAAAGAATGACCGGTAGCCAAACAGAAGAGATTATCCTTGTTTTTTTCACCTCTAATTTAAAATCATGCTGATACCATTTCCACAAAGGAATAATATATAAAGCCGATAAGAATAAAAGGATCGGGAGAGCAATATATTGAGAGGTTCCCATCATCAGAGATTCTAAAACACTAGAAATGATGCTTGAAAAAATAACAAAATAAGACAATATAACTAAAGAATAAAGTCCTAAATGGACAAGGAAGGTTTTGATGTTCTTTGTATTCTTCATATTTCTAATCCTTTCGATAAATATTTAGACCAACTTCGGTATCTTCAACAAGAATTTCTTCCTTCTGACTAATGAGGATATAAGACAAATAAAAATCACCGATACAAGAGGCTGCATGAATGCTAGCCAGAGCAATGTAGGAAGGGCTGGATAGCCATTCAAGTTCACAACAGACTGTTAAAAAGAGACTGATCAAAACAAAGGGTGCCAGAGCAATGATCAACATCTTACCCCTGCTATAAAAACTCCCAGGGCTAGTCGCGTAGGCCATACCGTTTTTAAAACCAAATTTGACCTTCGTTTTTTCATTACCAAAGATCTTGAAGAAAAAGCCATGGATCAACTCATGCACAACCAGCAAGGCGAACAAGTATAAAAAGTCTGTAAAGACGAACAGCCCCTCGTCTTCTTCTAACAATTCAAGTGCTACCCAAGCAAAGAAAAAGAGAAAAAGGAGAATTAATAAAAGAGCTCCTATATTAAGCCAAAGGTTCGTTTTCTTATCCGTTAAAAAATCAATCTTTCGCAGTAATTTCATAGTCAATCCTCTCTTCTTTTATTTAAAGTACTTTTTAACCATAGGATAGAACATGACATTGATATAAATGAAAATAATGGTCAGTACGATATAAGCTGAAACAACATTCATCGGAGTCAGTAAGCCCACTAACCACATCAGAACATAAAGGCTAGGAATGACCCGTTGATTTAGATTAAAGAGGATCAAAAAGCTCTGTTCATAGTTAGCTTGTAGTTCTCCCTCGTCAAAGGAAAAAGCAAATTTCTTCATTTCTTCAACGGTAGGTGCTATCGATAGTTTATATTTTCGAATTTTCTGTGTCGTCTTGAGCAATACTATTTGGGCAATTACAAGGGCTAGAAGAATAACTCCATCATATAGATTAATCCAAAACACCGCACCAGCTTCTAATAATGGAAAAACATAGTTTACACCAACAAATAAGGTAAATAAAGTCAAAGCAGAGGTGACATTAAATAAGATCGTCACAGATTCTAACGTTTTAAAGGTTTGACGATAAAGTTCATACTCCTTATCCTCATCCTCTTCTTTCTCCATAGACAGATGATACTTATTTGCTTGGTAGATTAAATAAAAGGTTAAAGGATAAAGAATGGTCAAGCAAACACGTCCTATGTTTTGTAGTAGTCCTACATTCAAAAAACTTGGCCAAGAGACATGTTCAATGCGAGCAGCAAAGAAGCCGATTGCTCCTCCAATGATTATGGCTAGAATTAAGAAAATTACATTTCTCATTATTCTTTTTTTCGTTGTCATGATTTTCCTTTCCTATCTCTCAATCTAGAGTTTATACTCGACTTACCGCTAGCTTTTCGTTTATGGCTTATTCTTTTATCTAGGATAGCTGCTAGAGTGAGATAAAACACAACAGCCCATTCTAACCTCAGGGGCAATTCTATTTGAAGTAGCCCTGCATCTTTTAAAACATAAGACAAGACATAAACAATAAACAAAGATAAAAGCAAAAGTTGACGATTATTTTTAAGTTGTTTCATTCTTCCTCGATTCTAAAAACGTTCTCGACAGTTTCTCCAAAAATATGAGCAATTTTCAACGCAATAATGATAGAGGGAGTGTACTCGCCTCGTTCCAAGAGACTGATAGTCTGTCTGGATACTTCTGCTCTCCTTGCTAACTCTGTCTGATTGAGGCCATCTCGCGCTCGCAACTCCTTGAGACGATTCTTTAATTTCATGAAATTTCCTCTCAATTCTCCAGCAATTCAACAGACCGAATATCTTCAATGCGCATAAGCTTCGTTTTTTTCTGGCCTTTTTTATCTGTTTTACTAAGCTTAACCCAGTCTTCATCCACATCCACTACAAGCCAATCATTTGTCCCAATCAATTCCCTAGTAATCATTGGTTTCTTTCCAATCATCTCTTTTAAAAATCGTGACATTGTTTTCTCTCCTTTTCTATTTCTTTCTAAAGACTTTATCCGTCCCTGCATCCGTTTTAACTTATTGGAAGAATCAATCCCAAAGATAAAAACCATAAAAGTCATCGGAAACAAGAACCATAAGAATACATTCATAAGCGTCCCTCCATTTCCTGTTCAAAAGTATTGTAACAGATTCTTTTCTTTTTGACAAGTATCTTTGTCAAAAAAATAACAATTCTTGTCAAAAGTACTATTATCATAGACAAAAAAGAATCCAGCTCAAACTGAATCCTTTTCCTTTATTCATCTACTTCTGAAAATACTTCTTTTAAAACAGTAATCCCCTGCTGGATTTCCTCCCTGCTGATAGTCAAAGGCGGCAGGAGACGGATAACATTCTCTCCGGCGGTCAGGATAATCAAGCCTTTCTGACGAGCAGCTTCAACAATCTTTGACAGACTGGCGCTTGTCTCAATCCCAATCATCATGCCCAGACCGCGAACAGCAGAAATCTTTGGATGGTCCTGAAAAGCAAGCTGCAACTGCTCCAGTAAGATGGCACTCTTAGACCTGACTTCTTCCATAAAGCCCGCCTCTTTCATGATATGCAAGGTCTCCAAGGCAGCTGCCATGGCTAATTTATTGCCACCAAAGGTAGAACCATGACTGCCAGGTCCAAAAGCGGGAGCCAAGCTGGATTTTCCTAATAGAGCGCCTACGGGCAGGCCATTGGCCAGACCCTTAGCCAGTGTCACAATATCCGGTATAATCCCATAATGCTCAAAGGAATAAAGCTGACCAGTGCGCCCCATACCTGTCTGGACCTCATCAACAATCAGCAAAATCCCCTCTTGTTGACAGACATCAGCCAAGTCTTTGACAAAAGCTGCTTCTGCTGGACGAACCCCTGATTCTCCTTGGACCAATTCCAACATGACAGCTGCCGTATCCTGATTGACCAACTTTTCTACGCTGGCAAGATCATTGTAAACCGCATAGCTGAAATGGGGCACCCCATCACCAAATCCTTCCTTAATCTTATCCTGTCCTGTTGCGGCCATAGCACCAAAGGTCCGACCGTGAAAGGATTGCTGAAAGGTGATAAAGCCTTGCTTGCCAGTAGCCTTACGAGCTAGCTTAATAGCTGCTTCATTGGCTTCCGCTCCGCTATTACAGAAAAATGCCAAATAATCATAAGAACCTGCCAGTTCCTGAGACACCTGCTCTTGCAGGGAGCTAAGATAAAGATTGGGGCTGTGCCAGATGCGCCCTGCTTGCTGGATCAAAGCCTGCTGAACCTGCGGGTGAAAGCCAAGATTGGTTACGCCAATCCCCGATGAAAAGTCCAAATAAACCTTTCCCTCACTGTCAATCAGATAGGAGCCCTCTGCTTTAACAAACTCAATAGGCGCTCGCTTGTAGTTTTCAAATAAATAAGTCATCATTATCCCTCTGCTATCAAGGTGCCCGTCAAAAGATTATCGCCAATCAGAACCTGCCCGACACCGGAAAGCACAGTCTGAACAGCACTCTCAATCTTGGGAATCATGCCACCCTTGATGACACCTGTCTGAATCTTCTTGGAAACCTGACTGGTCAGAAGTTGAGGCAGCACTTTTTTATCCTCTAAAACCCCTTCTATATCTGTCATCAGAATCAGCTTCTCTGCCTGTAAACTGCTGGCAACAGCTGCTGCCAGATAGTCTGCATTGATATTTAAGAGCTCGCCAGTTGCATTTTGTCCTAGCGAAGCCAACACTGGGACGATGTCCTCAGCCAGCAGCAGCTCTAGATAAGCAGTTTGAATCGCCGTCACCTGACCGACATAGCCATAGAGATCTTTATCGATAAAATCTGCCGAAACTGTCTTTCCCAAATGTGAAACCAGCTGAAGACTTTCAATATCTGAATCGTTCAGTTCTTGAGTCAGTGTCCGGCCGACTTGACCCAACAAGGCCTGCTCAATGATGGGTAAGTCAGACTTGGCTGTCACCCGCAACCCCTTAACCTTGCGAGTTGGTAGCTGACGCTCTTTCATGAGTTGGTTTATTACCAGACCGCCCCCGTGAACGACCACGATTTTCTTACCAGCTGCTATCCATTCTTGCATCTGCTTGATAAACTTATCAGACAGCTTTTGCGCAGCAACACCACCAATTTTTATAACAATCACATCTTTCATTGCATTTCTCCTTAGGTTCTATAGAGGGCATTGATTTTCACATAATCATAGGATAGATCGCAGCCCCAGGCCTGGGCTTCAGCATCCCCATCGTGCAGGTCAATGGTCAAGGTCAGTAGCTCCCCAGCCATGGCATCACTCGTTTCCTCAGGGTCAAAAGCCACAGGGCTAGAAGCCTGCATAACTGGAATCCCCTCAATCCAAATATCAATGTCATCAACCGAGACATCTGCTCCCGCATAGCCGATAGCTGCTAAGATTCGGCCCCAATTGGGATCTTGACCAAAAATAGCTGTTTTGACCAAGCTAGAGCCAACGATACTCTTAGCAATCATACGGCCGCTCTGTTCATCCTTAGCATGCCGCACATTAACTTCAATCAGCTTGGTCGCTCCCTCGCCATCCTTGGCAATTTTCCTAGCCAAGTCAGCCATAAGATAGCGGAGCATCTTAGAAAACTTTTCAAATTCTTCCGTATCTGGCAGAATTTCTTCATTTTGTTGGCAGCCGTTCGCCATGACTAGCACCATGTCATTGGTCGATGTATCTCCATCCACCGTAATTTGGTTGAAAGTCGTCTCCACATGCTGACTGAGAACCTTTTGTAAGGTAGCACTGGAAATATTAGCGTCACAAGTGATAAAGGCCAGCATGGTCGCCATATTCGGATGAATCATGCCCGATCCCTTAGCCACTCCCGCCATAGTCACCAGCTCTGAGCCAAACTCTTCTGTGACTACACAGGTCTTAGTGCAAGTATCCGTCGTTAAGATAGCCTCAGCAAAATCTTCTGCCTTGCCACTCACCAGAATCTGTGACAGGCCGTTTTTCAGAGCATCCATTGGAAGCTGCTCGCCGATGACTCCTGTAGAAGCTAGACCTACTAAGTCAGGCTCAATCTCCAGCTTTTGAGCAGTCAATCGCTGCATTTCATAGGCAGCGTCCAGTCCCTGCTGGCCTGTACAGGAATTGGCAACACCAGAATTAACCACTATTGCCTGCAATTTCTGGCTCTTTTGGATTGAGGCTTTGGTCACTAGAAGCGGAGCAGCAATGACTTTATTGGTCGTATAGACTCCAGCCACACTGGCCGGTACTTCTGATACAATCCAGCCAAAATCCAACTTCTTTTTCTTAAAGCCAGCGTGTAAACCGTCAGCCGAAAAGCCTAGCGGACTGGCAATTGTTCCATCAATAATCTTCATATCTAACCCTTTCTCATCTAGACATAAGACGGTTGACTGAGCAGGCCATCTGTTTCAGGAAAGCCCAACATCAGATTCATATTTTGAACTGCCTGACCAGCAGCCCCTTTGATCAGGTTATCCAGCACAGCCACGACAGTTAAAATATTTGTCACAGGATTATAGTCAAAACCAATATCTGTATAATTAGTACCGACAACCTGATGCAAACTCGGCAGAGTTGCTTGAATACGGACAAAAGGCTTCTCCTGATAGCATTCTTGATAAATAGTAGCCAGTTCTTCTCGAGTCAAAGGTTCTTTCAACTTGATGTAAACCGTCGCCACGATACCTCGATTGACAGGAATGAGGGATGTTGAAAACTGAATCTTCTGCAATCCCTCATCAAAACACTGTAACTGCTGTACAATCTCAGGAATATGCTGATGCTGATTCAGCTTGTAAGTCACATAGTTGTCGTGCACATGAACAAAATGGCTGGATGCAGCTGGATTTTTCCCCGCCCCTGTCAAGCCACTTTTGGCATCGACAATAATGGAGTCTAGCTCAATAGCCTGAGCCTGCAACAAGGGAATCAAGGCCAACTCTGTAGCCGTTGCATAGCAGCCGGGATTGGCAATAAATCGCTTCCCTCGGACATCTGTAAACTCAGACAGCCCATAAATAAACTCTTTTTGGACATAGTCTTCAGCTGGCTCTTTCTGATACCATTTTTTATAAATATTCCCTGATAAACGATGATCTCCTGATAGGTCAATGACTGGAAATCCTGCATCTACAAAGTCTTTTGACAAATCTTTAGCCACTCCACTTGACGTTGCAAAGAAAACAAGATCTGCTCGTCGCATTATTTCCTGACTGTCAAAAGCTTCTATTTTTAAGTCGCAAATCCCCTTCAAATGAGGATAAAGCTCTGAAACAGGAGCCTCCATATCTCGGCTGGCATGAAGGGAAACGACCTCCACCTGCGGATGTTGCAGTAAAATACGGAGGAGTTCCATTCCTGAGTAACCAGTAATTCCTACAATCGAAATTCGCATATTTTTAAAACACCTCCGTATAAATATGCGTTATATTCTACGTATATTTCTTCACTTTGTCAAGTAATTTTTGTATTTTTATACAAAAAAACTTCGAAAATAACATTATTTTTTGAAAAAACATTCATGCTTTCTTTCCTAAAAACAGAATATCTTCTTCTCATACAGAGAAGTGATGAAGCTGAGAGCACGGAAAAAGACCTATCCAAGTGGATAGATCTTTTTTTTCTTACAATTTACCTGCTACTGCATCCAGGAGTTCTTGGATTTTCGCTTGGTTGCTTCCTCCTGCCATGGCCATGTCTGGTTTACCACCACCACGTCCATCGACGATTGGAGCCAATTCTTTAACCAAGTTACCCGCGTGAATGTCTTTGGCCTTACTTGCTACAAGGACATTAACTTTGTCACCGATAGCTGCAACTAGGACAAGCACGTCAGAGTAGTCTTTTTGTTTCCAGTTATCTGCAAATGTACGAAGAGCACCTGCATCTGATACAGAAACTTGACTAGCAATGTAACGGTGTCCGTTGACTTCCTTCACATCTTTGAAGACATCGCCTGCTGCTGCAGCTGTAGCTTTTTCTTTCAACTCTGCATTTTCTTTTTGCAATTGACGGAGTTGCTCTTGAAGTCCTTCGACTTTGTGAGGTACTTCCTTGAGTTGAGGCGCTTTCAAGGTAGCTGCTACTGCTTTAAGAGCGTCTTCTTGTTCGCGGTAGGCTTCAAAAGCTTCCTTACCAGTCACTGCCAAGATACGGCGAGTACCTGAACCAATCCCTTCTTCTTTGACAATCTTGAAGAGACCAATCTCAGAAGTGTTGCCAACATGGGTACCACCACAGAGTTCCACTGAGTAGTCGCCGATGGTCACAACGCGGACTTCCTTACCATACTTCTCACCAAAGAGGGCCATAGCTCCCATTTCTTTAGCAGTGTCAATATCTGTCTCAACAGTTTCCACTGCAATTGCTTCCCAAATTTTCTCATTGACCTGCTGTTCAATAGCACGCAATTCTTCAGGAGTTACGGCTTGGAAGTGCGTAAAGTCAAAGCGAAGGAATTCTACTTCGTTCAGAGAACCTGCTTGAGTCGCATGGTGACCAAGGATATTGTGAAGAGCTGCATGAAGCAGGTGAGTCGCTGTGTGATTCTTCATCACACGAAGACGACGGTCAGTATCAATCGCTAAAGTGTATTCTTGGTTCAAAGCAAGTGGTGCAAGAACTTCAACAGTATGAAGCGCTTGTCCATTTGGTGCTTTTTGAACATCTATCACAGTAGCAACAAGGTTTCCTGTAGCATCCAAGATTTGACCGTGGTCAGCTACTTGTCCACCCATTTCAGCGTAGAAAGGTGTTTCCGCAAAGATAAGAGAGGCAGTTCCCTCTGAAACAGCTTCAACTTCAGCGTTTTCAGCTACGATAGCCACCAACTTAGAAGGCAATTGGCTAGCATTGTAGTTGAAGACACTTTCTACAGTGATGTTTTGAAGGGTTTCATTTTGCATACCCATTGAGCCACCTTTAACAGCTGACGCACGCGCACGTTCTTGCTGCTCTTTCATGGCTGCTTCAAAACCTTCTCGGTCTACAGTCATACCAGCTTCTTCAGCGATTTCTTCTGTCAATTCCACTGGGAATCCGTAAGTGTCGTAGAGTTTGAAGACATCTGAACCTGCAATCACTGATTGACCTTTTTCTTTCAAGTCTGCTACGATACCTTGGGCAAAGTGTTGACCTGAGTGAAGGGTACGGGCAAATGATTCTTCTTCGCTCTTGACAATTTTTTCAATAAAATCACGTTTTTCAAGCACTTCTGGGTAGTAGCTTTCCATAATTTTGCCAACTGTTGGAACGAGTTTGTAAAGGAAAGGCTCATTGATGCCCAATTTTTGACCGTGCATAGACGCGCGACGGAGGAGACGGCGAAGGACATAACCACGACCTTCATTTCCTGGAAGAGCTCCATCTCCAATAGCAAATGAGAGGGAACGGATGTGGTCAGCGATGACCTTGAAGCTCATGTTGTCGCCATCTTGGTCGTAGACCTTACCTGACAACTTCTCAACTTCACGGATGATCGGCATGAAGAGGTCTGTTTCAAAGTTTGTCTTAGCCCCTTGGATAACGGCCACCAAACGCTCCAAACCAGCGCCCGTATCAATGTTCTTATGTGGCAATTCCTTGTATTCGCTACGAGGAACAGCAGGGTCTGCGTTAAATTGTGACAAAACGATATTCCAGATTTCGATATAACGGTCGTTTTCGATATCTTCTGCAAGCAGGCGAATACCGATATTTTCTGGGTCAAAAGCTTCTCCGCGGTCAAAGAAAATCTCAGTATCAGGTCCAGAAGGTCCCGCACCGATTTCCCAGAAGTTGTCCTCGATTGGGATCAAGTGACTTGGATCCACTCCTACTTCAATCCAGCGATTGTAAGAATCTTTATCGTCTGGATAGTAGGTCATGTAGAGTTTTTCAGCTGGGAAATCAAACCATTCTGGGCTTGTCAAAAGCTCATAAGCCCAAGTGATGGCTTCATCACGGAAGTAATCCCCGATAGAGAAGTTCCCCAACATTTCAAACATAGTATGGTGACGAGCCGTTTTTCCGACATTTTCGATGTCGTTGGTACGGATGGCTTTTTGCGCATTGGTAATCCGTGGATTTTCAGGCTTGATAGTTCCGTCAAAATATTTCTTAAGAGTTGCCACACCTGAGTTGATCCACAAAAGAGTTGGGTCATTTACAGGAACCAAGCTGACTGATGGTTCTACAGAGTGGCCTTTGCTTGCCCAAAAGTCTAACCACATTTGACGAATTTGAGCACTTGACATTTGTTTCATTTATTTTTCTCCTTAAATCTTTTCAATATTTTTCCTATGATGATGAACTTTCCAGCATCTCGACATAGTCAATAGCCACACAGAGGGAAATGACTAGATCTGCATAAGAGTCCTCAAGGACAGTTACAGTGTAAGTCGAGGTCAAATGGAAAATCTCTTTCTTAATCTCAGCGACAAGTTGATCACGATCATCCAACAATTTGAAATTTAAATCCCAGATGTTGCCTTCAATTCGAAGCCCTAATCTATCAAACTCATACTTATCACGCAAGAAGGTCAACTTCTTCCGAATGAAGAAATTCGAACCGTCACGTAGCTGAATCTTAAAGCGAGGAAGCAAGGTAAAAATTTCTTTACTGATTTCACTGACCTGCTCCCCATTGGCGTCATAGATAGTAAAGGTCTTAGGAATTTTGAAAAAAGATCCCTCCACCTGATAGTTTACTACTCCTCCATCATCCTTGATATCGAAGCGTTCGCCTCCAAAACGAAACTTTTGTTTCACAAGAAATGTCTTCATAAACACCTCCAAAAATTAAAAGACAAGTCCATATCACGAAGGGCGAAAAACCGCGGTACCACCTTCATTCAATGAACTTGTCATTCTCATTTCGTATTCAATTTTGCAGGATGAGTAGCATGATTTTTCGTCTCAGATGGCTTGCAGCACCGCCAATTCTCTGAACTAAGAACTTGAAAAATCAATTCTCACCATTTCATTATACTTGCTTATGCTTTCTTCGTCAACTTATTTTGATGAAGAAGATGAAGTATTTGTTTGGGTGTATTGAGAAAAGAGATTTTGGAAAGCAGCATCTTTAACTTTGATGTTTGCATCTTTCAATTCTTTTGCTACAACACTTTGGATGAAGCTTGTATTGTTTTGCTTAGCAGTTAAGATAACTTGCTTCAATTTGTCTTTATAATCTTCCCACTTAGAAGACTTCTCTGTCTTGCTGACCAACTTAACGATATAATAGCTTGCTTGTCCTTGATTGCTACGAACAGTTACAAGATCTGAAACTGCATTAGCTTCTAAACCAAAAGCTGCTTTTTTCACAGCATCTGGCACATTAGTAGCTGCAGAGTCAAACTTGATTTCGCCACCTTTATCTTTGGTATCGCCATCGGTTGAATTGTCTTTAGCCAACTGTGCAAAATCAGCTCCTTCAGCTTTAGCAGCTGCCAACACTTCCTTAGCCTTATCTTCACTATCTACCTTGATAATTTGCGCAGTTACTTCTGGTGTATAAGCTTCATATGCAGCTTTATAATTTTCATCAGTAAGTTCTTTTTCTGCAGCTTTTTTAACGGCGTACTCTACAAGCTTATTGGTTCTAATTTGTTCACGATAAGCATCTTCTGTCAAACCTGCTTGAGCCAAGACACGAGCAAAATTATCTCCATAAGCCTTTGAACTCTTTTCATAAGCTTCTTCGACTTCTTTATCAGTCACTTTCTTGCCATATTGTTTTTCAAATACTTCTTTAATCGTTAAATTCAACAAAACTTGCTGAGCAGAAGGGTTACTTTTCACTTTATCATAAAACTCAGATACTGTAATAGTATCACCCTTCATAGTAATGATGTCCTTGTCAGAACCTGATGATTTTCCACAAGCAGCTAAGACAGCTACTGACAAAAGGGTTACTGCCCCAGCGACAATTTTTTTCTTCATTTTAATGAAAACTCCTTTGTAAAATTGTTAGACTTGAAACAATTCATTCCATTGTCTCTATTCTTGATTGAGTTACTGCGTTCTTTATTCTTTAAAAATGAAGTGCACAGCTTGGTTTACTCACTTTTCCTATTGTACCACAAATTAAATTTGATGGCTTAAATTTTTCTAAAAATTAGATAAAATCCTATAAATCTACAGCTTATTTTGATTTTCTAAGCATCAGAAGGCCATCTCCCAACGGTAACAGACTCGCAGTCAGATCAGGACTGTCCAAAGTTGCATCAAAAAGACTATGTAAACCTCGGTAAATAGCCCGTTGGCCGCGTTTAATTTCTTCAAAAGGCTTAGCAACGTCTCCTCCTTGGAAGACATCATCAATGAGGACCAGACCGCCAGGATTGAGGCGCTTGAGGACCTGAGGCAAAAAGACCACATACTTGGACTTGGCAGAGTCCATAAAGACAAGGTCGTAGGAATCCTCTAATGTCTCAAGCAAATCCACTGCATCCCCTTCCAGCAAGGTGATCTGCTGACGGCTATCATACTTAGCAAAATTAGCCTTGGCGAGCTCAATCATCTCTGGATTGCGATCAATAGTCGTAATCTGAGCTTGAGGTGCATGCTCCGCCATCAAAAGGGCCGAAAAACCAATAGCAGTCCCAATTTCTAAAATCTTCTCTGGCTGGAGACTTTCGAGAAGCAGGCGAAAGTAAGCCACTGTCTCATGGGGAATCACGGGCACATTTTCAGCTCTGGCAAAATCCTCCAGCTCCTTAAGTCCACCAGCGACCGGCTGGAGACGCTGTCTCATAAAGTCTACAATCTCTTCCTTGACTACTGGCCGGCGCATATTGGGATTAGAGTTTTGATTATAAGTCTCGACCATCTTATGCTAATCCCAACTTTTCTACCAAGGCTTCAAATTCATCCAGACGGCGCTCAAAGACTGCAAAGGCAGCATTTAGATAGTCTTCTTTTTCCATATCCACACCCGCCTTTTTAATGACATTGAGCGGATAGTCAGAGTTCCCAGCTTTGAGATAGTTCAGATATTTGTCCTTGTCTTCTTGGCTACCATGGACAATCTTTTCAGCCAAGGCCGAAGCGGCTGCAAATCCTGTAGAGTATTGAAAAACATAATAATTATAGTAGAAGTGAGGAATACGTGCCCATTCGTACTGAATCTGCGGATTGTCCTCTTTTTTCAAGCCGTAGTATTTCTCGTTTAAGTCTGCATAGAGCTCATTGAGAAACTCGCTAGTCAATACTTGTCCTTCTTGGTCAGCCTTGTGGATTGCATGCTCAAACTCCGCAAACTGAGTTTGACGGAAGACCGTACCTCTAAAGCCATCCAAGAAGTGATTAAGAATCGCAAAGCGAGTAGCGTCGTCTTCTACTTCTTCCAAGAGCTTTTCTGTCAAGATATTTTCATTGGTCGTTGAAGCAATCTCAGCTAGGAAGATAGAATAGTCTCCGTAAACATAAGGCTGGGTCTCACGAGTATAGCTGGAGTGCATACTGTGGCCTGTCTCGTGCACCAAGGTAAAGAGATTATCTAGTGTATCCTGCCAGTTGAGCAACATAAAGGCATTGGTATCATAAGATCCTCCTGAGTATGCCCCTGAGCGCTTACCTTGATTTTCATAAACATCAATCCAGCGCTCTGAGAAGGCTGTCTTCACTCGACTCAAATAATCCTCACCCAAAATTGCCAAGACTTCCTCAGACTTAGCCAAGGCTTCCTCATAAGTGAATTTGTAATCTGTTTCTGACAAAGGTGTGTACAAATCGTACATCTTCAAATCAGAAATACCCAAAATCTTTGCTCGCAAGGCAATATAACGCTGTAAAAGCGGAAGGTGTTTGTCTACAGCAGAAACCAAGCTATCATAGACACTTTCCGGGATAAAGTTAGCCGATAAAGCAGCCTCACGGGCAGATGAGAACTTGCGGACTTTAGCGTTGTAATTTTGAACCTTAACATTTGTCTGCAAGGTCTTAGCATAAGTATGCTGATACTGCTCATAAATACTATAAAGAGCTTCATAAGCTTCCTTACGAACTTCTCGATTTTTAGACTCTACTAGAGAAATATAGTTCCCATGTGTCAACTGGACTTCTTCGCCCTTTTCATTGTGAACTACTGGAAAGACGATATCCGCATTGTCCAAAATAGCAAACGTTTCACTAGCAGCACCAAAGATTTCTCCAGCACCAGCCAACAACTCCTCTTCACGCTGGGTCAGGATGTGTTCCTTCTTCTGCAAAAGCTTATCAAAATAATGTTGATAAGTTTGTAGTTCAGGTTTTTCAGCCAAAAAAGCTTGGTATTGGTCTTCTGTAATTTCCATGAATTCTGGCTCATAGAAAGCAAAAGTTTGGCCAAACTCACTGTAAATAGTCATTCCTTTAGCTTGGTATTCCTGATATTTTGCCACACGAGTATCCTGGTCATTCTTCATGTGAGCATAAGAATAAAGTTTCTCAATACGGCGCATCAAGTCTAATTGAATTTCCGTTGTTGTCAAAAGACTTTCTGCCGAATCCAGCAGATGTCCTGCTAGATTACTTGCATTTTTTAATTCTTCAGAAACCTGTGCAAGTTCAGTCTCAAAGGCTTCATCTGTAGGGAAAATCGTGCTTAAATCCCATGTATATTTTTCTTCAATTTCATTTCTTTGTTTAGCCATAAAAAATCCTCCATTCCTTTTATTTTATCACAAATTCCTTGTTTATATAAAACTCAAGTTTGAAAATGGCTGTATATTTCAATTGATAAAATATATTAAAAAAACTTTGGACCCGTTTCCCTACGATGTAGGACTCGGATCCAAAGAGGTCGTTTTTCTTATCACTAAATTATTTATCATACGCCATATTATTCTCCTCTCAATTTCTTTGCGAGTTCACCAGAGATTACATAACCTGAATGCTCTAGCTTTCCATCAGACTCTTCCATCAATGTTGTGGTAATTGTTAATTCCGGGTCATCGTTTATTATAATCTCAACTATTAAGCCACCCATAGGATTATATTTAAGATTTTTTCATTTATTGTATATTTTTTTATTATCCCCTTTTCTGTTAACGCTTCAGGATCTTTCTTCCTTAACATTTCCTCAACTAACTTTTTAGCTTTTCGACTTTCCGCAATCTGAAGCATTTCTTCTTTTTCTGAACGACTGTTTACCACACTACAAACTCCTAAAATCATGCCTGAACTGACAGTTAGAATACTCAGAATGATGACAATCATTTTCTTCATGACGACCCCTTTCGTTTCCCTCTTCCCCAATTACCACATCCTTAGTTTTTGAATCAATACGATATTCTCTTAATGCAATATCCACATATTGCTTATCATTTAATTATTCATCATCTATTAATACCTTGCCAAACTCCTATTTTTCCAATGCTTGGGATAACTTATCAGAATAAGTGGCACTAGTGCTTTCTATCTCTCCGTCACTATTTTTATTTATATTGCAACTGATAATAAAATCAGAATTTCCATTTATTATAATATTGAAGTCTATCCCACTCATTGGATTTTTTGAAACTGAGCTTCTATCTATTTCATAACTTTGTATAAAGCCCTCTTTTTTAAATGCTCGAGGATCAACATAAGTAAACCAATGATAAAATGCTTTTTCAGCCTCTTTACTTTCTACTAGTTTAATCATTTGCATATTTTCATTCTTTTTTTCTGACTGACTGTTTACCACACTACAAGCTCCTAAAATCATGCCTGAACTGATCGTTAGAATACTCAAAAAGATGACAATTATTTTCTTCATGATGGCTCCTTTTACTTCTGATACCTTTTGGGACGGAGACTTAATATAAAGTCTAACGTCTTAATCCATTTGGTAGTAAGTTTATTTTATTATACACGATTTTTATAGATTCTAGAATGCAAAAAAAATAGGCAACTGGGCTACACCAACTTTCAGCAAGACTGATCTAAACTTGCGTAAAAGGCTGGTGGGTAGACGATCTGGTACTTTTTATCTGGAGAATGTTGATAATAGCGCTGAAAGTTTTCATAATAAGCAGATAGGTCTTGTGAAATCTGACATAAAGGCTGGTCTGAACGAATCGGGCGCACTTGAGGATAGAATTCTTCTCTAGACATGGTTAAAAGATTTTTTCCTTTTTGATAATAGCTGGCCTGTATTTTCATCCACTTGGGATTTCGATAATAGAGTTGCTGTCGGATATAATGGCAAATATCAGAATCTGACTTCACTAAGAAACTACTCATTTCCTGCTTACTAAAAGGCAATCGTAAGATATCTAACAATTCTCCTCTTTCAAAAGGAAATTCTTTTTCTTTATACTGGAGTTGCCCATGAAGATCTTCATGAATCAAATACTTCAGCCTTAGCACCTTTCTTTCCTCGTCCAATTCCCAGATATGAAAACCCATGTTTTGACTGAAATATAGGAATTGCTTCTGCAAGGGGGTTAATATTTGCCTTAGCCAGAGTTTCTTTCCCAGGAGCCAAAGAACTTGATAGCCAGCTTGGCGATATCTATGACTTCGCTCCCAAAGTCTATCTTGGGAAAGACTGCTACACTGAACTTCTAAAGCAAGGCGCTCATCAACTAAGACATCCGCCACCTGCTGCAAGTCTGGCAAAAACACTTCGACATCTACTCTTGTCGCTTGATTGGCCCAGCGAAAAAGGGCAGCCTTAAGGTTTAGATGTTCTCTACTTTCATTTTCGACACTATAATGGCAGTCGGATAAACGAATATGTGCAAAATGAGGCTGCATGATCTTCCCCTTTTTCAAACGGACAGGCCCTCCACACCCTGGGCAAAAATAATCTCCTTTTGAAACGGATGACTTCTTTAGTAAATGAAGGATCTTCCCATCCTTATCACGCGCTGAAAACATGAACACCTCCTCAAACATTTACCTCCTTTATTCGTAAAAGAAAAGAGCTTAATCAAAAGCTCAAAAATTTTTTTAAAAAATTAATGTCAACTAAACAACTTCTGGTCTTCTTTTTCGGGTACCTTTAAAAACCAAGCTAAATCTATCACCAAGACCATTAAACCTGCTAGAAAGAAACTCATTGTCTCATATCCTGCTGCATCAATAACAGCTCCAGCAAAATGTTGAATAAAAATGGAGCCAAGACTTCTAACCGTCTGTACTAGGGCAATAGCAGTCACTAAGTACTTGGAGTCTACAATTGCCGAGACAATCTTTAAAGTGACCATAATGAGAAGCATACCTGAAACATGCTTAGAAGCCAGGGTCAAAATGATTTTAGAGGCTAGCCCTAGATTGAGGCCATAAATTGTGTATTGGACTAGCATAATCAGTAAAGGACACAATAAGAGCTTTTTAGCAGACAGCTTATCCATAAAAAGATAAGAATAAAAGATCAGAGGTGACTCACAGATAACAGAAATTGATACAACTGTTGAGGCCATTCCAACACTCAAACCACTATGTTGCAACATGGCAGGAATATAAGTATGACCTGCATTTCCAACTCCTGAATAAAGAGCAACAATCAGTAAATAGTAGAGATAGGTTTTATTGGTCAAAATCTGACTGATATAAGAGTCTTTCTTGGTTTTTGGGGCTTCATCTGATTTGGGAGATTCAGAGCGGATTTTAATGGAAAGGACACCGACAATTGTAATGATCATTGCTCCGATGAAAGCAATAAAAATAGCCATAGGAGAAACATACTGGTACAGTACACCAGCCAGTTGAGAACCTAAAGCATAGCCAATCGTTCCCCAGATTCGAATTTTTCCATAAGTATAGGGACTTCGTGCAGCAAGTACATCCATAACTGGATTGACACCATTAATCAGCATAACCACCAAACTGTATCCAATAGTTAAGCCTAACAAATCTCTGACTTGCATAAAATAGATTGCAATAAAGATAATGGCTCCAAAGCTAAACAGGGTCACCTTCTTGATACTCAAGCGGTCATTCAAAATTCCCATAACCGGTTGAGCCAGCATCGAAGCAAAAAAAGCGACCGATACGACCACAGATGTCTGACCAGCTGAAAAGCCCAACCCCAACATATAAACTGAAATCAAGCTTGAAAACAAGGCAAAGGATAAAAAATAAAAAGTATAAACCAGGACATAAGCTAGATAGCTATTATAAAACTTTTTAAACATCGTTCTCTCATTCTTTACTAATATTAAATCTTATTAAAAAACATTGGAGTGTATTTCTAACATTACAAAAGGGCTGGGAAATCCCAGCCACTATACATTATCGCCCATTTCGACGCGAATAATTCTGAGAATCATCTTCCAGGTTATCGCGTCCAGCAAGAGGTCGATTCCGTTTTTTTCTTCGACCAGATTCAAGAAAAACAATCGCAAAAAGTACCAAGACTGGAACTAATAAAAGCAATTTGGGATCTAATAAAAGTCCAGATTTTGCCTTATTTGAAGAATTTGCTCCTTGATCATTTTTAGAATCCATAACTGGTGAGTCTCCATCGTCAGCCAGTTCTACTTTCATTCCATCGCTAATTAATGTAGACAGGGTTAAAAGTCCATTATCAACTTCCAAAACGCCATCCTTCACAACTAGCTTTGGATTTGTTCCTTTTTTGACAGTCCCATAAAAATCTTTTTCAAGTTTATAGGTTTTTCCATCAATTTTGTGCTCTCCTGCAGTCAGGAGTTTCTTATATTCGTAATCTGCGTAGGCTTTTTCAATCAAAGCATTTCCAAACGGATGACGATAGTACTCACCATCCTGATCAGACCAATCTCCTACCCCCATAATCACACTGATAATACGTTGTTCACCACGTTTAACAGTTGCAATATAGTTGAAGGCTCCTCTAGGACTGGAACCTGTTTTTAAGCCATCTACTCCTTCCAATCCATACTTGGCTCCTGGAACTGAGTAATTGTAAGTCTCAAAAGTTTCTTCATAAGGTGTTCCTTTTTTGACAGTAACTACTGGCTTGTTTGTGTATTTTAGAATACCAGGATATTTCTTAACAAAATTATAAGCAAGGATTGCTAGATCACGAGCTGTTGTCTGGTTGGTCGCATTATTATCATATCGTTGAGGAGTGTAGAAGCCTTTAAAGGATGAAGCCGCAGCTCCACTAGCATTATACCAATGTGTATTGGTCATGCCAAGTTCTTTAGCCTTACTATTCATTTGGTCCAAAAAAGCGTCTGGATCATTATTAGATAAGTAATTTGCAATCATAACTGTCGTTGCATTAGAAGAAGGAACGACTGTCATAGTAATCAACTCAGATATTGTATAATCTACACCCGCTACAATTTTGTTATTGGAAATTTCATAAATTCCAGCAATATTCTGGTCTGTCTGGCTAGCTTTGATGATGGTATCTTCTGAAAGCTTTCCTTGCTCCATAGCCTCAAACAAAAGATAAAGTGTCATCAATTTACTCATGCTCGCTGGATCTCGAACTTCATCAATGTTATCCTGCCAAAGGACATCTCCCGTATTCCCATCTATAATCAGTGAAGATCTGGGACGATTGATATCTTTTACATCTGGATAGGCTTTCCGAGTAATATCCATCAGCTCATCTGCACTAACTGTAGCTGCCCCAAATAATAATGTTACCAAGCAAACAAGTGCTATCCATTTCTTCTTCACCAGAAGCCTCCTAATTTTTCATCGTTACTAATTAGTATATCATATTTCCCAAACAAAATAGAAAATATTTTAGAAAATACATCTGAAAAGTAGATATATTTTTTCAAAAAAATCCCACCTGATAAACAGGCAGGAAATTTTAGTTATCTAATAGGCTAAGTGCTTCAGCATCTGCAATAATCGTAACATCCTCATGGCCCTGGAGTACGCTGGCTGGCAACTCCTCAGTAACAGGTCCTGCTACTGTTCCAGCAATTGCCTGAGCTTTTCCTTTCCCATAAGCAAACAAGACAATTGACTTGGCAGCCATAATATTTGCAATCCCCATGGAAATTGCCTGAGTCGGAACTTGGTCGATTGTTTCAAAGAAACGAGCATTTGCTTCGATTGTAGATGGAGTCAAATCAACCAGGTGGGTTTGACTCTCAAAACTTGTTCCTGGCTCATTAAAACCAATGTGACCATTAGTTCCAATTCCTAAAATTTGGAAATCTACTGGATTCTCCGCTAAAATTCTGTTGTAAGCTTCCGTCTCCTCTTCAGCATCCTCAGCTCTTCCATTTGGTAAAAAACTCTTTTTAAAAGCTTTATGAGAAAAAAGGTTTTCATTCATAAAGTAATGGTAAGATTGGGGATCATCAGCCTCTAAGCCAACATACTCATCCAGATTTACACTGACTAAATCAGAGAGATCAATATCGCTTTCAATTAATTCCTTATAGAAACTAAGCGGACTACTACCAGTAGCTAAACCAAGTGTTTTAGCGCCTTCTGCTAGCTTGCTTCTTAAGATTTCTACTGCTACTTTCCCGCCTTCATTTTGGTCAGCTACTTGAATAATTTTCATCAGAATCCTCCTGAACTTTTCTCTAATATTATTATATGGTATAGACCAATTTTTGTCAAGATAGAAATTTTAATATTTTAAATTTTGCCAGCAAAGAAAGATAAAATCGTGATATAATATAAGAATGTTACTGTATTTATTACTTTTATTTTTACTGGGTGTTGTCTTTCTCGTACTCAGCCTATTTTTTAGAGCCATCAAAACATTAAGAATGATTGCTCTTTGTATTGGAATTTTACTAACTAGCCTTCCAATTTTATGTTGTGCTTACTTTTTATGGATTATATGGACTGTTTAAGGAGAAATAATGAACACTGCCGATTTTGACTTTCACTTACCAGAGGAGCTTATTGCCCAAACTCCTCTTGAAAAACGCGATGCCTCCCGTTTATTGATTGTAGACCGATCAAGCGGAGAATTTTCTGACCAGCATTTTGACTCAATTATTGATCAACTTCAGCCTGGCGACGCCCTTGTCATGAATAACACTCGGGTCCTGCCTGCTCGTCTCTACGGTGAGAAACCTGGGACTGGTGGTCACGTTGAACTCTTACTTTTAAAGAACACTGAGGGAGATCATTGGGAGGTCTTAGCAAAACCAGCTAAACGTCTGAAAGTTGGTGCTCAAGTTTCCTTTGGGGATGGTCGACTGACAGCTACGGTTGTAGAAGAACTAGAACACGGGGGACGGATTGTCCGCTTTGACTATCAAGGGATCTTCTTAGAAGTGCTAGAGAGCTTGGGTGAAATGCCCCTGCCTCCTTATATTCATGAAAAATTAGCAGATCGCGAACGCTACCAAACTGTCTATGCTAAAGAGAATGGCTCCGCTGCTGCTCCAACAGCTGGACTTCATTTTACTAAAGAACTGCTTGCACAAATTGAAGCCAAGGGAGTTAAGTTGGTTTATCTGACCCTTCACGTTGGACTTGGCACTTTCCGACCCGTTTCTGTCGACAATCTAGAAGAACACGAAATGCATTCTGAATTTTACACTTTGTCTGAAGAAGCTGCCGCTACTCTCCGTGAGGTTAAGGCAAATGGTCACCGTGTTATAGCTGTCGGAACAACTTCAATCCGAACTCTAGAAACTATCGGAAATAAGTTCCAAGGCGACATTCAAGCTGATTCTGGGTGGACCAATATTTTTATCAAACCAGGCTATCAGTGGCAAATTGTCGACGCCTTTTCGACCAATTTCCACTTACCAAAGTCGACTTTAGTTATGTTAGTCTCAGCCTTTGCCGGACGAGACCTAACCTTAAAGGCTTACGAACACGCTATTGCTGAGCGCTACCGCTTCTTCAGCTTTGGAGACGCTATGTTTATCAAATAGTAGGTAATTTTATGAACAAAATAGAAAGTAGACATCGTTTAATTCGTTCCCTGATTATGGAGAAAAAAGTCCATACTCAACAAGAACTTCAGGAACTCCTCGAAGCCAATGGTGTTATTGTTACCCAATCGACCTTATCTCGTGATATGAAGGCCCTCAACCTGGTCAAGGTCACTGAAAACAATATTTCTTACTATGTTATAAATAGCATTGCTCCTTCCCGCTGGGAGAAGCGCCTGCGTTTTTATATGGAAGATGCCCTCATCATGCTACGACCGGTTCAGAATCAAGTTGTCATGAAAACTCTCCCCGGACTAGCCCAGTCTTTTGGAGCTATTCTGGATGCACTGGAATTACCTCAAATTGTTGCAACTGTCTGTGGAGATGATGTTTGTTTGATCATTTGTGAAGACAATCCGTCTGCCATTGAATGTTTTGATAAGCTTAAAGAATTTGCCCCACCATTTTTCTTTAGTAAATAAGCAAAAGGAGTTGAAATCTTCAACTCCTTTTTATTTTTATTCTCCAGCCAAACGAAAGATCGTTTCCGCATAGATATCCATTGCTCTGTAAAGGTCATCTAGTTTAGCTCGTTCATTAGCCTGATGTTCCGTCTGCTCTGCTCCTGGGAATAAGGCCCCAAAGGCTACACAGTTTGGCATGGTACGAGCAAAGGTTGCTCCTCCAGATGACATAGCTGGACTATCGTCACCAGTTTTTTCTTGATAAATACTCATCAAAGTACTGACCAACTCACTATCTTTTGGTACATATAAAGGTGCTAGATAATCAAACTCCTCATAAGCCAAGCAATAATCAGATGCCTTGTTGGTCAATGTTTGAACTAATTTTTCTTTGTCTGCTAAAACAGGAATTCGAATATCAATTCGGATTTCTGATTTTTCGGAACTGACTGTCAATCCGGCAATATTAAAAGATAAACTTCCGGATGGTTCATCCGAAACTGGTCCAAATAAGTGGGCTCCTGTTGCATCTTCTCCTACCGCTTCAGCAATAAAGGCTAAAGTAGGATGGGGAGCAAGAACTTGGAGTACTTTAGCCAGTCGAACGATTGCATTGACACCCTCAGCAGCATCTTTAGCATGTTTTGGAACACCCAGAACCGTCACCTGATTAGCCGACACTTCGTAATCAAAGCCTGTCGCTCTTAGGCCCGCAATTACTTTCTCTAAGAAAGGACCCTGATAACTAGCTTTAGCTGGTACAACATTAAAAGCATCTCCAGCTTCAAGTTTGATAAAATCGGACCCCGGTCCATGTAACTTGACCTGTAAAAGCCCCTTTTCGGCATAGGTCAATGGGAAGGATGAATCAGGAGCGAAACCAAGAGTCGCCCTTTCTTCCAATTCATTGTATCTACCCATGCAACGCCAGAGTGTCTCCTCATCTGTTCCGAAAATGAAACGCACCCGTTTTTTGAAGCGAACTCCACTATCCAGCAATGCTTTAACTGCATACAAAGCCGCCATTGATGGTCCTTTATCATCTTGAACACCACGTCCAAAGAGATAGCCATCTTTTTCAGTTGCCTCAAACGGTGGTGTTTGCCAATCTGCTTCTTCACCTGATGGAACAACATCCAAATGACAGAGAACGGCCAGGAGTTCTTCTCCCTGACCGATTTCTGCATATCCATAATAACCTTTAGGATCGAGATAGGTTGTAAAGCCTAATCCTCGACATATTTCTAAAGTTTTTTCTAGGACATCTTGAATAGCTTGTCCAAAAGGTGTTCCATTTTCATTTTCATTAAGAACAGATGGGTAGGAAATAAGAGTTTTCAAAGATTCGAGAAATTCTTTTTTTACTTGTTCTGTTAGATAATTTTTCATGGAAGCACCTCACATCTCTTAACCAATAGCTGGAATGAAGGTACCCAAGAGAAGCAACAAAATGCTGACAACGATAATGGCTACAATCAATTTACCAATGAATTTCCACCAAGTACCAAGGCTGATACGGCCAAGAGCAAGAGCTCCCATAACGATACCTGAAGTTGGTGCTACCAAGTTAAGAACACCTGAAGCTGATTGGTAAGCAGTGATAATCAAGCTTCCTTTAACATTGACAAACTCTCCTAGAGGTGCCATGATACCCATTGTTGCGCTGGCAAGACCAGATGAAGATGGGATTAAGAATGACATTGGCAAGTAGAAAATGTAAGTCAAGATAATGAATAGTTGAGATGACAGACCTTTGAGTCCTTGTTCACCCCAGTGAAGGATAGTCGCAGTAATCATACCATCGTTCATGATAACTTGGATACCACGCGCGATCGCTACGATAAGGGCAACACTGAGCAAGTCAGCAGCACCATTCATGAAGGCTGAGATAATCTTGTCTTCTTTAAGACCATAAACGATACCAATCAAGATACCCATAAAGGCAAAGAGCATTGCGCCTTCTGGGAAGTACCAAGTACCTAAAGCCCCAGTTGAAGAACCAATAATTTTACCAATTACAGGAAGACCTGTTAACCAAGAATTAAAGTTTTCAAAAAGATTGATATGAAGGTCTGTCCAAGGGATAAAGCTGGCAACCATGATAACAAATGTTGCAATGAAGAGATATAAAACATGTTTTTGTTTCTTACTCAAGACAGAAGGTGCATCATCGTTATCTGTTACATTGAAGTGTTTCAAATCTTCTTCTCTTTGGCTATATACCAAAGATTTGGTAGGATCTTTTTGAATCTTATCCGCATAACGATAAACAAAGTAAGTGCTCATTGCAACCATTACAAACCAGAAGATAAGACGTAGCACAATACCATCTGCTGTCGGCACGCCTGCTGTATCCGAAGCGATAACTGTTGCAAATGGATTTAGAGTGGATGCCAAACATCCAATTTGAGATCCAAGTAAGATAATGGCTACGGCTGTAATACTATCAAAACCAACCGCCATCATAACAGGAACAAGAAGTGGGTAGAAAGCCATAGTTTCTTCACCCATACCATAAGTTGTACCACCAAGGGCAAACAAAGGCATAAGGATGACAATCAACATTTTTTCACGGCCTTTGTATTTCTTCACGATAGAAGCAATCCCTACATCTAAGGTTCCAGTTTCATTAACAACACCAAGGAAACCACCTACCATCAGGATAAAGAAGGAAACGTCAATCGCTGCCTTTGTAGGTTCGTGTCCAAGCATCGCACGAATCGGTGCCATGAGAACATCCCAAATCCCTTGAGGGTTAGAAGCAACCTGTTTATATGTTCCAGCAATCAGGTTTCCTTCTTTGTTGACATCATACTGACCAGCTGGAATAATCCAAGTTAGTGCTGCCATAACAGCAATGATAATAATCAACACGGTATAGGAAGAAGGCATCCTAAACCCTTTTTTTGTTTCTTCACTCATTGTTTTCTCCTCCTAAAATCTAACAAAGTGCAAAAAACCAAGCTCTCTTCTTGAATAAATATCCAAGAAAATGTTTATTTATCACCAATATTTTATCATATTGACATGGAAAATACCAGTGTTTTTTAGAGCAAATCTTTTAAACTAGTCTATAGTTCAAAATTTATTTCAGTCTTTTTGAATAATTGTTCCGCTTTCAGACTCAATCAAAGCACCCAGATTTTCTAATGAAGTAATAACCGCTTTACCCTCTGGACGACCGTTAACGAAGGCAATAGCTGCTTCGACTTTTGGAAGCATACTTCCTGGAGCAAATTGATCTTGTTTGATATATTCTTCCAACTGAGCAACATTCACATGTTCTAATTTTTCTTGATCAGGTTTATTGTAGTTTACAAAGACATAGTCTACTCCTGTCAACACGATGAAGAGGTCAGCTTCAACTAACTCAGCCAAACGTTGAGATGCAAAGTCTTTATCGATAACAGCTTCAACTCCTGAAAGATGACCGTTATCTTCCTTAATGACAGGAATACCGCCACCACCAGCAGCTACAACTACTTGGCCGTCATTTAAAAGAGTACGAATTGTGTCGATTTCCTTAATGTCAACCGGTTTTGGTGAAGCAACGACTTTACGCCAACCACGTCCAGCGTCTTCTTTGAAAGTTGCTCCGCTCTTTTCAGCTTCTGCTTTTGCTTCTTCTTCTGAATAGAAAGGACCGATTGGTTTGCTAAGGTTAACAAAAGCTGGGTCGTTCTTATCTACAACTACTTGTGTTACAACTGAAGCAACGTTTTTGTCAATTCCTTCATCCAAGAGAGCGTTTTGCAAAGCATTTTGCAACCAGTAGCCAATGCTTCCTTCTGTCATGGCTACGAGAGAGTCGAGTGGAAAAGCAGGATTCTTTTCAGAATCAGCTGCTAAATGTTGTAACAAGAGATTTCCTACTTGAGGACCATTCCCGTGAGTAATGATAAGGTCATCTCCATTTTTAATCAGTTTCACCAAATGCTTAGCAGTTTCAACTAGGGCTTCCTGCTGGGCTTTTGCTGACGGATCAGATGAAAGGATGGCATTTCCTCCCAAGGCTACAACGATTTTACGATTTGCCATATAATTCTCCTTCAACGCAAAGTAAATGCGTTTTAATTTTGATTACAATAATGTCCTCCAGTTTATTTTTCAATTTAGAAAGACAAACTGTTTGACTATTAAAAATGAGGGCGGACTAAAGCTATTAGTCGCAGCCCTCATAGCTGTTGGTATTACAGTTTAATTGTTTTTAAGGTTATACTTTTGGAATGTAAAGATTACCTAAAGTTGCAGCCATAACTGCTTTAATTGTATGCATACGGTTTTCTGCTTGGTCGAAATGACGAGCATATTTACTGCGGAATACTTCGTCAGTTACTTCCATTTCTTCTACGCCAAATTTTTCAGCAACATCCTTACCATAAACAGTATTTGTGTCGTGGAAAGCAGGCAAGCAGTGCAAGAAGATCAAGTCTTCGTTATCAGCTTTCTTAACCAAATCCATGTTTACTTGGTATGGTTTCAAAAGAGCAACACGTTCTGCAAATTTGTCTTCTTCACCCATTGATACCCAAACGTCAGTGTAAAGTACATCAGCACCTTTCACAGCTTCGTCAGCATCTTCAGTGATTAAGATGTGAGCGCCACTTTCTTTCGCAAATCCTTCTGCCAATTCAACAATTTCTTGTTCTGGGAAGAGTTCTTTTGGAGAGAAGATGTGAACATTAACACCAAGAATTGCACCAGTCACTAGTAAGCTATTAGCAACGTTGTTACGTCCGTCACCACAGTATACCAATGTCAAGCCTTCTAAGCGACCAAAGTTTTCTTGAACTGTCAAGTAGTCAGCTAACATTTGAGTTGGGTGCCATTCGTCAGTCAAACCATTCCAAACTGGAACACCTGAGAATTCTGCCAATTCTTCAACCATACGTTGGCTGAAACCACGGAATTCAATACCATCAAACATACGGCCCAAAACTTTAGCTGTATCTTCAGTTGATTCTTTTTTACCAAGCTGAATATCATTAGCACCAAGATATTCTGGATGTGCGCCAAGGTCGATAGCTGCTGTAGTAAAGGCTGCACGCGTACGAGTAGATGTTTTTTCAAACAAGAGAGCGATATTTTTACCAGCAAGGTAACGGTGCTCAATGTTACGTTTTTTCAAATCTTTCAAGTGAGCTGAAAGACCAATAAGGTATTCTAACTCTGCACGGGTAAAGTCTTTTTCTGCAAGGAAGCTACGTCCTTGGAATACTGAATTTGTCATTCTTTTATTTCCTCTTTCTATCTATTAGAATTTCTTAAGATATTGAACGTTTAGATTTCTTCACGTTCGAATGGCATTGACATACAACGAGGTCCACCACGACCGCGAACCAATTCACTTCCGCGGATCTTAATCAAACGTAAGCCGTATTCTTCTAATTTCTTATTAGTAACTGTATTGCGGTCATACACAACAACAACACCTGGAGCGATTGTAAGAGTGTTTGAACCATCGTTCCATTGTTCGCGTGCTGCAGCAACAGCGTTGCCATCTCCACATGGAATCAATGTTACTTTTTCAACACCAAGGTTTTCAGCAAGAAGTTCTGCCAAATCTCCTTTTTCTTCAACGATCTTCAATTGTTCGTTTTCGTAAGTTACAGAGAAGACGCGAAGATTGCCTTGGATTTCTGGGTGAATAGTAAATTTATCGTAGTCTACCATTGTGAAGACTGTATCCAAGTGCATGAATTTACGGTTGTTAGCAAATTCGAAAGCCAATACTTTCTTGAAGCCAACGTTTTTCTTGAAGATGTTTACCAACAATTTTTCAATTGATGCAGCATCAGTACGTTGTGAGATACCAACTGCCAATACATCTTTAGAAAGAACCAACTCATCTCCACCTTCGATACGAGTATCTTCTTCACGATTGTAAACAAGTTCAACATTTCCACCGTAAACTGGGTGGTATTTGAAGATATATTTACCATACAAAGTTTCGCGGTTACGTGTATCTGCATACATGTGGTTGAGTGATACTGCGTTACCAATTGTAGCAAATGGATCGCGTGTGAAGTAAAGGTTTGGCATTGGATCGATAGCGAATGGATAGTCTGATTCTACCAAGTCAGTCAAGCCTTTTGCTGCTTCTGGAATTTCTGGTAATTCAGCTTTTTGTACACCAGCCATTGTTTTTTCAACCAATTCTTGGTTATCTTTAATACCTTGAAGCAACTCACGAATAGCCACTTTAGTTTGGCGGCCGCGGATATTTGCTTCATCAAGATATTCTTCGATAAATTGGTCGCGAATTTCTGGTGAAGTCAAAGACTCAGCAGCCAGTTTTTCTAGATATAGCACTTCAATACCTTCATTGCGAAGCGCTTGAGCAAAGTTGTCGTGTTCTTTTTGTGCATCTTCCAAAAATGGAATATCATCAAAGAGAAGACGTTCGAGATAGTCTGGCATCAAGTTTTCCAACTCTTTACCAGGTCTATGTAACATAACTTTTTTCAGTTTTCCGATTTCTGAGAAAACATGAATTGGATGTGTAGACATCTACTTTCCTCCTTGTTCTTTGCGGTTTAGGTTTTCCTAAGCCCGTTTACATATATTATTCTAGCATTTTTTGAAAACACTTACACAAAAAAACTGACACTCTAAATGCCAAATTTTTATCACTTTTAGATTTTTTTTAAATATTTTTATGTTTTGAAGCGTTTTCTTTGCATATTTTATATCTTTTATGATTTTTGCGAATATTTATTTTTTTATAAAATCTTTGTTTTTGCTAAAAAAAGAAAGTCGGTCCAGTAGACTAACTTTCTTTGAAATATTTCATAAA
The DNA here is from genome assembly GCF_030439925.1 of Streptococcus sp. SG2. NCBI lineage: Bacteria > Bacillati > Bacillota > Bacilli > Lactobacillales > Streptococcaceae > Streptococcus > Streptococcus sp. SG2. The sequence goes on along the minus strand of NZ_JAQFJD010000004.1, from coordinate 109,563 downwards.
ATATTCTCTATCAGTAAAAACCAACTGTTTGTGCTCATAGCTGATACGTCCTTCTTCTCTCAACCTTTTGAGAACCTGGTTAACTGTTTCACGGGTTGTAGCTCCTAGTTTAGCCAACTCCTTCATACTAATTGGAAATGGCAAAACATCCCCTGTTTTGCATAAATCCATACATAAGATCGAAAGGGACTGAACAACTCTGTCTGTTGCACTGACCGCAACAACATTTCGCAAGCGTAATTCTTGAAACTCCAAGATTCTGGATAGTTTCTGCGTAATAAACAACAGCTGATTCACATTTTTCTTAGAAAAATCTTCAAACAATTTCATAGGAATACTAAAATATTCCACCTGTGTCACAGCACTTGCAGTATAATGATAGCGCTCATCAAAGAAGATGCCACCATAAGGGAAAACATTCCCCTTTTTTATATAATCAGTATAAGAAAAAGTATCGGTAGCATCATACTGTTCTATTCGAGCATATCCTTGATAGAGAAGAAAAAGGCGATCACGCCGATCTCCAGAAAAAAAGATAATTTGACCTTTAGAAACCTTATGAAATTGAATTTCAATGGCTAATTTATCAAAAGACTCTACTGGAAAATTCTCAAATGCAGGATGCTGGCGGATAAACTGATAATGTTCCTTATTAATCATAATAACCCTTTTTTATTTGATAATGACAGTATATCATAAATACGCTTACAAATAAAGATATATCTATGTATTCAGCTTACAAATAGAAGATGGCAATTATAAACAATAAAAATCCGATTCCTACAAAAAGATAAGCCAGTTTTCTATTCAGGGGTTGTCTGTTTTCTTGTACTTTTTTTGGCAAGTAATTGCCTACAATTATGAAAACCAAAGCAACCACCATGGCTGCTATTTTACGGATATCAAATTCCTCATTTAACCCCCGATAAATGGTAGCTAGATATAGCGAAACAAAGGAAAAAGGGATTATCCAGCGAATAAGGTGCTTAAAGGTTCTATTCAAGATATCTTTGGCAATGGTTGTCCAGTAAATCATAACTTCTAGCAGCATCATGACAATTGGAAAAGCCGAAACTACTAAAAACTTAGGTAAAAAAGCATTTCCTTTTCCAGATAAGTCAAAATGAATAGCCAGGTTTTCTGGTAATGTTTGATAGACCCATACGGCATATAAAACTGGCAAGAGCATGACGCCAAGTGCCCAACCTAATTCTTGTAAACTATTTTTTTTCATTTCCATTTCCTCCTCCGAGAGATTGGAACCAAACTAAAATTTCCTCAAAAACTGTGATATCTAAACTATAATAAATAAAGTTTTTCTTTTTTTCTTCTAATAATAAGCCTGCCTTTTTCAGCTGCGATAAATGGTAGGACACTGTGGCGGGAGTTAGCTCAAAAGCATGAGCTATTTCTCCCGCTGACTTAGGGCCCTGTTTTAGCATTTCTAAAATATTTCTCCGGACTGGATCCGCTAAAGCTTTAAGTGTTTGATTGATTCCCATGATAAGAACCTTCTTTCAGATAACTCTTCATTATTTTCTTGGTCAGATAAGCTAGACCAACTACTTCAATAAAGAATATGGCCTCAACAACTAGAGGTGAAAGCAACTGAATCTGTCCCAGTGCAGGAGCTAGATCAATCAAAGCATGGAATCCTAGAGCAGCTAGAAAATAAATCGGGGCCTTTTCTTTGACTGACTTCCAAGCCCAAAAGCTTAGTAAGACTTGACAGATCACTGCCACGATGCGTTCAAAAACCAAAAGATAGATGCTTCCAGCACTCAGAGACTTAATATAGTCAATCGTTGCTTGAGGAACTGTCGTCACTAACTGCGCATTTCCCTGAGTCACTGCTTGAGCTATAATCCAAAAGTTTAAGAGACTCACAATTCCAACAAACAGAGCCTCAATACCGCCATGCCCCAAGCCATAAGCCAAACCATCGCTAACTGTCATTGGGCGCTTCTTTTGTAACAAGTAAAAGACAATCCATCGGGCTGTTTCTTCAAAAATAGCTGCCACAGCAACACCATAAAGGACATATAGCCAAGGATTTTCCGTCTGCAAAGCTATGCTTCCATCAGCCTGAGGCTGTAAAACAATCCAGTGCAAGATTTTTTCAAGAACTTGGCTTGATAAATAAAAACCAACTCCTCCTAAAAAAAAGACTACTAGAGAAATGTGCTTGCTCTTTTTGAAATAAATAACAGGAACTAAGACTGCCACTAGAATAAGCAACATAGAAATCATAATATGTGTAGTAATCATAGGCATCCTCCCAAAGTATTTCGATTATTTTCTAAATAGAATTATACACCTCTATCTTTTAAGCGTCAAGGATATTTCGATATTTTTCTAAATAGGTTCTTTTATGAGTTTTACTTATACTATTTAAGGTATCATTCATTATAAGAAAAAAAATGCTCAGATCTGTATCTAAGCATACTTTTAAAATTTTATAATTCATTGTCAATTAATTCTTATTAACCCGATGCCATTCATTGATAACATAGGCTAGTTGGCCCACCTGCTCAATTCCAAGTCCGCTGATTTCATCACTAGATTCAGTACTCCCCCCTAAGTAAGCCGTGTAGAGAGCTACAATATAGGGTTTCTCCTCCATAACTAAAGCATCAACATTTAGTGCTTCACGAACATATCCCGGCTTTTGGTAAATTGTAATATCACGTAGATAACGCTTATAATATTCACCAGGGAAGGATTCGCCAATATAGTAAAGAATATCCTTATATTTCTCTTGATTTTTGGACAGATATTCTAGTACTTGGATATAGTAATCCGTTGTGGTCTTATTATTGTCACGACTAATAGTTTTCAGATCACCCTTGGACTGACCATATCGGCTGAACATCTCATAGGCCTTGTCCATCCCACCTAGGCGCTCGGCTAAAGCGTAGGCTGGTGTATTTTCAGAATAAACCAAGGAATACTCTTGCATATCAGGAATCGACATGGCACCATTAAAAGCTGCAACATAATTATCATGTTCTCCTTGATACTCAAAGTGAGTTTGGGTAATATCAAAGCGCTCTTCCATTGATAATTTCCCCTCTGCCACCTCATCTACTACCAACATATTGAGTGGTAGTTTGTAAGTTGAGCCGGCTGTCATAGGCTGAGTATCATTCATGGCAAATGTTTGACCTGTCGTCAGGTCCTTATAAGAAAAGGCAATCTGCGATTGTTCAATTCCCGCTTCAGCTAAATAAGCCTGAACTACCTGAGTCAAATCCAAATTGGCATAGTCATAACGTAAACCTAAAGCATCCATAGTCGGCCCATCCGCCTCCATGACTTTTTGCTTTTCTTCAGGACTTTTTTGAACAGGCTTGGTTTCTTCTGGTTTTTCTATAGTCGCTTCTTTGTCTTTTTGACTCTGATGACTAGCGGAGCTTGTAGATTCAGCATTCATCCGACTTTGTTTCTCATAGGCCATCTTCCACTCAATAGCAAAGAAGATAAACAAACCGATCAGGCAGAGGCTGGAAATGACAGCAACGGCAATTGTTATATATTTTTTAGTCAAATTTTTTCTCCTAATTTTTAGTATTATAAAAAAATATGAGAAAAATAACAAGTCTAAAGGGCAAAATAATGACTAAAAAAGCGAATCTAAGTGATTCGCTCCTAGTTTCTATTATTTAGCTGCCGCATAAAGTTCGTTAACTTTATTCCAGTTGATTACTGAGAAGAAAGCTTTGATGTAATCAGGACGAACATTACGGTATTTAACATAGTAAGCATGTTCCCAAACATCCAAGCCCAAGATTGGAGTCTTACCTTCTGAGATTGGAGTATCTTGATTCGCAGTTGAAACTACTTCTAATTTGCCTTCTTTATTGACAACCAACCAAGCCCAGCCTGACCCAAAACGAGTTGTTGCTGCAGCTGTGAAAGCTGCTTGGAAGTCTTCAAATGAACCAAAGGTAGCATCAATGTCAGCTGCCAATTCTGCAGAAGGAGCAGTCTCTTCTGCTGTCATCAATTCCCAGAAAAGAGCGTGGTTAAGGTGTCCACCACCATTGTTGATAACTGCTTGACGGATATCAGCTGGAATAGACTCGACATCAGCCAATAATTTTTCTAAATCTTCGCCAATTTCAGGGTGTTTTGCAAGTGCTGCATTGACATTTGTTACATAAGTATTATGGTGTTTGTCATGGTGCAAGTGCATAGTTTCTTCATCGATATATGGCTCCAATGCATCATAAGCGTAAGGAAGATCAGGTAAAATAATTGCCATTTGCAAAACCTCTTTTTCTTTATTTATTATGAAAATGATAACGCAATCATGTTTTTTTTTCAACTATTTTGCTTACAGATTTCCAGTTGCAATCCTAAGCAATGCAAGATCAAATAGATAATCCTTTTCGTAAAGTCCAGATTTAATCTGATAATCTGTTTCAATCAAGCAAGCCATCGTTTTTTTCAAAAAGGATAGATCCAAGGAACGGGCATCCTTTAAGGCAAACTTGACTTGATAAGGATTGACCTTGCGTCCCAGATAATCAGATAAGTCCGATACAATCTGGCTTTCTGCCCTGCCATTTCCCGACAAAATCTTGACCTGGGTAAAAATACGGAACTGCCCCAACATGATAGCAATCAGTTTGATTTCATCCTCTCCTTGTAGTCTTAGGTCACTAACAAGACTTCGAGCTTCATCAACCCTTTGATTTAGGATTAACTGAGTCAAGTCAAAAATATTGTCCTGCAGGGTCTTTGGAATAGCTTCTGTAACATCTTCAAGCTCAATCTGACCATCTGGCTTATATCCCTTTAAAAAAGATAAATTCTTACTAATTTCGCTAAATTGAAACCCCGATTTAATCAAGAGCTGATCAAACACTGTCGGAGCGAACTGAAGATTATCTACTTGAGCCACTTTACTAAAATAGGACCTTAAATCCTGTTCTTTCGGCTCTGATGCTTCAAAAATCTCTGCATCTCGTTTTAAAAGCTTAACAATTCTACGTTTGCTGTCTAACTTTCCTTCCGCAAAGATAATTAGCTTGGTTGTCTCAACTGGATGTTCCAAATACGTCTCAAAAGACTTCAATTCATCATCTGACAAATTTCGCTTTTTAGCAGTTGTGATATCTATAAAATGATCTAGAATAATAATTTTTTCATCTGAGAAAAAAGGAAGACTCACCAAGTCTAATTCCACTTGCTGGTAATCTACTTCCTTCATATCAAATAGCGCATAATTCAAGTCAGCTGCATTAAATTCAATTTGCTTCAACAACTGTTCTTTCAGCAATTCGAACTGTCCCAAATCATCTCCTGTTAATACCGTAAGGGGAGGTAAATTGGATAATTTTATATTTTTGATGGCCTCAATTGCTAACAAGAAATCTTTCTCCTAGTTTGTCTTATTTTGGTTCTCTATATTATACCACAGAGCTTAAGATAATGCCTGTCCAATCTCATTCCTAAGTGGCTAGCGAACTGTTTCTATCTTCCAAGAATTCCATCCTTTAAATCGAATAGCTCCCTGCTCATCTGTTCGTAAAATCTTGGTCTGAATTTTTTCAAATCTTTCTAAAGTTTCCTGATGCGGATGCTGGTAGCGATTGTTTTTACCAGCTGAAATCAAGGCCAACTTAGGCTTAATATGCTCTAAAAATTCTGGACTAGAAGACCCTTTGGATCCATGATGCCCAGCTTTGAGCACATCTACTCTTAAATCTGGATAGGCTGTCACCATCTGACCTTCACCTGGAGCTTCTAAATCTCCTGTGAAAAGAAACTTGGTCCGGAAAAATTCACCATACAAGACAATAGAGTCATCATTACCACCATCTCCTTGAGCAAGCGGGTAGAGCACTTCCAGGGCCGAATCAAAAATAGGAAGCCGATCTCCTACTTCGACTACATGAACTTTAGCTTTCATCTTCTTTAACTTGCCTACAAAATCAGACTGAGTCATACTTCCTTTGGAAACATAAATTTCTCGGATAGAAAAATGCTTGGCCAACTCCAACATATCTCCCATATGGTCTGTATCTGTGTGAGTCAGGACTAATTGATCCAAGTGGTCCACTCCTCGGCTTTTCAGGTAAGGGATTAAGGTCGTTTCCGCATTACTTTTTCTCACGCGCTCTTGCCAAGCCTCTTTTTTTCCAATCTCCACCCGTCCTCCTGTATCAATTACGATAGTCCTACCTCTGACATCTCTCAGAAAAATACTATCCCCTTGTCCAATATCAACCACTGTGATTTCATTTTGCAAGGGATATTTACTTAGGAGAAATAGCAAGATTGCTAACAGACTCAGACCAGCCTTAATCTTTTTTTGTTTTCTAAAATCATAGAGTAAGGCTAAAGCTAGTAGAAGAAGAATAAGCAAAGTCAGATTGGGCTGACCTAAAACTATTGGCCTTGTTGACAGACCAGCTACCCAACGTATAACTATTTCCAGCCATTGGAAAAAGATGTTAACTTGAGTGATGGCAAACAAAGGCGAAAGGACAAAAATTAGACTCAAGAGAGGCAACATAAATACATCAAAAACGATTGAAAAAAGGAAGGTTAAGAGGATAGACCAAGGCTGGAATTCTGCAAAATAATAGATAAGAATTGGTAAAATACCTAACGAGATGCTTAAACTCTCTAGCACTGCTTTGCGAAAAACACTAGAATCTTTAAAGTCCAACATCGTGATGATAAAGGCATAAGCGCAAGATAGGACTCCGCCTGTTGTCAGGAGAAAGCTTGGCATAAGAAGCATTAGGACCAGCATGGTCATCGCAAAATTATCCAAGCGCCTCACTCCAAATTGAGACAACAACTTTTGCACTAAACTTCTCACTACTGACACAGAAAATCCGGTCAAACCAGCATAAACAAAGGACAAAGGGAATTGCAACCAATCTACCGTTTCCATCCTTAAGCCTATGCGCAGAAGAATTTTCCGAAAGGCATCCATAAAAAAGCCAACCTGCATTCCTGATAAAGCAAAAAGATGGATAATTCCTAAACTTGAGTACAAGTCATTCATCTCTGCAAATTCAATATCCAAATCACCAAACAAGAGTCCTGTCATGTAGTGACTCATCGGGCTTGGAAAAGTAGACTTAATGAAAACCAAGGCCTTCCTACGCCAAACAGACAGCCAATCAAATGGATTGATAGATTGACTAGAGTGACTGGACATAATCCTACTGATCTTAACCGTCCGATAGATTCCCTGACTTTTTAAATAAGCCTGATAGTCAAAGCCAGAGAAATTGCGCCGTTCTTCTGCTAGATTAAACTCTGCTTCTATCTCTAAAGTGACCAAGTCAGTTAGTTTTTGAAAAGTTTTTTTCTCTCTTGGACTTGCTAATTTGTAGTAGAGCTGATAGAGTCTGCCACCTATTCTACCACGGAATGACAGGGAATCTCCATTTACTTTAATTGTATCTGGTAAAACTAAGACTTGTCTTGCTGGAGCTGGTTGAGACTGAAAGGTTCGCTCCGCCAACTCACGTCTAACATAAAAAAAAATAGAAAAAGCAATTAGGATCGCTACAGTTGGCAACCATTTCTTTCTTGGATAATGCCAGATTAGGCGAGCTATAAGCAGAAAAACTCCAAGATAAGCGAGCTTTTCCCCACTATAAATAGCGAAGTAAAGCCAAACCAAAAGAAAGCACAAATAGATTGGTGAAAGGGGAAGTTTTTTAATCCACTGTGACATATTCTTTTAATTTTTCCAGAGTTTTGGCCCCAATACCTGATACATTTTTCAGATCATCTACAGACTTAAATCTACCATTGGCTTCTCGGTAAGCAATAATATCCTGAGCTCGTTTTTGTCCGATGCCTGAAATAGTTTGAAAGTCTGCTTCTGTTGCTGTATTTAGATTGACCAGCGCGGATTTCGCCTGGCCCGTTCCTGATGTTGCACTTGCAGGGGCACTCGTCGTAACATCTACAGCATTTTCTCCGACCTTGGCTACATATACTACCGCCTCGTCGCTCAGTTTCTGAGCCTGATTGACGGATTTTAAGTCAGCTTCGTCAGTTAAACCACCTGCCTTTTCTAAAGCATCATGAACACGACTATTAGACTGCAACTGATAGACACCAGGCTTTTTTACCGCCCCCTTGACATCAACTGTAACCAACTGATCTTCTGTCTCGGCTTGACTGATTTCATTGCTCTTGTTACTTTTTTCATCCTTATATGAGCTAGAGGAAGAAGTTTGCTCTGTCAATTGCTGGACATCTGTCACTCCTTGATCTCTTCCTTGTAGTAAAATAAAGCCCGCTACAATCGCTCCTAATAAGCCTAGACCTAAAGCAATTTTATATTGCTTTGCTTTTTCTATCAAATCTTCTATCATCATTTCTCCTTTAACAAAATTAAGTATCACCTATTTATTCGTAAAAGAAGAAAAAAAGCCAAGTAAACTTGACTTTTGATCATTTTAAGATACTTATTAATTCCTTTTACTGATTCTATAAATCCAGGCATGAATCTTTGGAGCCTGTTTATGTAGAAAGAGGAGATTACTTAGGAGAGCTAGCATGACAAGAATGCTAAGCAGAATCAGTAAAACCCAAGAAACTGAATTCTGAGATAAATAGACTGCTAAAATCACTAACAAGATTGGAAAGGTTAGAACTGCAGTCAGTCCACCTGGAACCAAAGAGCGAAATTTTATAACCTGACTAATGTGGCCCAATAAATGCAAGGTATGACAGATAGTAATTGCTAAGGCCAACTCAGAAAATCGGCAGAGAATTGCTACTAAGAGCAGGAGGAAAGCTAAAATAAATTCCTCAGCAATCATCAAGGCTAAGCTTTCAGCAGAAGGATAACTTGACTTTCCTGCGATGAACATTTCCTTCTGATAAGCAGGGTAATCTTGATTCTGCTTGATCCAAGGTTTGACAAGTATAATTTCATCGAACTCATGAATCATAAAAAGCGATAGGACGATAAAAGACAACAAGGCTAGTGACATAGCTGCTCCTTTCTCCTAAAAGAAAATGATAACTAAACCTACTTTGTATGTTTATCCGGATCCCAGACGAAGCTAGCTAGGAAGCTAAAAAGAATGGTTAAAAGACCAATGATGGCTGCTGGAACAAAGGCCAACAAGCGCAATACGCGCCATAAGATGTTTGGCGCTTTAGCTTTTTGATAAGGTACTACTTCAGCATCAAGCCGATCAAATTCAGCTTGAATCCGTCTTGCCACTTCTTCAATCCCTGCGTCATCCATCCGCTTAATATCAGAAATATCAATTGGATTACCAAAATTCATATCCACCCGTTGACCAGAAGCTAATCCCTTAAGAGACATAGGACCAGCGTAAATGGCTGGCATAATCCGAACCTTGGACATTTTGGCAATAACAGCTACGCCACCCTTTACATCTGTTGAATGGCGACTACCACTTGGAAACATGATCAAGGAACGATTGCTCTTTTTCAACATATTGACGGGGTATTTGATAGCTGAAGGTCCCGGATTTTCACGATCAATAGGGAAGGCACCACACATCCGAATCCACCAGCCGAAAATACGATTTTTAAATAACTCTTTTTTAGCCATAAAGATAAATTGCTTAGGCTTGGTAGCAAAAGCCATATAAACAGGATCCCACCAGGTCCTGTGTGGTGCGACTAAAATATAATTCTCATCCTTAGAAGGAATTTTATTCAAATTATGATAATGGGCATTTCCATTTAAAGCCCATAGAATAAACATTACTAATCCTCTTAAATAGGTATAAAACATAATCATAAACCTTTCTATGCATTCACTTTTCCATTATACCTCAACCTTCTATCAACTGCAATGTTTTTCATTTTTGCTTGGAGGCAGATTCCATTAGAAATTTTCCCTAAAAAATGATATGATAGCGACATGGAAAATATGAAAAACGTTACTGGTTTAACATCTGACCAGGTGTCTGAAAAAATCCAACAAGGCCTAACCAACGATTTTACGGCTAAGACCAGCTCCAGCACTTGGGATATTATTAAACGCAATGTCTTTACACTATTTAACGCTCTAAACTTTGTTATTGCTCTTGCGCTGGCTTTTGTTCAAGCCTGGAGTAATATGGTATTTTTTGCAGTCATATCATTCAATGCCTTAACCGGTATTATGACTGAGCTTCGGGCTAAAAGAATGATCGACAAGCTGAATCTTATGACTAGAGAAAAGATTAGCGTTATTCGAAATGGCCAGCAAGAAAAAATAAATCCTGAAGAAATCGTTTTAGAGGACGTGATTCAGTTGTCAGCTGGAGAACAGGTTCCCAGTGATGCTATTGTACTAGATGGCTTTGCAGAAGCCAATGAAGCCATGCTTACTGGTGAAAGTGATCTTGTGCTTAAAGAAGTTGGCGATCAATTGCTGTCGGGTAGTTTCTTAGCTAGCGGGCAAGTCTTAGCCCAAGTATCTCAAGTAGGGGCTAATAACTACGCTGCAAAACTAATGTTAGAAGCCAAGACCCTTAAGCCACTCAACTCTCGCATCTTGGATTCTTTGAATAAAATCGCTGCTTTTACCGGAAAAATCATCATCCCCTGCGGATTAGCTCTCTTTTTTGAAGCCTTACTCATCAAACAGCTTCCTGTCAAAGACTCTGTTATCAATTCATCAACAGCCCTGTTGGGTATGCTACCAAAAGGAATTGCCCTGTTGACTATCACTTCGCTCTTAACAGCTGTTATTAAGCTGGGGATGCGCAAGGTCCTGGTCCAAGAAATGTACTCAGTTGAAACCCTGGCTCATGTGGATACTTTATGCTTGGATAAAACAGGAACTATTACTGAAGGTAAGATGAAGGTTGAGCAAGTTTATCCCTTGTCAGAATCTATTTCAGCAGAAACAATTTCAGACATTTTAGCTAGCTATATGACCAACAGCGATGATAAAAATCCTACTGCTCAGGCCATTCGTAAAAGATTTCCTTCAGCCCAAACAAAATATCAAACTTCCAATACCATCCCCTTCTCCAGTGATCGAAAATGGGGAGCTATGGAAATGGAACCCTTTGGGACTATCTTCCTAGGGGCACCAGAAATCTTGCTTCATCAGCAAAACCTAAAACCAGTTCAAGAAGCCCAAGAACGTGGTTCTCGTGTTCTAGCTCTGGCTTCTAGTACTGATAAGCTTAACCACCAGCACATGACGCTTCCCCAACAGATTGAAGTTCTGGCTGTCTTAGAAATTACAGATCCTATCCGGCAAGGGGCTGCTGATACACTCGAATACTTGCGATCCCAAGACGTTAATCTGAAAATCATCTCTGGTGATAATCCAATTACTGTTTCAAATATTGCCGCTAAGGCAGGCTTTGAGAATTATCAAAGCTATCTTGACTGTTCGACTGTCTCAGATACTGACTTGATTGCTACAGCTGAAGAAACGGCTATCTTTGGCCGTGTGTCTCCTCACCAGAAAAAACTCATTATTCAAACCCTGAAAAAAGCAGGCCATACAACAGCCATGACTGGTGACGGGGTAAACGACATTCTAGCCCTGCGCGAAGCAGACTGCTCAATTGTTATGGCTGAAGGAGATCCTGCGACACGGCAGATTGCTAATCTCGTTCTTCTCAACTCAGATTTTAATGATGTCCCTGAGATTCTTTTTGAAGGTCGGCGCGTGGTAAATAACATTGCCCGTATCGCTCCTATTTTCTTGGTGAAGACCATCTACTCCTTTATCTTGACCATGATTTGTATCGCCAGTGTCTTGTTAGGAAATAAAGAATGGCTTCTTGTCTTTCCTTTCATTCCAGTGCAAATCACTCTCTTTGACCAATTTGTTGAAGGTTTCCCTCCATTTGTGCTGACATTCGAGCGCAATATCCGTCCGGTAGAGCCTAAGTTCCTTAAAAAAGCAATTTTCAAAGCCCTGCCAAGCGGACTCATGGTTGTCTTCAGTGTACTATTTGTCCGAATTTTCGGTGCTTATAATGGCTGGAGTTCTCTTGATATGTCTACAGTCTCTTACTACTTACTAGGAACCATTGGTTTTCTTTCTGTTGCTCGTGCCTGCATTCCACTCAATCTTTGGAGAATTCTTCTCATCATCTGGTCTATTGGAGGATTTTTCGGAACAGCCTACCTCCTTCGTTCCTTTATCGAAATTGGAACCTTGACCAGTCAAACTACCCCTATCTTCCTTATCCTAGCTTTTGTTTTCAGCCTTATTTTTATCTTGGTCAATTATCTCCAAGAAAAAAATGAAAAATCCGATAATGCCCAATTCAGCAATTAAAGATAGAGTTACTAAATATTCATTAAAGTTCTAACATTTTTCTAGTTAGAACTTTTTTCTATTCAAGATTGAATTCGTCCTTTGACTCGTGCTATAATAACACTATGGAAAAAGCAGTATTAAAAGAAGGAGAACGGCTGGATCAGCTCTTTTCTACTGACGTTAAAATCATTCAAAACCGAGAGGTCTTCAGCTATTCTGTTGATAGTGTTCTGCTCTCTCGCTTTCCAAAATTACCCAAGAATGGCTTGATTGTAGACCTCTGTGCTGGCAATGGCGCTGTCGGCTTATTTGCCAGTGCCCACACTCAGGCTAAGATTATTGCAGTTGAGATCCAGGAACGTCTGGCAGATATGGCGCAGCGCTCCATCCAACTTAACCAGCTTGACCAGCAAATGCAAGTCATTCATGACGATTTGAAAAACCTTCCTCACTACATTCCTTGTAGTAAGGTTGATATGATCTTTTGTAATCCTCCCTATTTCAAGGTTGACAAACATTCCAATCTCAATGAAAGCGAGCACTATCTCCTAGCCCGACATGAGATTTCAACCAATCTTGAAGAAATCTGTACTGTCGCCCAGCGTGTCCTCAAATCGAACGGTCGCCTTGCTATGGTTCATAGACCCGACCGCTTCTTAGATATTTTGGATACTATGAAAGCTCATAACCTGGCACCAAAAAGAATCCAATTTGTCTATCCCAAGATGGGTAAAGGAGCCAATATGCTTTTGATTGAGGCTATTAAAGATGGCTCAAGGGACGGCTTAAAGATACTACCACCTCTCATTCTGCATGAGGAAGACGGTAGCTATACTCCAGAAATATATGATATCTACCATGGAAACTAAAGCCTATATGTATGTCTTAGAGTGCACTGATGGTACTCTCTACACCGGTTATAGCACGGACGTGCAAAAGCGTTTGGATGTCCACAATGCAGGAAAAGGTGCAAAGTATACTCGTGCTAGACTGCCTGTTAAACTGCTTTATCAGGAAGAATTCCCTGACAAATCTTCTGCCATGTCAGCAGAAGCTCTCTTCAAACAGAAAACTCGCCAAGAAAAATTGGCTTATATTGAAGCACAAAAAAATGCCCAACACTAGTTTGGCATTTTTGTTTTTTATAAAACTTTTGTATAAGATTGATACTTATCTTTCATTCTCTGCGAAATATTGTCATCCGTTACAATAGCATTCACGTCATCTAAGCGATAAAAAGTGTAGAAAGAATAACTATCAAATTTACTATTATCAGCGACAATATATTTTTCAATCGCATTGTTAAGGATAATAGCATCCGCATTTCCCTCTTCTTCATTAGCTGTTGTAATATTGTGACCATCAATTCCATTAGCCCCAATAAAAGCCTTAGAAACCTTGATTTCTTTGAGTAAATTAACGGCAAATTGTCCTACAAAAGTTTGCGTTTTAACCCGATAACGACCACCAATCAAAAGGATATCATAGTGAGGATTATCCTTTAACTTTTCAAAGATTGGCAAGGAATTGGTAACAATATTAACAGTCTTATCATCAAGGAAATCTCCAATCAAAGCTGTTGTAGTACCTGAACCGATAAAAATTGTATCTCCTGAAGAAATGAGATCTGCACATTTTTTAGCAATCGCTTCTTTTTCTTCCGTGTTGATCATGATTTTTTCAGTATGAGGAACTTCCACTAAGCCATCTCTAACTTTTTTATGTGCCCCTCCATGAACTCGAACTAAAAAACCTTGCTTCTCAAGATCAATTAAATCACGACGAATGGTCATATCCGTTACATCCAAAAGATCCTTTAATTTCCTAACAGATACCAGACCCGCTCGGTCAAGCTCCTGCAGAATAATTCTATGTCTACCTTCCTTCATTTACCTGCTCCTTTTGTTTATTGTTAAAATGAGATGGCAGCGCCTAATCTTTAACATTATTGGTTAATCCGTATTCAATGTAATGCCTATCTTAATATGAGTAGGCCTTCTACGCTTATTATACTACACTATTTTAAAAAAATACACATAAAAATATGAATTTAAATCATTTTTGTTAAAAATTGTTGTGAATTGTCATAGAATGTAGACTCATTTCCCACAAAAAACAAAAAGCCAATACAAAATTCGAATAAATTTTCATAAGAAAAGACCACTAGTTCTTGCTAGCAGTCTTTCAAATTGTTTATTTATCACCCTTATTACGAATAACAAAGCCGGTTTTCTTTTCGCTAGAAGTATTGCGTGGCTTCTTGTGATCCTTGCGGTAGCGATTTTCTTTGTCAAAACGCTCTTCTTTACGACCTTTCTTAAATTGGTCGCGACGGCCACCTCGGTCACGGCGATTGTCATTGTTGCGACGGTTGCCATTTCCGCCACGACTTCCCTTGCCTTTTCCGCCAAAGCCACCGCCAGACGGTTTAAATGGCAATGGTTTTTCACGGGCAATTTCTACTTCAGGAAGGGTATCTGGATCCTGCACCGTCAAGCTGAGGATATACATAGCCAACTCTTCTGGACTGAATTCTGCTGCCAGTTTACGAGCATCTTTGCTAAATTTCTCAAAGTTAGAACGGATGCTTTCATCCGCAAAATCACGTTCAATCTTCTTAAGAGCAACTTTTTTCTTAGCTTGGAAAGCTTCCTCTGCAGTCGCAGGCTTAAGGCCTTTCATGCGCTTCTTGGTCAGATTTTCGATAATCTGCAAATAGCCCATTTCATTTGGCGCTACGAAAGTGATAGACTGACCTGACTTACCAGCACGACCAGTCCGACCAATCCGGTGAACATAGCTTTCTGGATCCTGCGGAATATCGTAGTTGTAGACGTGGGTCACACCAGAAATGTCCAATCCACGCGCGGCCACATCTGTCGCCACCAAGACATCCAGATTGCCGTTTTTAAAGTCACGCAGAACGCGGAGGCGCTTGCCTTGGTCCAAATCACCATGAATCCCTTCTGCTCGGTAACCGCGGATTTTCAGGCCACGAGTCAGCTCATCCACCCGGCGCTTGGTCCGGCCAAAGACGATAGACAGCTCTGGCTGCTCCACATCCATCAGGCGAGTCATGGTATCAAATTTTTCATTTTCTTTGACACGGATATAATACTGGTCTACTAGCTCCGTCGTCAACTCTTTAGCAGCAATCTTGACATGCTCAGGCTCCTTCATGAACTTGACACCGATACGCTTGATAGCATCCGGCATAGTCGCTGAAAAGAGCAAGGTCTGACGTTCTTCTGGCACACGGGAAATGATAGACTCAATATCTTCCAAAAAGCCCATGTTAAGCATTTCATCCGCTTCGTCCAAGATTAAGGTTTCAATCTGATCTAGCTTAAGCGCCTTGCGTTTGATCAAGTCCAAGAGACGACCAGGTGTTCCTACGACGATATGAGCACCAGATTTGAGGGCCTTGATTTGCTTTTCAATGCTGGAGCCACCGTAGACAGAACGCACCTTGACACCCTTGCTGCGGCCAAAACGGAAAAGTTCTTCCTGACTCTGCACTGCTAATTCACGGGTTGGAGCGATAACCAACGCTTGCACAGCAGGATTATCTGTATCAATCTTCTCCAGAGTTGGGAAGCCAAAGGCTGCTGTCTTTCCTGTCCCAGTCTGGGCCTGACCAATGACATCCTTACCTGCCATAGCAAGTGGAATTGTCTGCTCTTGGATAGGACTCGCTTCTACAAAGCCAGCTTTTTCAATCTCTGCTAATAATTCAGCAGATAAATGTAATTCATTAAATTTCAATGTTCTTCTTCTTTCTAAAGGCGGTGCGAAGCCACCTTATAAGGCTTTTGATACTCATCTATCGAAACATGACAAGTGCTTTCGCTTGATAAATCTCGATTTTCTGAGAGTATTCGCTCTTCTCTTCATAAATATGGTCTCTCAAGTCTAGGCACTAAAAAAGCGCCGACTCGGTCGCTAGTTCCCACTGAATAGAAAAACTGTAAGTTTTGCAACCTATCTAGTATACCATAAATAAGGTTAAAAAGATAGGACTTGACTGTAAAATATTTTATTAGAGATTTCTTTTGTAAAAAATGAAAACTTGAAAATCATTTTCAAAAGCATTATAATCTACAAAGAAGAAAGGAGACAGGTATGAACAAATTTTTACGAGTGATTTTCATTTTACTTATCTTAGCTATGCTGGGCGCGGCTATGATCCAGATATTCCAGCCCCAGCTCTTGGGCAATGAGTCCATCTATGGTCTAGCTCCCTACTGGCAGCGGGAAATTGGTTTCTGGAATCTGGCTATTCTGCCTTTAGCCATTGCCGCCAACATAAAGTATGATTGGTTCTATCTGCGTATGACCTTGCTAGCACTGATTCTGGGCGGGCTGGGCTTTGGTACCAACCATCTGCTAGGCTATCTGGCAAAGGCGAATCAAGCGAATCTACTGGGCTGGATTGAAAATTATCTGCTAGTCTTTTGCTGGATCATCGGCTGGGGACTGGAATATCGAAAAAGACAAAAAAATGATGAAGAAACTGTCTAGATAGGCAGATTCTTCATCATTTTTTTCATTATGGACACTTTTCTATATTAGCTACCAGCTCCTCAGCAAATTGACTAGTGGTCAAGTGTGCTACTCCTTCCAGCTGACTGGCAAAATCGCCTGTCACTTTTTGCTCAAAGAGAGCCTTCTCAATAGCCTTAGTCAGGAGCTGAGAGACCTCTGACCAACCAATGTAATCAAAGAGCATGGCCCCCGATAAGAGAAGAGAACAAGGATTAGCCTTGTTTTGACCCGCTATATCTGGCGCCGTTCCATGAGTTGCTTCAAAAATAGCATGACCAGTCTCGTAATTAATATTGGCTCCTGGCGCAATACCAATCCCGCCCACCTGAGCAGCCAAGGCATCGCTGGCATAGTCACCATTTAAATTGGTCAAGGCAACAACATCAAATTTCTCGGGATAGAGCAGAATCTGCTGCAGAAAATTATCTGCAATGACATCCTGGATAATTAGTTTTCCAGAAGCCAGCTCATCCGCATACTCTCTTTGAGCCAGTTCATAGCCCCATTTTCGAAAACCACCTTCTGTAAATTTCTGGATATTGCCCTTGTGAACCAGAGTGACACGCCTTAGTCCTTTGGCTAGCGCATAGTCTATAGCTGCCCGTATCAGCCGCTCACTGCCCTGCTTAGAGATAGGCTTGATCCCAATAGCAGAGCTTTCTGGGAAGCGAATCTTATCAACCTGCATATCCTTCTGCAGGAAATCGATAACTTTTTGGACTGCAGTCGTTCCACTCTCCCACTCAATCCCTGCATAGATGTCTTCTGTATTTTCCCGAAAAATTGTGATGTCAGTCTTCTCTGGGTGCTTGAGCGGACTGGGAACTCCCTTGAAATAACGAACCGGCCGCAGGCAGGCGTAAAGGTCCAATTCCTGTCTCAAGGCCACATTCAAGGAACGAAGCCCTTCTCCGATTGGGGTTTCTAGCGGTCCCTTAACAGCCACCAGACAATCCTTAATCGTTGCCAGCGTTTCATCCGGCAGCCAGTCACCCGTCAGGTCTGCTGCTTTTTTCCCAGCCAAAACTTCCTTCCAAATAACCTTTCTCTGGCCGCCATAAGCCTTTCCCACTGCCTTATCAAAAATCAACTGGGCATTTTTCCAGATATCAACCCCAATCCCATCACCTTGGATGCAAGGAATAATCGGAGCATCCGGTACCTGCAACCGCCCTTTCTCAAACAAAATCTTATCTGCCATTTTATCTCCTTCCAATGGGAAGATACTCCAAACCTTGAGCACCAATATAGTTAGAACGCGGCCGAATCAGCTTATTGTTCTTGCGCTGTTCCTGAATATGGGCAATCCAGCCAGCCACCCGACTCATGGCAAAAATCAGGGTGTAGATACTGCTGTCAATGCCCAACACATGGTAAACCGT
Organism: Streptococcus sp. SG2; assembly: GCF_030439925.1. Taxonomy (NCBI): domain Bacteria; kingdom Bacillati; phylum Bacillota; class Bacilli; order Lactobacillales; family Streptococcaceae; genus Streptococcus; species Streptococcus sp. SG2. The sequence goes on along the minus strand of NZ_JAQFJD010000004.1, from coordinate 91,398 downwards.
AGCCGAATAAAAATCGACATTCGGTATCAGATGCTTGGTATGCTTCATATAGGCTTCAATTTCCACTGAAAGCTGATACCAAACCTCATCCTTGGTCCCCTGTGTCAAATCCTTAGCCATTTGACGCAGGTATTTTTCACGCGGATCTTGAGTCTTGTAAACTCGATGACCAAAGCCCATAATCTTCTCATGAGAGGCCAGTTTGCGGTCTAGATAGGCCTGGCAATTCCCTTCCTCTCTGATCTCTTTCAGCATATCAAAGACACATTCATTAGCACCGCCATGAAGGGAGCCCTTGAGCGCTCCAACAGCTGCTGTCACGCAAGAATAAATATCGGTCAAGGTCGAGGCGCAGACACGAGCCGCAAAGGTTGAAGCATTGAGTTCATGATCGGCATGGAGCACCAAGGCACAGTTAAAGGCTTTGACTTCAAGCTCACTAGCCTCTTCTCCCTTGAGCATATAGAGGAAATTAGCCGCAAAGCCCAAATCCTCCCGCGGCTCTACTGGAGTCTGACCCGACCTCAGTCTGGCAAAAGCCGCAATAATAGTCGGCATCTTTGCCATAAGCTGGATGCTCTGCTCATAGGTCGCTTCTAGAGAAGTTTCCTCAGCATGGACATTATAAACCCCCAAAAGACTGACCGTTGAGCGCAAGACGCTCATGGGATGAAGGTGCTTACGGGACTGGATAAGGATGCACTGCTCCACCGCATCGCTAATGGCATAATTAGTTCGCAGATCTTCTTCAAAATGCTTGAGCTCAATCTGAGTCGGCAAATGCAAATGCCACAGCAGATAAATCACCTCTTCAAAACTTGCATGGTGCTCTACCAATTCAGAGATATTGTAGCCTGCATAAGACAAGGAATCATCCACAATCTGGCTAATCCTGGTATCACAGGCAATGGTATCTTTCAAGCCGTCCGTCTGACTCATGCTCATACCTCCTCTAATTTCTTTCTAACGACCATGGGCAAAATTCCTCCGTTTTCATAGTAACGGATATCCGCCTCTGCATCAAAGCGCAGCCGAGCTTGAAAAGCTATTTCTTCAGCACCTTTCCGCGCTACCACGTCAACTAGCTGACCAACTTGCGGGTTCTGTGGCAGATTAATGTCGAAAGTCTCCTTGCCTGTTAAGCCTAGGCTATCCGCATCTTCGCCCTCTAGATACTGCAAAGGAAGAATCCCCATCATGACCAGATTGGACCGGTGGATACGCTCAAAACTCTCTGCCAGCACCACCTTGACACCCAAAAGATTAGCTCCCTTAGCTGCCCAATCACGACTGGACCCCATACCATAGTCTTTACCAGCTAGGACAATGGTATCAATTTGCTCTTCCTTGTAGCGCATGGCCGCCTCATAAATGGATAGTAGCTCTCCTTTATAATCTGTGTAACCACCAATCTTTCCATCTGCCAATTCATTTTTAATCCGAATATTGGCAAAAGTCCCCCGCATCATGACCTCATGATTCCCCCGACGGCTGCCATAGGAATTAAACTCTTGGTAATCCACTCCATGCTCCATCAAATAGGAAGCTGCTGGGCTGTTTCTGGCAATATTTCCTGCTGGGGAGATATGGTCTGTCGTCACCGTATCCCCAAATTTTGCCAGCACTGCAAGATTTTTCAGTGGCTGAATGGCTAAATCATCAGCTAAACCATCAAAGTAAGGTGGATTTTGAATATAGGTCGAAGCCTGATTCCACTGATAATTTTGAGAAGAGGCTGTCGGAATCTGATTCCATTTTTCATTGTCATCAAACACATGGGCATATTCTTTTTCAAAAAGCTGGCGCGTCACATATTTTTGAACATAGTCTGCAACCAAGTCGTGCTCCGGCATCAAATCCATCAAATAAACCGGCTGCCCTTTTTGATCATAACCTAGTGGCTCGCTGGTCAGATCGACATTGGTATTTCCAGCCAGAGCATAGGCGACCACCAAGGGCGGACTAGCTAGGAAATTGGCCTTGACCAGTGGATTGATCCGCCCTTCAAAATTCCGATTTCCTGAAAGAACAGCACTAGCCAGCAAGTCAGTATCCGTAATCGCCTGAGCCACTTCCGGTCGGAGATTTCCTGAATTTCCAATACAAGTAGTGCAACCATAGCCGACAACATTGAAACCAAGCTGATCCAGATAGGTCTGAAGACCACTCTTCTTGAGATAGCCTGTTACCACCTTGCTGCCCGGAGCTAATGAAGTCTTGACAGTCTTTGAAACGCGTAAGCCTTTTTCTACTGCGTTCTTGGCTAAAAGCCCTGCCGCCATCAGGACATAGGGATTGGATGTATTGGTACAGCTAGTAATGGCAGCGATAGCCACATGACCAGTCTTAATCGTCTCCTCATGGTCAGAAAATTGAACCACTGCAGACTTTTCCAGCTCGCTCTCATCTAATCCAAAGCCTCGGACCCCCGCTTCTCTGACTAGACTAGCTTGAAACTCCTCTTTAGCAGCTGTTAATTCAATCAAATCTTGGGGCCGCTTGGGTCCTGAGATACTTGGCACAATGCTGGACAAATCAATTTCGACTACCTTGGTATAAATTGGCTCAACCTTTTCATCATAGAAAAGGTGATTTTTTTGAGCATAGAGACGGGTCAGCTCAATATGATCTTCTGACCGATTAGTCAGACGCATGTAATTGAGCGTTTCCTCATCTATCGGAAAATAACCACAGGTAGCTCCGTATTCCGGCGCCATATTAGCCACTGTTGCCCGGTCAGCCAGGCTTAGATTAGACAAACCAGGTCCAAAGAACTCGACAAATTTGCCAACAACATTTTCCTGCCGCAAGATTTGCGTGACCTTTAAAGCCAAATCCGTCGCTGTCGCTATCTTAGGTAGCTTCCCCAAGAGACGAACACCAATCACCTCGGGAACTGGGAAATAGGAAGCCTCACCTAACATGGCAGCCTCGGCCTCAATCCCACCAACACCCCAGCCTAGAACACCAATACCATTGATCATGGTCGTATGACTATCCGTCCCAAACATACTGTCTGGATAGAGTTGGCCATCCTTTTCAATAATGACATCACTGAGAAATTCGATATTGACCTGATGGATAATCCCCGTAGCAGGAGGAACTGCTCGATAATTATCAAACGATTTTTCGGCCCACTTGAGAAATTCGTAGCGCTCATTGTTACGGATAAACTCCTGGTTCATATTGGCTTCCAGAGCTGTATCACAGCCATAAAAGTCCACCTGAACACTGTGGTCAATGACTAAATCAACCGGAATTTCTGGATTAATCTGATCTGCCTGACCTCCCTGGCCAACAATAGCATCGCGCATACTAGCCAAATCCACCACGACAGGAACACCCGTAAAATCCTGGAGAATAACTCGGCTAGGCTTAAAAGGAACTTCTCCGCTTGGTGATTTAGCTTGATAATGCATCAAAGAATAAATGTTATCTTTAGTTACATCAATCCCATCTTCTTTACGAAGGACACTTTCGAATAATATGCGAATAGAATAAGGAATTTTTTTTATATCTCCTCCTAGTAAAGCCGAGGCTTTCTTCAGATCTATATATCGGTATACATTGCCTTTGTAATTTAAATCGCTTAGGTATTCTGCCATATTTCTACCCCTCACTTATTTTAAATTGTTTTATATTATACTTTATTATGTAATTTTATGCAATAAGATTTCTTAATAATACGTTATGTTTTCTAACATAAAAATACAGTTTTTAAAATAAAGACAAACTGTACCAATTATTTTCTTTAGCAATCAAGAAAAAAACAAGCACCATCTCGGTGCTTGTTATAGAAAAATAATTTGATTTCAGAAATTTACTTCTTATTGGCCAACCATTTTAGCAGCTTGGTCAGAAGTCCCCAAATGACTAGACTAATGATAACAATATAAATCCAGGCATTTTTATCATTAGACAATGGCAAAGGAACATTCATACCAAAGAAACCAGTGATAACTGCAAGTACTGCCAGAAGGACCGAAATAATAGTCAGGACAGTCAAATTGTCATTCAGATTGTTGTTCAGGATATTATTGTAGGAGCCTGAGAGCTGACTGAGAACTTGAGCGATCAGATCAGTCATCGAAACGAGCTGACGAGCCTCAATCATGGCATCCTCAAACTGTTCAGTTTCTAAGTCGTCAAAACGGCGGTAAATACCATGGCTTTTGATATGCTCTAGAAGCATGCGGTTCTGCTTAGCCGCAGCAACTAAATAGACCATTGAGGTTTCCAAGTCTGACAGGGCAAACAAATGCTTTTTAGTAGTTGTCTGGCGCAGAAGAGTATTAATTTCATCCTTACGCTTGTCCATCCGCTCAACGACTGGATAGTAAGAATTGGAGATCAACTCTAGACTCGCAAAGAGAAATTTATAGACCGATACTGGCTCATGACGCTCAGTATAGGCCTTCATCATATCAACAACATAGGCATTGTCCTGATTACTGATAGTAATGAGCCTCCCCTCCTGAGCCACAAAGGTCATCGGAATCGTCTCATAATGTTCCTTATCTGTCGCTAGATTAAGGACATTGTAGATAAAGACAACTGTACCATTCTCGCGATTATAGTCCATGTGAGCCCGTTCATTTTTATCCAGAGCATACTCAATGGTTTCTTTGTCAATTTCATAATCTTGATAGATCTGCGCAGTCTGCTTAACATCATCAGAATCAATATTAATCCAGACATCCTGACCTTTTAGTTTTCTTTCCAGAAACATGAAACTCCTTTCTTAACATCTAGAATGATTTTTAAGAACAAGTGCCTAACTCCCTAAACTGTTCTTGCATTCAAATATGCTATGTCAAAACAACTTCCTTGCTCAGTACGATTGATAAAGTGGCTAGTTTGCCTATCTTATCTATTACGATATAAATTGTTATGAATTAAAATTACCCTAAAAAGTTGATTAGTGAAGCGGCTAGTCACAGCCCAGTAGAATTTAGTGCTAGTCATTTTTATTTTGCTCTCTAATCGAAAGAACAGTTGCCATTACTATAATAATTATTCTACAAGCATAAGATATATTTTGATTACCACCTACCGCTAATTGTGAGAAAACATTTATTACCGAATGTGTCATCACACATATCCACAAACTGTTTGTCTTTATAAATAATGCGGATAAAATAAAGCAATTAGTCAACAATCCAAGCAAAAATCCCAATGCCTGTACCTGCGGCAATGTGCCTTCAATGTAGAAATAAGAAAAATGCCATATTCCCCATGGAACAAAAGTAAATATAGTTGAACTAATATAACTATGGCGTTCCATCATAATTGGTTGAAAAACATATCTCCACCCTACTTCTTCAATTCCACCAAAAAGGATTGCTTTAAGAAATAAGATAATAGGAATATACCACGTATTAAACGCTAATTCCCCATCAAATGCAACATAGCAAAAATCCAAAAACAAGAACACAATAGCAAATAAATAACTGCCCCTGTTTTGCTTTATAGCGAAAAAATCCTTTAATATTTTCTTCGTACTGTACTTTTTGTATCTAACTGCAATAATAGTTCCCCATAGAGCAGTGGAAAGGCCACCTATGCCAATAGCAAGCATTCCCATTGGCGTCCTATAATCTACAACCATACCCAAATGACGCAATACAAAAACTATAATAGATATAAGCCATATTTGACCTAGGGTCCCTAATAAATAAAGGAAGATCGCTTTTTTTCGACTCATAACTTTACCCTAAATTTTAATTTACCCATTTCTATCTTTTAACTGATTTAGTTGCAATATAAGTTTTAATATTCAGTTCATAAAGCCTACCAGAGCCATTCGTATCTTCATATATATCAAGTAAAGTGAACCCTGCCTTCAACTGTCCACCTATCTGCTCTGTTATATTGTAAGAAAATTGCATTCCTGCATTTCCTTTAATCATATACTCTTTGGCTATCTTGTCTTTTAATGAATTAAAAGGCATTTTCCATATAATTTCTTTTTCCTCATTATCCACAATATAGTTGACTTTATTAATTATATTCCTTCTATTAATTACAACATGAAATCAAACAAATAGAGGCAAATTACTCGCCAAAATTAGTAAGATAGCTAGACAATCACCATAGCGATTGCCATCAACTGATTAGCAACTTTTGATTCAGATTCAGTCAATGAATCAGCCTAAATCAGGTAAACAATGCGTTACGACACGGAGTTTGGCAAATCGATTTTATTTGCCAAATGCAGTTAGTAAGGTACTTAGCCATGGTCCCATAGGACATGGCGTAGATTGCTTAGACTACTATGTAGCCAAGCAATCTTAGTACGTTACATCTTCTCTTCCAACTTGACATCCGGATACTTGTCCGCGAACCAACGTAGGGCAAAGTCGTTTTCAAAGAGGAAGACTGGTTGGTCGAAACGGTCTTTGGCTAGGATATTTCGACTAGAAGACATACGCTCGTCCAGGTCATCTGGAGAAATCCAGCGAACAGTCTTTTTGCCCATTGGTGTCATGACCACCTCAGCATTGTACTCGCCTTCCATCCGGTGCTTAAAGACTTCAAACTGGAGTTGACCAACAGCACCCAGCATGTACTCGCCCGTCTGGTAATTGGTATAAAGCTGAACGGCTCCCTCTTGTACCAGCTGCTCAATCCCCTTATGGAAGGACTTTTGCTTCATAACATTCTTGGCTGAAACCTTCATAAAGATTTCAGGAGTAAAGGTTGGCAGTGGTTCAAATTCAAACTTGTTTTTCCCAACAGTCAGAGTGTCTCCAACCTGATAAGTACCTGTATCGTAAACCCCTATAATATCCCCAGCCACAGCATTGGTCACATTTTCACGACTTTCCGCCATAAACTGAGTGACATTCGATAGTTTGGCGCTCTTCCCAGTACGAGGCAGATTGACACTCATACCTCGCTCAAATTCACCAGATACGATCCGAACAAAGGCGATACGGTCACGGTGACGAGGGTCCATGTTGGCTTGGATTTTAAAGACAAATCCTGAGAAATCCTTGTCATAAGGATCCACAATTTCTCCATCTGTTTTCTTGTGACCATGTGGTTCTGGAGCAAACTTAAGGAAAGTCTCAAGGAAGGTCTGCACCCCAAAGTTTGTCAGGGCTGACCCAAAGAAGACTGGTGTCAGCTCACCTGAAAGGATAGCTTCCTCAGAAAACTCATTACCTGCTTCATTTAGAAGTTCAATATCTTCCTTAACTTGTTCATAAAATGGATTGCTACCAAAAAGTTTGTCCCCATCTTCCAGACTAGCAAAACGATCATCACCTTTATAAAGTTCCAAGCGCTGGTTATAAAGGTCATACAAGCCTTCAAAGGCTTTCCCCATCCCGATTGGCCAGTTCATAGGGTAGCTAGCAATGCCCAAGACTTCTTCCAATTCTTGCAAGAGGTCCAGTGGCTCACGTCCATCACGATCCAGCTTGTTCATAAAGGTAAAGACTGGAATGCCACGGTGTTTAACAACCTCGAACAATTTCTTGGTTTGGGACTCGATACCCTTGGCAGAGTCCACGACCATGACCGCAGCATCCACCGCCATCAAGGTACGATAGGTATCTTCTGAGAAGTCCTCGTGCCCTGGCGTGTCTAGGATGTTGACGCGCTTGCCATCGTAGTCAAACTGCATCACGGATGAAGTGACCGAAATCCCACGTTGTTTCTCGATATCCATCCAGTCAGACTTGGCAAAAGTCCCTGTTTTCTTCCCTTTTACAGTACCAGCCTCACGAATCTCTCCCCCAAAATAGAGCAACTGCTCAGTGATGGTTGTCTTACCTGCGTCCGGGTGGGAGATGATGGCAAAGGTACGGCGTTTCTTAATTTCTTCTTGTAAATTCATTTTCTTCTCTTTCTCTCATTTTAGGATAATGGTGAATGTTCATTTTTCTTCTATTTTACATCGGAATAGCCCAATCCTTTCAACCTATCTATTATAGCGGATTTAGACCTTTTTTTCAATTATCTAAAGAAGATCGAAATCGCCCTTTCGAGCGATTCTACCATTTCTGCCAATATAATTTATATTAAAAATCTGACAATGATATTGCTAAAGAAGAAAATTACAAATATTAGGATTAAAACCAGTAAATAGAGCAGGCATTTTTCCCTGATTTCCAGTTCTTCTTTCTCTTCAACTGTCATAGAAAAATAGCTTTGTTACGTTTTAAGAGATAAAGGATCAAACCTTCTTCCATCTTCATTTCATTCTTTTCCTGCCTAAAATCTAGCAATTTTTTTGACATTGGCTTACATCATGGACAAATCTTATAAAATTTTTTCTCATTCCGTGCTTTTATATCAAAGTATATTGCAACAAAAGACCATGTAAAGAGAGGGAACCTTTCCGATTCCCCCTCAATCATATTTATTATTAAAGCGAATTTTAAATCGCATTTTTATCTAAGCCCATTTTACGTTGAACAAACTTAACAATTTCTACAATGATAATCATAGAGAAGCTACCCAAGAGGACAACTGCCCATTGTGATAAGTCAAGCTTGGTTACGTGGAAGATGCTTTCTAATGGATCGATAACAATCGTTGCTGCTAGTAAAATGAAGGATACCAAGATTGACCAGTTGAAGGTCTTAGATTTGAATGGACCAACTGTCAAAATAGACTGGTAAACAGATTTCACATTATAAGCATGGAAGAGCTGAATCAATCCAAGAGTTGCAAAGGCCATTGTAAGCGCATCTGCATGGATTGCTTTTACATCGCCAATATGTACAGGATTGGCAATAGCATAGCCATAAACTGCCAACACCAGAGCACCTTGCAACAATCCTTGATAGATGATGGAGCTCATGACGCCACCAGAGAAGAAGCTAGACTTACGTCCACGCGGCTTATGAGTCATGACACCAGGTTCAGCTGGCTCAACACCAAGAGCAATAGCTGGGAAGGTATCTGTTACCAAGTTAATCCACAATAAGTGAACTGGCTGCAGGACATCCCATCCAAAGAGGGTTGCCAAGAAAATTGTCAGCACTTCAGCTGTATTAGCAGAAAGAAGGTATTGAATGGTCTTTTGAATGTTTGAGAAGACCTTGCGCCCTTCTTCAACTGCAACGATAATAGTCGCAAAGTTATCATCTGCAAGGATCATGTCAGATGCACCCTTAGAAACCTCTGTACCAGTGATTCCCATACCGATACCGATATCGGCTGTTTTCAGAGCTGGAGCATCGTTAACACCGTCACCTGTCATGGCAACGACCTTACCTTGATTTTGCCAAGCTTTGACGATACGAACCTTGTGTTCTGGAGATACACGCGCATAGACAGAGTATTGACCAACTACTTTTTCAAATTCTTCATCTGAAAGTTCGTTGAGCTCAGCACCTGTCAAGACATGGTCTTCAGAGTCATTTTCATCAATGATTCCCAAACGTTTGGCAATGGCTTCTGCCGTGTCTTGGTGGTCACCCGTAATCATGATTGGACGGATTCCAGCTTCCTTAGCCACTCGAACCGCTTCTGCTGCCTCTGGACGCTCAGGGTCAATCATACCAATCAAACCAGTAAAGATCAAGTTGTTTTCAAGTTCTTCAGAAGTGAGGTTTTCTGGAATGCTATCGATAATCTTGTAGGCACCAGCCAGGACACGCAAGGCTTGGTGAGCCATTTCTGAGTTATTTGATTTAATTAGATGCGAAGTAGCATCATCAATTGCTGCAATATCTCCGGCCTTATCACGAGCAACACAACGTTTCATGAGTTGATCAGGAGCTCCCTTAACCGCTACAAGATAACGACCATCTGCAAGTGGATGAACAGTTGACATGAGCTTGCGGTCTGAGTCAAATGGCAACTCAGCCACACGAGGATATTTCTCCAAGAACCCTTTAACATCGTAACCCTTGTCCAAGGCATACTGGATGAAGGCTGTTTCAGTTGGATCCCCGATCAGGTTTCCTTCTGCATCAATCTTGGCATCATTGGCCAAAACAACTGAACGAAGAAGAGGCATGTCCAAGCCCAGTTCAATCTCATCAGCTGAGTCATGTAGAACTGCATCGTAGAAGACTTTTTCAACCGTCATCTTATTCATAGTAAGAGTACCAGTCTTATCAGAAGCAATAATTTCTGTTGAACCAAGTGTTTCTACTGCTGGCAACTTACGAACGATAGAGTTTCGTTTGGCCAAGACTTGAGTACCTAGAGCCAGAACTATGGTTACGATAGCAGGAAGCCCTTCAGGAATGGCTGCAACGGCAAGCGCAACAGACGTCATCAACTCACCGAGCGGATCTTTTCCTTGGATAAAGACACCAACTACAAAGGTAACTGCTGCAATCACCAAGATAGCGTAGGTCAAAACTTTAGAAAGGTTATTTAGATTTTGTTTGAGTGGAGTATCAGTCTCATCGGCATTTTGTAGCATACCTGCGATATGACCCACTTCAGTATACATACCAGTGTTTACAACCACACCAATCCCGCGTCCATAAGTGACGTTAGAGTTTTGGAAGGCCATATTAACACGATCACCGATACCAGCATCTTCAGCAAGTTCTACAGACAAGTCTTTTTCAACAGGAACGGATTCACCTGTCAGTGCAGCTTCCTCGATTTTAAGAGAGTTGGCTTCAAAGAGACGCAAATCCGCAGGAACAACATCTCCAGCTTCTAAAATGACGATATCACCAGGGACCAGTTCTTTTGAATCCACTTCGGCTACATGACCATCACGAAGAACACGCGCTGCTGGACTAGACATAGATTTGAGGGCTTCAATAGCTTCCTCAGCCTTACCTTCTTGGTAGACACCAAAGGCAGCGTTGATAATAACAACGGCCAGGATAATAATGGCATCCGCAATATCTTCTCCACCAGATGTAACAACTGAAAGAACAGCAGCTACTAGCAAGATAATAATCATCAAATCCTTGAACTGCTCGATAAATTTCACGAGGAGAGATTTCTTTTCACCCTCATCCAATTCATTGCGACCATATTCAGATAAGCGTTTTGCAGCCTCACTGCTGGTCAATCCCTCTTTAGACGTTTCCATCTCTTGCAAGACTAAGTCTTGATCCTGAGTATAGAAAGCCTGACGTTTCTGTTCTTTAGACAAATTGTCTCCTCCTTTTTATAGGGTCTCTTTGAAATAGAAAAAGAGACCTGTTTATTAAACAAGTCTCGCTATTTCATACAAGGCCGGAAATTGCTTTCGTATTGACGACCATGTAACGGTTATTCCGTTAGCTACTCCCTTGAGTTGTTTATCATTGTATCAAAATTTCTCTTTTTTCGCAAGAAAATCTTCTAGCTTTTTTGAAAAAATTTCACATTTTTTACAACCAAGAAATTTCCATCTGGTAATCAGCAAATAATCGTTCTCCATCAGGTGTTTTAAGCTGGTAATCCAGAAAAATGATTTGCTTATCTAAATCCAGATGATATCGTTGGGTATCCGTCATCAAGGTCTGCATCCCCATAGGAGTAGGCACCCCAACCAAGGCTCTGTCATCTTTGATGAACCGCATCAGAGTTTTAGGATTAGAAAAGCGGGTCATGGTCAATTCTGTATCATGAAACTTAAGGACTACTTTCTCGTCTTCCTCATTTTTAAATAGTAAGTAATGATGGTTACCTTTTTGAGTCCATTCAGCATCGTAAATTTGATCAATTAATTCTGTCTGACCATCTAATTGAATCTGGTTTTTCATCCGAATCTTCATAAGTTTTATCTCTCAATCTAGTCGTTTTCCTTTCTATTTTAACAAATTTTATCGGTTTTTTCTTCTTCTACTCTCTACAAAGCCATTTGTGTTATAATAGAAGCATGATTGAAAAAGTATTTCGTGATCCAGTTCACACCTATATCCATGTGGACCACCAAGTTATTTACGACTTAATTAATACTAAAGAATTTCAACGACTACGCCGCATCAAGCAACTGGGAACATCTGGTTACACTTTCCATGGTGGTGAGCATAGCCGTTTTTCGCATTGTCTGGGGGCCTATGAAATCGCCCGACGAATTACCAAAATCTTTGATGAGAGATATCTTCAAACTTGGGACAACCATGAGTCTCTTTTGGTAATGGTCACTGCTCTTCTACACGATGTAGGACACGGAGCCTACTCTCATAGCTTTGAGCGTTTATTTGATACCGATCATGAAGAAATCACACGCCAGATTATCACAAGTCCTGAAACCGAGATTAATCGTGTATTGACTCAGGTTTCACCAGATTTTCCTGAAAAAGTGGCCAGTGTCATCAACCACACCTATCCTAACAAGCAAGTGGTTCAGCTGATTTCCAGTCAGATTGATGTGGACCGGATGGACTATCTCTTACGAGACTCCTTTTATACTGGTGCTTCCTATGGTCAATTTGACTTGACCAGAATTCTACGGGTCATACGACCAGTTGAAAACGGGATTGCCTTTCAACGTAATGGTATGCATGCCGTGGAGGATTATGTGGTCAGTCGTTATCAGATGTACATGCAGGTTTATTTCCATCCAGCTAGTCGAGCCATGGAAGTTTTGTTGCAAAATCTATTAAAAAGAGCCAAATTCCTTTACGAAGATCAGAAGGACTTCTTTAAACTAACTTCACCCAATTTACTGCCTTTCTTTGAAAAGAGATTTAGTTTGCAAGACTATTTAGCTTTGGATGATGGAGTCATGAATACCTACTTCCAAAGCTGGATGACCAGCCCTGACACCATCTTATCTGACCTTGCTCAGCGATATGTCAACCGAAAAGTTTTTAAATCCATGATTTTCTCAGAGGAAAATGAAAAACATCTGGATGTCCTACGCCAGCTTGTCAAACAAGTTGGTTTTGAACCAGATTATTACACTGCTATTCATCGTAATTTTGACCTTCCTTATGATTTTTATCGTCCAGATGTTGAAAAGCCACGTACTCAGATTGAAATCATTCAAAAAGACGGTAGTTTAGCTGAACTGTCTAGCCTTTCCCCAATTGTCCAATCCCTAACGGGTACACGTCAAGGGGACAACCGTTTCTATTTTCCTAAAGAAATGTTGACAGATGCTGGTTTGTTCAATGAAAAAAGCCAAGCTTTTCTAAGCTATATGAAAAACGATACTTTTATTTACGGAGAATAAGATGTCCATTAAACTAGTCGCCATTGATATTGATGGCACCTTGTTAAACAGCAAAAAAGAAATCACACCAGAAGTCTTTTCTGCTATCCAGGATGCCAAAGCTGCTGGAGTCAAAATTGTCATTGCAACCGGTCGCCCTATTGCTGGCGTTCAAAGACTCCTCGAGGAACTAGAGCTTAATCAGCCAGATAACTATATCGTTACCTTCAACGGCGGACTGGTGCAGGATACTGTTACAGGTCAAGAATTAATCAAGGAAACACTGACCTATGACGACTATCTGGATATCGAACTGCTTGGGCGAAAATTAGGTGTCCACATGCATGCCATCACCAAGGACGGCATTTATACAGCCAATCGGAACATCGGCAAGTACACTGTTTACGAGTCCAATCTGGTCAGCATGCCGATTTTCTATCGTACGCCTGAAGAAATGGCTAATAAAGAAATCGTCAAATGCATGTATATTGATGAACCAGAAATTCTGGATGCAGCCATTGCTAAGCTACCACCGGAATTAGCCGAAAAATATACACTGGTTAAGTCAGCTCCTTTCTATCTGGAAATTGTCAAAAAGACTGTTAATAAAGGGGCTGCTGTCCTCCATCTGGCTGAAAAACTGGGCTTGAGCAAGGAAGAGACCATGGCAATCGGCGATGAAGAAAACGACCGCGCCATGCTGGAAGCTGTCGGCTCTCCTGTTGTCATGGAAAACGGCAAGGAAGAACTCAAAAGAATTGCCAAATATATCACCAAATCAAACGACGAATCCGGCGTAGCACACGCCATTAGAGAGTGGGTTTTAAAATAATGTTTAGTTACAAAATTGGAATTTCAGCTCAGGAACACGACGATTTTGTCACGGCTCATCCGCAGGCCAATCTCCTGCAGAGCTCAGCCTGGGCTCAGATTAAGGACAACTGGGCAAATGCACGCTTGGGCTTCTATAAAGACGACCACTTGGTTGCTGCAGCCAGTGTCCTGATTAAACCACTGCCCTTGGGGATGACCATGCTTTATATTCCGCGCGGTCCCATCATGGACTATAGTGATAAGGAGCTGCTGGCCTTTGTTTTGGCGTCGCTCAAGAAATTTGCTAAGGAGAAAAAAGCTCTCTTTCTCAAGTTTGACCCCAGCCTCTTTCTGGCAGAAAGCAAGATGGGTGCTGAATTGCAAGACAATACAGAGACTGTTGAGCTGATTCAAGAGCTGCAGCATGCTGGAGCTATCTGGGTCGGACGGACTGAGTCTCTGGACGAAACCATCCAGCCTCGCTTGCAGGCCAATATCCATAAAGAAGATTTCAGCGAGGATCTGCTTTCTAAGAGTACTCGCCAGGCTATTCGTACAGCCCGAAACAAAGGCATCCAAATCCAATTTGGCGGAGCAGAATTACTGGATGACTTTTCAGGCCTGATGAAGAAAACGGAAAACAGGAAAAATATCCACCTGCGTGGCAAAGACTATTACCAAAAACTCTTGGATACTTATCCCAACCACTCCTACATCACCTTATCCAGCATTGATCTAAAGGCACGATTGGAAGATTTGCAGGCTCAGCTGACTAAGACACTCAAGGAAGCAGAGAAATTTACCGATAAAACCAAGCCTGGCAAGATTGAGAATAACCAGCAAGAACAGAAACGCCTCCAGGAAGAGATTGACTTTCTGCAGGACAAAATCAGCCAAGGTGCTACTGTCGTTCCCCTGTCTGGCACCCTGGTCTTGGAATACGGCAAAACCTCTGAAAATATCTATGCTGGAATGGACGAGGAATACCGTCGTTATCAGCCTGCCATCATCACTTGGTACGAAACAGCCAAACATGCTTTTGAGCGCGGAGCAGATTGGCAAAATATGGGTGGAATCGAAAACGATCTTAAGGGCGGTCTCTACAGCTTTAAATCCAAGTTCAATCCAACCATTGAGGAATTCGCTGGTGAGTTTAACCTGCCAACCAATCCCCTCTACCACCTCTCTAATCTGGCCTACACTATCAGAAAGAAACTGCGTAGCAAGCATTAAAAGAAAGGAAGCCTATGACCTTTAAACTTCTCAGCCAAGAAGAATTCATCCAGCATACCTCAGCTAGCTCCCAACGCTCTTTTATGCAGACCGTGGAAATGGCAGAGCTGCTGAGCAAGCGTGGCTTCAGTACCCAGTATGTCGGCTACACTGACCCACAAGGGAAGGTAGTGGTGTCAGCTGTCCTCTACAGCATGCCTATGACTGGCGGCCTTCATATGGAAATCAACTGCGGTCCTGTCTCTACCAATGCTCAATACCTGACCCCCTTCTATCAAGCTTTGCAAGCCTATGCTAAAAAAGAAGGTGCCCTAGAGCTCATCATCAAACCCTATGAGACTTACCAGACCTTTGACAGCAATGGCCAACCCACATCTGAAGAAAAAGGCGAGCTTATCCAGCAACTGACTGACTTAGGCTTTGCCTTTGATGGCCTACAGACGGGCTATCCAGGCGGGGAGCCTGATTGGCATTATGTCAAAGATTTAGCTGGTCTGACGGAGAAAGACTTGCTCAAATCCTTCAGTAAAAATGGTAAGGCGACAGTCAAAAAGGCGAATACCTTTGGTATCAAGCTAACAAGGCTGGAACGTGACCAACTCAGCATTTTCAAAGACATCACAGCTGCCACTTCTGACCGGCGGGAATATGATGACAAGCCACTAGACTACTATCAAGATTTTTATGATAGCTTTGGACAGCAGGCTGACTTCATGACAGCTAGTCTCAACTTCAAGGACTATCTTCAGAACTTACAAAAAGACCAAGAGAAACTGGGCCAGAAAATCCAGAAACTACAGGCTGACTTGGAAAACAATCCTCAATCTGAAAAGAAGCAAAACCAGCTGCGAGAGCTTTCCAGCCAGTTTGATAGCTTTGAAACCCGCAAAGCAGAGGCTCAAGATCTGATTGATAAGTACGGCGACCAAGACCAAGTTCTGGCTGCCAGCCTCTTTATCTATACTCCTCAGGAAGCAACCTATCTCTTCAGCGGCTCCTATCCTGAGTTTAACAAATTCTACGCCCCTGCCCTGCTGCAGGAATACGTTATGACTGAGAGCATCAAGAGAGGCATTCCATTTTATAATTTCCTCGGCATTATGGGAATTTTCGATGGTTCTGACGGTGTTCTGCGCTTCAAACAAAACTTCAACGGCTTCATAGTTCGAAAAATGGGAACTTTCCGTTATTATCCTAACCCTCTTAAATTTAAAATCATTCAGCTCATAAAGAAAATTTTAAGACGTTAAGATGCGTAAATCTAAAATATACAAAAGGACCGGGAACATGATTCCCAGTCCTTTTGTATATTTTATAAGGCTTTCGCTTCTGTATGAACGATGCTATCCACATGAATCTGATTGTCTTCAAATTTTGTTTTGAGAGCTTCTAAATCCACCTTGCCATCAATTTGAACCTCAATAACAACCTTACCATCTTTCCGCGGTATGTTAACCGCATTTGAAATATTCAGATTTTCTTCAACCAGCAAATGGACAATATGCTCCAAAACTCCGACTTCATCTTCAGTGACAAAGCGCACTCGAACACCTTCTTCTCCATAACCAGATACTTCTAAAAAGGCTTTAAAAATATCTCGATCCGTAATCACACCATAAACCTGCTCATTGTCCACGACTGGAAGAATACCGACTTTATTTTTCAACATTAGGTAGGTCGCATCTTCTAGACTGGCATATTGGGACACCGTGATGACCTTTCGAATCATGACATCCTTAATCTTTGTTTTGTTGAGGAGGTAGTTCATCTCATAAATGGATAGGCTAGTTGCTTTAGATGGGCTGGCCTCAGCAATTGTCCCTTCCGTAACAAGCCCAACCAATTTATCATTTTCAATAACTGGCAATCTGTGCAAACCTTGCTCCCGCATAATATCTGCTGCGTGAGCAACCGTCGTATCAGGACTAATATAAACGACTTTGCGTGTCATAAAATCTTTTACTGCCATAAGAGTCTCTCCTCTATTTTTTCTTTCTTTTATTATACTGTTTTTTTTTCGCAATTTCAAACGCTTTCATCATTTTTCTTACTTTTTCAAAATTAAGAAAAATCCAGCTATTGGCAAAATTGAAAGAACCTCAATGAAAAACTACTGGAGAATTACTCAAGTTTCTAAAAATTATCTGGCTTAAGCTTAAGACTCATTCTATTCAAAATCACATTTTTAAATATAAATAATCTTATAACCAACCTATCTACCCTAATATATAAGAGTATTCCTCAAAACTTTGTGATTTCTCCTGCTTATTCAAATTTAATTAATAAAAAGCAGAATATGAAAGATATACTGTCATTTCTATCCTAACAACCTAGATCTTCAACCTGAAACAATCCACCGGGCATCTTGACGAAAACTTGGTTTTCTTTATCTGCAACTTAAAAAGGTCCATTGGACCTTTTTAAAATGTTAAGTTACTTCCGTAACTTTCTAGCAACAACCTAAAAATGTCTCCCAGACAGTTTGAAGAAAACTCGCTGCCACGAATCCCCATCTGCAAGCTGAAACAATCCCCCGAGTATCTTGACGAAAACTTGGTTTTCTTTATCTGCAACTTAAAAAGGTCCATTGGACCTTTTCAAAATGTTAAGTTACTTTCGTAACTTTCTATCAACAACCTAAAAATGTCTCCCAGACAGTTTGAAGAAAACTCGCTGCCACGAATTCCCATCTGCAACCTGAAACAATCCACCCGGGCATCTTGATGAAAACTTGGTTTTCTTTATCTATAACTTAAAAAGGTCCACTGGACCTTTTTAACCACCTAGATATGCTTTGCGGACTTCGTCTGAGGCGAGGAGTTCTTGTCCTGTTCCGGAAAGAACAATTTTACCAGTCTCAAGAACGTAGCCACGATTTGCAATCGAAAGTGCTTTATTGGCATTTTGCTCAATAAGGAGAACTGTTGTCCCTTGTTTTTGAATATCTTGAATGATATCAAAAATTTCTTGAATGAAAATAGGTGCCAATCCCATAGAAGGCTCATCCAAAAGAAGTAGTTTAGGAGTAGACATCAAGGCTCGTCCCATCGCTAACATCTGCTGCTCACCACCCGAAAGGGTTGCAGCATCTTGGTTTTTACGCTCTTCTAAGCGCGGGAAACGAGAAAAGACCTTCTTCAAGTTGGCTTGATTTTCTTCTCGGTTTGTTTTGAGGAAGGCTCCCATTTCTAGATTCTCCATAACTGTCAAACCTGGAAAGACATGACGGCCTTCTGGAACCTGAGAAAGACCAGCTGCTACGATTTTCTGAGCTGGGACTTTCTGGATTTCGTTTCCTAAAAATTCAATTTTACCAGCACTCGGACGAACCAAGCCAGAAATCGTCCGAAGGATGGTTGTTTTTCCAGCACCATTAGCACCAATCAAAGAAACAACTTCTCCTTCATTGACTTCAAAGCTGACATCACGGACAGCCTGAATCATGCCATAGTGGACTGATAAATTCTCAACTTTTAACATAGTCATCAGGCTTCACCTCCTAGATATGCTTCAATAACTCGTTCATTGCTCTTGATTTCATCAGGTGTACCGTGAGCAATCAAACGACCATATTCCAATACATAGATTCGTTCAGTAACTTCCATAACCAAGCTCATATCATGCTCAATCAACATAATGGTAATGTTGAATTCATTTTTGATACGACGGATCAACTCAGTCAATTCTGCTGTTTCTTGTGGATTCATACCAGCAGCCGGCTCATCCAAAAAGAGAATCTTTGGCTCCGTTGCCAAAGCCCGAACGATTTCCAAGCGACGTTGTTGACCATAAGCTAAGTTTTTGGCCAAAGTCTCAGCTTCCTTATCCAAGTCAAAAATCTTCAGCAAATCCAAAGCCTTATTTTTCAAGTCTTCTTCATTTTTATAGAAAGCTGGAAGGCGGAAGAAGGAGGCAAAAGTATGTGGCTTGTGGTGATTCCCAAAAGCAATCAAGACATTGTCTAAAACTGTCAAATCTTTAAAGAGACGGATATTTTGGAAAGTGCGTCCAAGTCCGAGCGATGCAATTTTATATGGAGCTTTACCGTTTAGCAAGTGACCATCTAAAGTCACTGTCCCTTCACTTGGCTCGTATACCCCCGTCAATAAATTAAAGAGAGTTGTTTTACCAGCACCGTTTGGCCCGATAAGTCCGACCAATTCTCCCTCATTTAGCTCTAAAGTCACATCTCCAACGGCTGTCAGACCACCAAAATGTTTTGTTAAATTTTTTACATCAAGAAGTGCCATTATTCTTTGACCTCCTTATCTTTTTTTAAAAAGCGCGACAATTGCAGCTCCCAAGTACCTAGAAGTCCACCTGGACGGAAGATCATAACTAAGATAAGAGCGAGTGAATAGATAATCATTCGAATGCTTGAGAACTCTTGCAAGAGCATGTTCAAAATACCGAGTACAATTGCTGCGATGACTGTTCCTGTCATAGATCCTAAACCACCAAATACAACAATGATTAGGACATTGATCGTGTTGGTAAAAGAGTAATCCTTAGGCACAACTGCTCCGATAAAACCAGCCTTCAAAGCACCTGCAATTGATGCAGTTATCGCCCCAAAGACAAAGGCAACGACTTTAGCCTTAGTTGTGTTAACACCTACAGACTCTGCCGCAATCTCATCTTCACGGACAGACAAGGTTTTGCGCCCCAGAGGACTACGCAAAAAGTTCAATGTGAACAAAGTCGTAATAACAACAAAGAAATAAACCATCTGCCAGCTAGTAAAGCCAGGAATACTTAAAATACCAGCAGCACCATTAGTAACTTCTCCACCATTCACAATCAAGATACGAATAATTTCAGATACTCCAAGAGTTGCAATGGCCAAGTAATCTCCTTTTAGTCGAAGTGTAGGAATCCCAACTCCCAAGGCAACAAGTCCTGCAATGAAAGCCCCTAGTATCATAGCAGCAAAAAAGGCAGGATAGGTTGGAGATTTTGTTCCAATGATTGCAACTGCATAGGCTCCAATAGCCATGAAACCAGCATGGCCTAAAGAAAATTGCCCTGAGAATCCAACAATCAGGTTGAGACCAACCGCTAGAATAATGTTAATACCGATTTCTTCTAAGATTTGCAAATGGAAGGCGTTCAGTATTCCTCCACCAGCTAAAACAGTAATCAAGACAAAGCCTGCAAGAATTAAAGCAAGCCATAGAAGATTTACTTTCAGATTTTGCTTCATACCTTACACCTTCTCTTTCACGTTTTTCCCAAGGATTCCCGCAGGACGAATTAACAAGATGATAATCAAAATACCATAGACAATCGCATCACGGAAGTCTGACATACCAAAAGCTGTTGCAAAGGTTTCTAAAAGACCAATAACAAAACCACCCAAGGCAGCCCCTGGAATAATTCCGATACCACCCAAAACAGCAGCAACAAAGGACTTAATACCTGGAGTCATCCCCATTAAAGGCTCTAATGAGTTATAGTAAAGAGCGATAAGAACACCTGCTGCTCCTGCTAGTGCAGAACCCAATGCAAAGGTGAAACTAATGGTCCTGTTGACATTGATTCCCATTAGTTGAGCAGCGTCACTATCTACTGAAACTGCCCTCATAGCTTTCCCCATCTTGGTTTTTTGTACAATAAATTGCAAAGCCAACATCAAGAAAATAGAAATCCCTAAAATCATCAACTGAATATTTGAGACTGTAATAGGTCCTAAGTTAAAACGAACAGTTGGAATTACCTGAGGGAATGGTAAGGTACTTGCACCGACAAAATAAACCATGAGATATTCCAAAAGGAAGGAAACCCCAATTGCTGTAATTAAGGCTGCAATACGAGTCGAATTTCGTAATGGGCGATAAGCCAAGAATTCAATGACAACCCCTAAAATAGCTGTTCCAATCATAGCCACAATCAAGGCCAAAAAGAAATTTAATTTCAATGAATTAATGAGGAAATACCCCATAAAAGCACCCATCATATAAATATCGCCATGGGCAAAATTAATGAGCTTAATAATACCATAGACCATGGTGTAACCTAGGGCTAACAGTGCATAGACACTACCTAGAATTAGACCATTGACAAGCTGTTGGAGCATAAGACACCACACTTTCTAATATAATAAAATCGGGCAAGAGACAAACTCAATCCTAGAAATTGAATTCATCACCTCACCCGCAGAAAGGAACTGTATTCTGATTTAAATACAATTCCTTTTCCTTCTTTTGTAAGATTCTAGAAATTCAGTTGAATTGCTTAGTTTGGTTTTACTGTTTCCACAGTATCAACTTTACCATCTTTCAAGCCAATCATCAAGGCTGACTTAACTGGGTTATGATTTTTATCCATTGTGATAGAACCAGTCACCCCTTCGAAGTCTTTCAACTTAGCAAGGTTTTCTTTGATATCAACTGAGTTTTTCGCACCCTTAGAAGCTTCTGCTACCATATAAACAGAGTCATAAGCAAGAGCAGAGAACATTGATGGTTCTTCATTATACTTAGCTTTATATGCTTCCAAGAATTTCTTAGCTTTAGCTGTCATGTCTCCGCTAGTTGAGTAACCAGAAACATAGTAAACATTAGTTGCAGCTGCTGGAGTTGCTTGTGAGATAAACTCTTCACTGTTAAATCCATCTCCACCAACAATTGGTTTGTCAATTCCCATACCACGAGCTTGGTTTACGATTTTACCAGCTTCAGTGTAGTAACCTGGAACAACAAGGGCATCAAAGTCTTTACCTTTGAATTTAGTTAAAGCTGCTTGGAAGTCAGTATCTTTTGAGGCAAATGTTTCAGTTGCAACGATTTCACCCTTATACTCTTCTTGGAAAGCCTTGGCGATTCCTTTTGCGTAGTCACTTGAGTTATCGTAGTAAAGAACAACTTTCTTAGCTTTCAAATTGTCTGTGACATATTTGCTAAGAATTTTCCCTTGGAAACTATCTATGAAAGTTGTACGGAACAAGTAGTCTTGACCTTTTGTCAAATCATCCTGAGTACCACTTGGGGTAATCAAAGGAACAGAAGCTTTAGCAGCATTTGTAATCGCTGCACCAGTACCACCTGAAGTCGCAGGACCAATGATGGCATTCACTTTAGCCTGGGTCACCAAGTTTGTAGAAACTGTAGAAGCTTCACTCAACTCGGATTTATTATCCTTATCTGTAATTTCGATTTGTTTTCCGTCTACTCCACCAGCTTTGTTGATTTCATCAACAGCTAACTTAGCAGCTTTTTGTTCAGCGGTTCCGTATGAAGCAACGTCACCAGTTTCTTCAAAGTTGAAACCAATTTTAAGTGTCTTACCAATCTCAGTTCCTGAAGCAGAACCAGAATTTCCTGTTGTAGAGACCTCTCCACAGGCTGCTAGCAATGCAACACTTGCAAGACTAACCAAGGTTAATGCAAATTTTTTCTTCATCAAAATGTTCTCCTTTATGTGTATTCAAAACTATATAGTAAGAATATACCGAATTATCAGAAAATTGTCAATATAAAAACAAACGCTTTTTAAATGATAACGTTTTCCTCTTGGCGATGTAGACTACCAACGAAGTTTTTGTCCAATTCCTGAATATGACAAGCACGAACTTTTTTTACAAACTTTTCCTGTCCCAGCTTCTTCTGCAAGTCTTCCGCTTGCATTTTTGGTACATAGAGCTGAAGATACCGACGTTTTTTAGAATGGTAAACTATATCTCCATATGCAGCAACTTTTTTTACGTCACGATTATAATAAAGATAAACAATTACTCCAACTCGTTCTTCTTTCTGATACATAAACGATCCTTCCCAAACTAGAACTACTTACTGATTATATCAAAAAAGCCCCTTAGGGGCAATTTGATTTTATATGATTAACTCAAATTATTGTTGGCCATGATCTCATCAATGAATCCATAAGCAAGAGTTTCTTCAGCACTCATCCAATAATCACGTTCTGCATCAGCATGAATTTGCTCAACTGTTTTACCAGAATTATCGGCAAGAATTTGCTCTAAAGTTTTCCGGGTCTTCAACAAGTGTTCCGCAGCAATAGCCATATCCGTTTGCTGAGTACCACCACCAGTTCCTCCCATTGGCTGGTGAATCATATATTCAGCATTTGGAAGCATGAAACGTTTGCCTTTGGCACCGCTTGATGCGATGATGGTTCCCATGCTCGCTGCCATACCCATAACGATTGTTTGGACATCGGATTTAATAAAGTTCATGGTGTCAACAATCGCTAAACCAGCTGAGACTGAACCACCTGGTGTATTAACATAGAGGTAGATATCCTTGGTACTGTCTTGTGCATCCAAGAAAAGAAGCTGAGCAATGACTGAATTAGCCATATTATCCTCTACCGGACCTGTCAACATGATGATGCGGTCTTTTAATAGGCGTGAGTAAATATCATACGAGCGTTCCCCACGGCTTGTTTGTTCAATAACTACAGGAATCATAGTTTTCTCACTTTCTGTTAGTTGGATTTTCTATCAAATAGGAAATAGAATATTCAAAGGATGAATCCATTATAACTCTTTGGTCAATAAAGGTCAAATTTTTGAATCGATTAGGAAGTATACTGACCTTGAGAAGCTTATTCTTCAAAACCACTCCATTTTCCTATTTCTTGGATTTTGGACAACCCTTCAGCAAAATCTTATTTAGTTCCGAACAAGCGGTCTCCAGCATCTCCCAATCCTGGTACGATATAACCATGTTCATTTAGATGGTCATCCAAGGCAGCCGTGAAAATATCCACATCTGGGTGTGCTTCCTGCAAGGCTTTTACTCCTTCAGGTGCAGAAACCAAGCATACAAATGTAATGTGACTAGCACCACGTTTTTTGAGAGAATCCACAGCCAAGATCGCAGAACCACCTGTAGCTAGCATTGGATCGACAACGAAAATCTGACGTTGGTCGATATCTTCTGGTAACTTCACTAAGTATTCAACTGGTTTCAACGTCTCTTCATCACGGTACATTCCGATGTGGCCGACCTTCGCTGCTGGAACCAAGCTTAGAAGTCCATCGACCATGCCAATACCAGCCCGCAGGATTGGTACAATAGCTAATTTTTTTCCTGCAATCTGCTTTTGGACTGTTTTTGTAATTGGTGTTTCAATTTCTACATCTTCAAGTGGTAAATCCCGCAAAACCTCATATCCCATGAGCATTGCGATCTCATCAACTAATTCACGAAAAGCCTTGGTAGAGGTATCTGTACGACGCAAGATAGACAATTTATGCTGAATTAGTGGATGAGCGATAACTTCAAGTTTTCCCATGATTGGATTTCCTTCTTTCAATTTATTCTTCTTATTATATCAAAAAAAGATTGAAAAGGCTTGCCATAAGCAAACCTTTTCAGAGTTTTTCTTGGTTCTAAAGCCATTCCCCATATCGCTTGATATACAAGTGTTTAACAAAGGTTACACTAACCATGTAAAGCACAATAATCAGCAGAAGGAAAAGGAAATATGCGCCATTGAGCGGAGCTGTTTTGAGAACAGAAGCAAAGAGGCTATATGGCAAAGAAGTAACAAAGAGAGCAGCAGCCATAGTGGTTACAATAACAGACAAGGCTGGACGGCTTTGCACGAATGGTAATTTAGGTGAGCGAAGCATATAGATGACCATAGTTTGGGTCCACATAGACTCAATAAACCACCCTGTTTGGAAAAGAGTGATAAAGGTTGCCGCTTGCTCAGTACCAGCTTGATAACTACTTCCTGTTATCATAGGAACAATGATAAAGTAAAGGGCCAAGTAAGTCAAAACATCAAAAATGGATGAGATAGGCCCAATCCAAGCCATAAAGCGGGTAATAGAGTTAGCAGACCAAATCCGTGGTTTCTTGAGAAATTCACTATCAACGTTATCGAAAGGCAAAGCTATACAGGACAGATCATAAACCAGATTGAGAACAATCAGGTGAACTGGTGCCATCGGCAAAAAAGGCAAAAAGATGCTGGCAAAGAGGAGAGAAAAGATATTCCCAAAATTGGAACTGACCGTCATCTTAATGTACTTAGTCATGTTGGCATAGACCTTGCGTCCCTCTACCAACCCTTTCTCCAGAACCATGAGGTCCTTATCCAGTAGAATGACATCTGCCGTTTCCTTGGCTATATCGACAGCTGTATCAACAGAAATCCCAACATCGGCTACTTTCATAGAAGGTGCATCATTGATGCCATCGCCCATGTAGCCAACCTTGTGTCCATTGGCCTTGAGTTGAAGGATAATCCGTGCTTTTTGGTCAGGAGAGAGCTTGGCAAAGACCGTTGTATTCTCTACCGCTTTGCTCAATTCCTCATCTGATAAAGCATCTACCTCTACGCCTAGCAAGATATTTTCTACATCAAGGCCAACTTTTTCACAGACTGCCTGAGTAACCTTTTCATTATCACCGGTCAAAATCTTAGTGGCAACACCGTACTCTGCCAAGGTTTCAATAGCGGGAGCCGCAGATGACTTGGGTGGATCCAGAAAGGCCAAGTAGCCCGTCAAGATCATATCAGACTCATCCTTGACCTCATAGTCGTAATCTTCTTCTAGGTCTGACTTGTAGCTAACACCAAGAACGCGTAGCCCTTGCTCATTGAGTTGAGCCACTTCCGCAAGGATTTCCTGACGAATTTCCTCAGTCAGTTCCGTAATGCGATTCTTGTATTCCACATAACTAGAGATCGCCAGCATTTCCTCCAAGGCACCCTTGGTTACCATGCTGATGACATCTTCATCATCTTTGACGATGACGCTCATGCGACGACGCTCGAAATCAAAAGGCAGTTCATCAATTTTTTTAAAGGTTTGGTCTAAATCACGAACAAGCTCATGCTTTTCGGCTTCTTTCTCTGTTCGGTTGATAATGGCCCGATCCATAAGGTTTTTGAGTCCTGTTTGATAGTAGGAATTTAGAAAGGCGCGACGGAGCACTGCCAAGTCTAAATCACCGTGAATGTCCAGTGGATATTCCAAGACAATCTCGTCTTGGGTCAGTGTACCCGTCTTATCCGTACAGAGGATATCAATAGCTCCTAGATCTTGAATAGCATTCAATTTTTTGATCACAACCTTTTCCTGAGCCATGATAATAGAACCTTTAGCCAGGCTGGCTGTGATAATCATAGGTAGCATTTCTGGAGTCAAGCCAACCCCAACGCTGAGGGCAAAGACTCCTGCTTCCAACCAGTCTCCATCTGTCAGTCCATTGATGAAGAAAACAACAGGTACCATAACGAGCATCAGACGAATCAAGAGCCAAGAAATGCTATTCATATCACGCTCAAAAGAAGTCGGCTCATCGTAGGTATTCAGCGTCTGCTCAATGGCCCCCATCATGGTATCGTCACCAACCACCAGTACCAGAGCTGTTGCTCTACCGGAAATAACGTTGGTTCCCATAAAGGCCAGTGACTCTGTTTCTAAAAGGCTATCAAGATTTTGCCCATCCGCCTTAGACAAACATATCTTTTCTACTGCATCGCTCTCCCCTGTTAGGCCAGACTGCTGAACGAAAAAATCACGCGATTCTAATAGCAAAACATCCGCTGGAATCATGTCTCCGGCACTAAGTTTAACGATGTCTCCTACAACAATCTCATCAATGGGAAGTTCTTGTTCTGAACCTTCTCGAATAACCGTAGCTGTGTTGACAATCAACCGAGACAGATTGCTAGCAGCGCGGTCACTACGCAATTCCTGAATAAAACGAATGCCTCCAGAAATCAAGACCAGAACGACAATGATTATGGAAGTTGTCGGATCTTCCTCTCCGGGCTTAGCCAGCCAGACATTGGTCACTAAGGACACCAGAGCAATTACTAGTAATATAACCGTAAAGGGGTTGATAATAGATTCGTAAATTTTCTTTAGAATAGAGTCTTCCTGACCCTTTGTGATGATATTTTCCCCATAGAGGTCACGATTTTCTTCGACCTGCTCTTCTGTCAGACCACGAAAGGCACTTTTGTAGAATGCCAGGGTTTCTTGTACAGGAAGCTGCAAAGCTGCAACTAATCTTTCTTTTACTGTTTTCATTGGTTTCTCCTTAATGTATGAATAATCAAGTTCATACACAGAGACCAATCACTTTATAAGGACCGAACGATACAAATCAGCGATTGGCTGTGTATGTGCGGTTCCGGATGATCGTCAATTTGCATCGCGTGTCTCCTTTCTTTTGCTTAAGTAGCAGGCAATCAACTATTGTATGCTTGAAAAATTTTCAACAAAAAGAATACCCCGCCAATTCTCGGCAGGGTTGTTTGCATGTCAGGTTATTCGCCTCATTGTTTTAAACACAGATAAAGCAAGTATTTACCGTTCAAGCTTTAACTCCATAAGGCAATGAAATGAGCATAGTCTTGACCTTGGCGATCAGGACTGTTGACCAACGAGTAGTGTCTCCACTGCTTTGCGGTAGTCATCCGTATCCTTATGGTAGCCTCACCTACCGATTTTCCATTCTTACTATACTCCTCTTTGCAAGGATTGTCAATAAAGAAATCACTAATTTTAAAATTTTTTACCAACCTATGCTAAAACCCACTACTTAGGCAAAACAGCTCCAATACGTTTACAAATTTCTACAACCATATCCTTTGGTGCTGCTGCATTCAGTCGAGCATGACTCTTTCCTTCTTGACCAAAGTCGCTTCCCCTATTCAGGACGACCTTTGCCTCTTCCCTCAGTAACTGGAAGAGTTGGTCATCCGTCAGACCATAATCTGAAAAGTCCAACCAAATTAGATAGGTTCCTTGGGGCTTCATAACCCTCAAACGTGGTGTCTCTTTGGCAAAATAATCAACCACAAAATCGATATTTTCCTCTAAGACTGTCTTAAGTTCTGTCAACCAGGATTTCCCATAACGATAAGCAGCTTCTGTCGCTACAAAACCAAGGCCTGAAATTTCATGCTGGTTGTTAGCCAGCTGGCGCTTTTTAAACTGATGGCGAAGGCTGGGATTCTCAATCACAGCATAGGAATTTTTAGTTCCAGCAATATTAAAGGTCTTAGTTGCACTGGATAAAATCAGGCTAAAGTCCTTAAAGTCAGGAGAAACAGTATTGAAAGACTGATGTTCATGGCCAAACAGCGTCAAGTCTTGGTGGATTTCATCTGAGACCACGAGGACGCCGTACTTTTGACAGAGGCGGCCAATTTTTTCTAACACTTCCCGTTCCCAAACTCGCCCTCCGGGATTATGAGGATTACAGAGAACATAAATCTTGACTTCATTGTCTACAATATCTCGCTCTAGCTGCTCAAAGTCAATCTGAAAGAGACTATCTTGCTCTATCAGAGAATTGGCAATAAGTCGTCGATTATTGAGCTTGACAGAGCGAGCAAAAGGCGGGTAAACAGGAGTGTTGATGAGAACGGCATCGCCTTCCTTGGTAAAGGCTTGGATAGCCGTTGAAATAGCAGGGACAACTCCTTCGATAAAGACCAAGGCATCCCTATCAAAAGCGTAGCCATGCTCATCCCGTTCCCAATCTAGCACAGCCTTAATCAACTCCTCGCTGGCATAGGTATAGCCATAAACTAAGTGATCCGCATAATCATGAACGGCCTGCTGAATTTCAGGCAGGACCTCAAAATCCATATCCGCGATCCAGGCAGGAAGAACCTCCCTATCCTCTTCAGCTTCTTTCCATTTATAAGTATGATGACCAAAACGATTAGGGGCTGTTTTAAAATTATATTTTCCCATACTAGTCCTCCAAGGCAGCTCGTAAATCAGCCACTAAATCTCGGCTGTCCTCAATCCCAATTGACAGGCGTAGCAAATCATCTGTCAATCCATAAGAATGACGTACTTCAGCTGGAATGTCAGCATGAGTTTGAGTTGTCGGATAGGTAATCAAACTCTCCACTCCGCCCAAACTTTCTGCAAAAGTGAAGACTTTAAGACTGTTTAGGAGATGAGGGATCTTTTCTTCATCTCCAATCTTGAAGGAGATCATACCACCCTTGCCTGGATAGAGAACCTCTTTTACTGCAGGAGATTTCTTCAGAAAAGCAACCACTTCCTGGGCATTCTTAGTAGAACGCTCCATACGGAGAGCCAATGTCTTAAGACCGCGTAAAAGTAAATAACTGTCAAAAGGAGAGAGAACTGCTCCAGTTGTGTTCAGATTATAGAAAAGCCTATCATAGATATCCGTGTCATTGGTCATAACGGCTCCAGCCAAAACGTCATTGTGTCCACCCAGATACTTGGTCGCTGAGTGCAGGACAATATCAGCACCGTCTTCCAGAGGTCTTTGGTAAATGGGACTGTAAAAAGTATTGTCTACTATTACCCTTGCACCACTCTCATGAGCCACTTGGGAAATACGAGCAATATCAAACTCTACCATAAGAGGATTGGTTGGTGTCTCGATATAGACAATATCTATATCTTCCGTCAATTTGTTCAGAAGTTCTTCTTCCGTATTGGCATAGGTAAAGGCAAAGCGGCCTTCTGCTTCAGCCTGAGCAAACCAGCGGAAAGAGCCACCATAGAGATCTCGAACAGCCAAAACTTTACTTCCGACTGGAAAAGCACTAAAGGCCAGCACAATAGCCGACATACCAGAACTAGTTGCTAGAGCATAATCAGCACTTTCGATAGCAGCCAGAGTCTCCTCCAGGCTAACACGTGTTGGATTCTTGGTCCGAGTGTAGTCATAACCTGTTGATTGACCAAACTCTGGGTGCTGGTAGGTCGTTGAAAAATGCAGGGGTGTTGTTAAGGCACCAGTTGCTTCGTCTGTTTTTACCCCAGCTTGGGCCAGTATGGTATTCAAGTTTAATGCTTGACTCATTTCTTATTCCTCACAATCTCGTAAATCTTATTCTATTGTAACATCTTGCGAAAGTTCTGCGCTTTGTTCTTTTCAAGAGCTAGATATAGTCTGAAACTATATAAAAACCCCGACCTTCAAATAGCCGGGGCAAATACTTATGAATTAACATTTAAGAAATATGGAATTTCCTTCTCAAACTGCTTGCTTTTGCCTCTCCTACGAAGCGATCAAGCAAACGAACGCGCAAGGCCAAGCCACCATAAACTGCAATACCAACTCCACCAATTAGAACCAAATAAATCATACTTGAGACACGTCCAGCTGGATGGAAAAAGAAACCAAGAAGCAAATCAGCTAATGCAATGACAACTATCATTAAAAGCGTTAAAATACAAGTCAGTAAACTACGTTTGATCAGGTTTTGAGGATTAAGTCCTGTGATATCGCGAATTTCACGATACATAAAGACGATTGGAACAATCAGACCAATTGTCGTTGAGAGCAGAGGCCCGTAAGCTCTGAAAAGCCAAATCAGAGGAATTTGTAAGATCAACTTTACCACAACACCGTATAAGAAATAAACAATGGCCTTACGGTTTTGGAAGAGGGCTTGGATCATGGGAGCTAGCACTGTATAAAAGCTCAAAATAATTGTCTGTATAAGGGCAAATACAAAAAGTCCCAAAGCAAGTTTATCTGGCTGACCATAAAAGACCGTATAGAGAGGCCGAGCAACCAGAACGGCACCGATCGTTGCAGGTAAGATAAACAAGAGCAACATGGTTAGGTTGTCCTGAATCAAACGAGCAGCAGCCTTAAAATCTCCCTTGACATAATTCTCTGTCAGAAGCGGAATCCCAACCCCACCAATAGAAGTCGCTACAGCAATCAAAATCATAGTTATTTTATTGGGATTAGCCGAGAAGTAACTAAACATGACTAAGAGCTGGGTATTAGTGTAATCCGTAAACCAACTCATTACATGGATGAAGGTCATCTGGTCGATAATCTGGAAAAGCTGGATAGCCGATCCAGTGATAATAAAAGGAATGGCTTCACGAATTGTATCCCAAAGCAATGCTCTGGTATCAATACTGCTTCTGCTTGGTGATTTTTTGAAGATTGCTTGGAGCATATTTTCCTTAGAAAGGAAATAAGCCAAAACTCCTACACTGGCAATCATCCCAATAAAAGCTGCAAATGTTGACTGGGTGACAGCAGAAACATAATTTTTTGATCCGAAATTCATGATAAAGAAGGTCGCAAGAAGCATCCAAATGATTCGAATCAACTGCTCTGCCACTTGACTGATCGCATATGGTTTTAAATTGTTAAAGCCTTGGAAAAATCCTCGGATAACACTCATAGAAGGGAAAATCAGCACCGCCCAAGAGAGGCTTTGCATGATTGGAATCAAATCTTTCCCCCCGCCGGATAAACTAGCAAAGAGAGGAGATAGAAGATACATGATTACTCCAAAAACAGCACCAAGCAACAACATGAACTTGAGGAATTCTCTAATTAAAGTAAAACTGTGTTCCCTTTGATCAATCGTATTGTATTTAGCAACCTGCTTAGCTACAGCCACCGGAATTCCAGCTGTTGAAATCAGCAAAAACCAAGCATAAATGTTGTAGCCCATAGTGAAAAGACCATTAGCCTCCGCACCATGCTTGCCCATCCAAATATACCAAGGAATAATATAAATAGCCCCCAAAAGACGGCTAATAAAGTTTCCAGCAGTCAGCCAGGCAGTTCCTCGCAGCATCTGCTGCTGCTGACTTGTCGTTTCTTGACTCATACGATCAAACCTCATCTTATCATTTAATAGCTTTTATCTTATTATAAACTTTTCCTTTCCTCTTGTAAAACCCAGCCATTAAGTTTACAATAAGATTATGATAAAAATTGAAACAATAATAGATATTTTAAAAAAAGATCATAATTTTCGTGAAATCATCAAAGACGGCCACTACTTCTTTCATGACGGTGGACTGACTTTTGACAAAATTAGCTATGATAGCCGTAATGTGACAGATTCGACCCTCTTCTTTGTTAAAGGCGAAAACTTCAAAAAAGAATTCCTAGAAGGTGCTGTAGAGTCTGGTCTGAAATTTTATATCAGTGAGAGCGATCTTGAAGTAGGAATCCCTGTACTTGTTGTTAATGATATCAAGCAGGCTATGAGCTTGATTGCCATGGAGTTTTATGGTAATCCGCAAGAAAAGCTTAAAATCTTAGCCTTTACAGGAACCAAGGGAAAAACAACGTCTGCTTACTTTGCCTACCAAATCCTATCGCAAAGTCACCGACCAGCCCTCCTATCCACCATGAATACCACCTTAGATGGCAAGAACTTCTTCAAGTCCAGCCTAACAACGCCAGAGAGCTTAGATTTATTTGAAATGATGGCCCAGGCTGTAGCTAATGACCGCACTCATCTGATTATGGAAGTTTCCAGTCAAGCCTATCTAAAAAAACGTGTTTATGGTTTAACTTTCGATGCCAGTGTTTTTCTCAATATCAGTCCTGATCATATCGGGCCAATTGAACATCCCACTTTTGAAGACTACTTCTACAATAAACGGCTCTTGATGGAAAATAGCAGAGCAGTGGTTGTCAACAGTGGCATGGATCATTTCCAAATCGTGAAAGAGCAAGTCTCTTCAATAGAACATGATTTCTATGGAGAAAATTCTAGCAACACCATCATAGATTCTCAAGCCTTTAACTTTGAAGTAAGTGGCAAGCTAGCTGGTAAATATGACATTCAGCTCATCGGACGATTCAATCAAGAAAATGCTCTGGCGGCTGGTCTCGCTTGTCTACGACTGGGGGCTAGTCTAGAAGATATCAAAAAAGGAATTGCTGTAACCCGAGTACCGGGTCGCATGGAAGTACTGACCCAAAAAAATGGTGCTAAAGTTTTTGTTGATTACGCTCATAATGGAGACAGTTTAACCAAACTGCTCAGCGTTGTCCAGGAACATCAAAAGGGCCAGACTATTCTTGTTCTGGGGGCAACTGGAAACAAGGGAGAAAGTAGACGAAAGGATTTTGGACTCTTACTCAATAAACACCCAGAGATTCAAGTCATCCTGACTGCTGACGACCCTAATCGCGAAGACCCTGTAGCCATTGCCAAAGAAATCGCTAGTTATATCTCCCACGACGTATCCATTATCGCTGATCGTGCAGAAGCAATAAAGGAAGCAATGAGCCTTACTAGGCAAGAAGGAGATGCTGTTATTTTAGCTGGTAAAGGAGCCGATGCTTACCAGATTGTCCATGATCAAAAAGTAGCCTATCCAGGTGACTATCAAATCGCAGAAAAATATCTATAAAAATAAAAAGAGAGTTGAATATCAACTCTCTTTTTGGCTACGCTTATTTATTCAAGTTGGTTTTAATACCTTAAACTGCGTCTTCAACAGCACCTTTTATCATCTTCAACGACTTCTTTTTCTTTGGAGATTGTCTTTTCTACAAGACCTTTCGCTTCTGTTTTGCTGTCTCCTGTCTGTTTTCCTTGTTTTTTCTTGTAAACTGAAAAATCTCTCATTTTTAAATCTCAAGAGTTCTGATTCTTCTAAAATATCAGTTCAAACGAAAACTCAACTTTTCCTTGTCAAAGCTAGCCTCTAGCTCGTATTTACCTGCTTCGTTTTGCCGAATATAGCCCAAGATTACGAGGCTATCGACAAAAATGTCCCGCCGCTTCTGCATGAGCTCATCCTTGCGGACATATTTGAGAAGAAAGGTCGTCATATACTTAAGTGCATACTCTGGATTGACATCGCCCAAGATCGCATAGAGAGGTTTTTGTGCTTCAGACAGCGGATATTGATGCTCCATTTTATAAAAATAATTAGCCAAAGTCAGCTCATCCCGCTGAAAATCTGTCTCTTCCAGCAAGACAGCCGCATTGGTGCGATTGGAAAGCTGGGTCTCAAAACGCTGTTCCAACAGTTCCTGATAGAGAGGACTGTCATCACGGATAAAGATTTCCTGGTCCAAGTGCAAGTCAGTCAGACTTTCCAAAAGAGGTAACGTCAGGTAATAACGCTTATTCTCCCGCTTGATGTAGCCAGCCTTAATGTAGTCCTCAATTGAGCGATCAATATTAGCCGCATCAGCAAATTCTCGCTTTATCTCCCGCAAAATAACGTCTTCATGTTGATCCAAATAATCAATCAGCTCCTGAAAAAATGGCTGGCGCGTCAAACGGCTAGGGTTGATGATTTTAATCATGGAGTTCTCCTTTATAGATGAGTTTGCTTGACTGAGCCAACTGGCTAGGATTCGTTCCGGGCTGATTTAAAGGCACATCTAAATCCAATTCTCGATAATACTCCTGCCAAAAATCAGAAATTAGATTTTCCTCATCACCAAATTGCATGGGAATCGTATCAAAAATCGGCAAAATTTCCGCAATATACTCCGAGCAGTAAAAACCATCGGACTGCGGATAAAAGCTGAAATTGTATGGCTTTCCTAGATGTAATTTGGCCCTTTTTAAGACAGCTTCTACTTCAATAGCTGGATAGCAATACACGTCATAAATATCCTTATCCTTCAAAAAATCAGACAAGTCTTGATTGACAACACCCTTCTCATGGGTTGCATGATAAATCTCACAATTAAAAAAGATGGCCACGTGGCTATATGATCCAGTCGCTGCTCGGATGGCTGTTGCAATTTCTGAAGATCCGACTGTAAAAATCAAATCTCCGTCTTGTAAATCTTGAATCTTCATCTCTCTCGCCTATCAAAAAAGGAGTCAAAACTCCTTTTAGGTATGAGGGGGATAGCCCCTCCTAGTAATTTTTTTCGTTAAATGAGCTCTTTAAGCATTAAAACTTTCTGTCAGCTGAGGTACCACTTGTTTCTTACGAGAAACAGCGCCTGCAAGGAAAGCATGGTTGTTTTCAAGAACAAAGTTGAAGGCTGCTTCGACCTTGTCCATATTGCTTCCGATAGCCAAAATTTCTGAGTTTGAGTTGATAATATCTGTAATCATCAAGACAAAGTCAGAGTAGCCATTGTCAGCGATTGCTTTTTCAATAGCTGCTTCAATTTCTGCTTGACGCTCCAAAACTTCTGCAATATCAACAGTATTGACCTGTGCTACACGGACATTGTTTCCGTTCAACTCAAATGTTTTCGCATCGATGTCGATCAATTCTTCTGCAGACTTGCTAGCCAAGTTTGTACCTGCCTTAAGCATAGCCAAACCATACTCTTCCAAGTTGACACCAGCCAGCTCAGCCAATTCTGGTGCAATGACCTTATCAGTTGGATGAGTTGTTGGCGACTTGAGCAAGAGAGTATCAGAAATCAAACCAGACAGCATCAATCCTGCAATTTCTTTTGGAACTGCTACGCCATGTTCTTTGAACATACGATAAACAATAGATGAAGCAGAACCAACTGGCTCCAAACGCATGTAAAGTGGACTAGCTGTTTCAAAGTTAGCAACACGGTGGTGGTCCACCACGCCATAAACTTCAACTTCAGCGATATCAGCCACAGACTGTTGGAATTCATTGTGGTCTGTCAGAATAACCTGCTCAGCACCCTCTGCCTTAGCAGATGTAATCACGCGCGGTGCAGCTACACCAAAGTAATCTAAAACAAAGGCAGTTTCTTCATTAGGCTCTCCCAATGCAACAGCTTCTGTATCCAAGCCATAAGCTTCACGAGCCAAGTAAGCAAAAGCGTATGATGAACCGATAGCATCTGAGTCAGGATTTTGGTGACCGAAAACTAAAATTTTAGACATGATAAACCTCTTTTTTATATAAACTTTATTGCATTTATTTTACCACAATTACAATCATTTCACAAAAACAGAAGAATATTTTTTGAAAAAAGGACTGGTTAACTTACCAGCCCTTTTATTGATACTCAAAATAGATCAGCTACTATGCACCCGATTCATATACTCTGTATAGGACTCTGTCTGCATGAGTTCCTTAGCATTCTTGACCCGATCAGCTGTCGGAGGCTTAACCCCTTCCAGCTTGTAAGGAATGCCCAACTCCCTCCATTTGAATTCTCCCATGGTATGGTAAGGTAGAATTTCAAACTTATCAACATTCTTCAGTGTCTTAACAAACTTACCCAGCTCAATCAGGTCATCATCACGGTCGGTCAATCCCGGCACCAAGACATGACGGATCCAGACTGGTTTTCCAATATCAGACAAATATTTAGCACAAGCCAAGATATTTTTATTAGTCTGAGTCGTCACAATACGGTGTTGCTCTTCATTAATTTCTTTGATATCCAGAAGGACAAGGTCGGTGACCGCCATAAGTTTGTCAAATTTTTTCAGATAGCGTGGTGTATTTCTGAAGGGAAGGGCACATGTATCCAAGGTACAGTGGATACCCAGCTCCTTAGCCTTGGTAAAGAAGGCAATCAGAAAATCAATCTGCAACAAAGCCTCTCCACCACTGACAGTGATGCCACCTTTGTTACCCCAGAAGCCCTTATAACGGAGAGCTTCTTGCAAGACATCATCCACGGTCCGCAGCTGAGATTTGTTGGTTTCCATCTCCCATGTGTCTGGATTATGGCAATACTGACAGCGCATATGGCATCCCTGCAAAAAGACAATAAAACGGATACCAGGTCCATCTACAGCACCGAAACTCTCGGTAGAGTGAACCATGCCAGTTACCTTTCCATAATCAACAGTTTCTTCATTTTTCTCTTCAACCATAACACAACCTCTTCACTCTGAAAACGTTTTATAACTATTTTTATTATAACACGATTAATGTTAAAAATGACTTCATTTGCCTATTTTTTAGAAAACAAACTGTTTTTCAGTTTCATTTTCATTGTCTTACAACAGATGAGCCTCAACTTTTATTCTCATTTCCGACTCAAGAAACTAATCTTTTCAAGTTCTAGGCTAAAATTTTCTATTATAAAAATCAAACCACCTTCTCTCCCTCTTTATTCCAAGAAAAAAGAGGGGTGCCCCTCTTTATGTTTTCTTCTTAACTATGTTTTTTCTTCCAAACCAAACCAAGGAGAACAATCGTTGCAAGTCCTACTACAAAGATAAATTTGCTGTCTGACGAACCTGTATTTGGAAGTTCTTTCTTGCTGTCCTTGCTTGATGGAGTTTTTGATTTAGGATTTTTCGGTGGTTGGTAACTGTTGGTAAAGCTATCTTTTCCTCCCTCATAAGAAACTGTTGAGAGAAGATTGCCATTCTCATTCGTTACAGTAATCGTTACTTTAATTTCGCTATTGTCATAAGTAATGCCTTCTGCATCACCCTTCACTTCGCGAATTGTATACGTGTATGTTCCAGTTTTAGTAAAGGCAAGAGTCTTGAAATCTACACTTCCATCTGCCTTATTTTTAACTGTTTCAACTACCTTACCCTTGGCATCTCTTAGTTCAAATGAGAACTCGCCATCTTTCAAGTCACGACCTGTTAAGAATTTCTTAACTTTTAATTGAGCTGTTGTTGAACCTGGGACATAAGTATTGGTAAACTGTTTTTTGTTATCGTCATAGCTAACTTTTGCCACCAACTTGCCTTGATTATCCGCTTTTACTTTAATTTTAGCAGTTATTACAGATGAGTCATATACGACCCCACTGATATTGCCAGATTTTTCTCTGATTGTGTAAGTATAAGTTCCAGCTTTTGTAAAAGTTAAAGGTGAGAATTTAATGGAGCCATCAGCCGCATTATTAACAGTCTCAATCTCAGCTCCATTCTTATCGTACAAGGTGAAGAAGAACTCGCCGCCATTTAGATCACGACCAATCATGACTTTTTGAACCATCAGCTGAGCAGATGCAGAAGATTGTTTTCTATCAACAATTGTTTTTGAAGCTATTTTAAGAGTGCTATCAAAGTCATCCGGACTTACTTTAACATCGTCCGCCAACTCATATCCAGCAGGGGCTTCTGTCTCTCTAATTGTATAATCATCTTTCAAGAGATTGCTGACTTCTGCAATACCTTGATCGTTTGTCACTACTTGAGCAACTACTTGACCAGAACGATCACGAATAATATCAAATTTAGCACCTGGCAAAGCTGAACCATCATCTGATACTTTTTTAATTTGAATTTTATAAGTGTATCCTTCTGCCTCGCCATGACCTAGGTAATAAGTATAAGTTGAATTGCGGCTGTCTTCAACTCCGTTTGTTGTTGTCAAAGTAGCTGCATTTAAAAAGTTTTCGCCATCTGAAGGTGCATATGGTAGTTGAACCGAGTAATTAATCCGAATTCCTTCATTAGCCGAAAGATCTGGTAATTGAACAGAAAAATTATCATCAGTAAAGTTTACAGTAATTTGGCCTGTAATGTCTACAGCGTTATCTAAAACCCAATCGCCATCTCGGAAGGCCCAAACTCCCTTATAAACTCGGAAAGTATCTTGTTTATAAGTAGCACCTGGGATTTTTAAAACGTCTGCTATTTTTACACCAGACATAGCTTTTCCGCTTCTGTTGACTGAAATCGAATAGCGTCCAATTGTTGGCTCAGCTACATCCTGCCAACCAACTTTGTTTAAGTCTTCTTTTTTAGCTTGACCAATTCCAGTGAAGTTAATCTTACCTGCTGGGAAAAGTTTCCCTCCAACTGTGATATCAATTGGTACTTCTTTTGCTTTCTTAATCACATTATGATCCGCACGGACATAAAAATAAAAGGTTCCTTTTACATCCGAATGTGTTTCAACATAAGGTTCATATGTAATCGTTACTACTTTTGTTTGCTGATTTACAACTGCCTTGGCAACAACATTTCCATCTTGGTCTTTTATGTCAAAGCTACCAGTACTTGCTAAAGTAACAACATCCGGCAGTTGAACATCCGTTGTGTCTCCTGCCTTTATTTCATTATTGTGTAATTTAAACTCCACATTAATACGAAATTCTTGCCACTGATCAACATCAGAAGAAGTGAGCTCGTTTCCTTTGCTATCTGTCAGATACATCCGAGTAATGACATCTCCATGTTCTGTAGCAAAGACCTTATTTCCTTGAGTAACAAATAAACTGAATAGTAGAGTTAGGGGAAGAAAAATCATCATCAAGATTTTTTTATTCATTTTATCATCTCCTTTTCCAAAAAAAATACAACAACAGGATCGTTTTATAACAAAACTATCACTTCATTATAAAATAATTTCCTTGGATTTTCAAGCATTTTCTAAATTGCTTTCACAAAGAGATCTTTTGCTAGGCACCTATCTTCAAAAAAATCAAAATAAAAAGCTATATCAAGCTTATGGCAAACTGGATTATTTTATTGATCCACTGATTACCATAAGAAGATATAGCGAGTCTATCCTAAATAGCTGATACTTAGGCTCAAGAGGCTGACATAGTTGATATGATGAACTACTACTTGTCACTTTGTATTCAGTCTAAAATACTTATTCAGCTAAGAATGAGTGCCGAAGATGTTTAGAGCTTACTCTAGGTTAGATGACTTTTTTGATTTTCTAGATAATGGATAAGCAAAGATTAAGACTAAGAAACCAAAGGCTACCCAATGGCCTCTTTGTTCACCTGTAGCTGGCAAATTCTTTTTATTTCCGCCTGAATGCTTATCTGTTGTTGTTTTATCTTTCTGATTTGTTGCTTCTTGACCAACCTGCTTGGATTGACTTGTCTCAGCTGAAGAAGCTTGACTTGAACTTTCTCCCTTATCTCGACTAGATGAATCTGTTTGGTTGTTACTAGTGCTTGGGATAGTATGATTCGATCCCTGATTGGACGAGCTAGATGATGAAGATGTATCTGGCTGATTAGTCTGATTTGAGAAGTCTAACTGTACCACTACTGGATCATGGTCCGAAGCTCTGCCATGTTCTTCCATGAAAGAAGCATTGATATGGACAGGAGCAAAAATCGCTTTACCAGCTAGGTTCTTAGAGATGAAAATATTATCTAAGCTTTGGTTGCTTCCGCGGTAGAAGTAAGAATAGCGGTCAGCCGCATCATGTTCCTGCATGAGGTTAATGAGTTCATTTCCTGCAATAGCTTTAGCGGTTTCAGAGAACTCAAAGTCATTGAAATCCCCAGTCAGAACAAACTTAAGATTTGGATTTTGTCTTAACCCTTCTTGAACAAAATTATTTAAGATTTTAGCCTCTTCGATCCGAGCAGCTTGGGTATGTTGAACAGCCGGCTGGTTTGAGCCATATACAGCATCATCACCTAGCTTGGATTTCAAGTGGTTGGCAATAACGACAACATGTTGTCCCTTAAATTCAAATTCAGCTGCTAAAGATTTACGAACCTTAGTAAAAGCAGGATTCGTTGGATCGATCCGGGCTGGATTTTTAACTAAATGGCCACCTGAGAAGCTAGCTGCTTCATCACTCTTACCGGCTTCTTTTTCAACTAGTTTTACACGATCTGGGTTATAAAGAAAGGCTACACGGATATTAGATCCAGGTTTACCACCATCTTGGCCATCAAGAGGTGCAACTTCAGTATATTTGTAGTTTTTACCTCCCAACTCCTTGATTCGAGCTGCTAGTTTTTCACCACTTTTAACACCGCTGGTCGTTCCATCATTGACGCTACCGTTATCATCTTGAACCTCGATGAGCGTGATGATATCTGGACTGTGAATTTCATTGATAAAGGAATTAGCGATTTTGGTCACCTTTTCGTCAGGTGTTTCACCTTTTTGTGTATTGGCAGAGAAATTTTCAATATTGTAAGAAGCAATCGTTAACTTATCTTCGCTAGGATAGAGAGGAGAAATCTGTCTTTGAAGACCACCGTCTACCAAATCAGGTAATTGTGTTGGATCTAGTTTATAAATTTTGCCACGATAGGTAACCACTCCAACCACATCACCATTGAAATAGTCCTTGGCCTTGGCAATGAATTTATTTCCAACGTAGACAGGGATGGTCGCTGTATTTTGGGCATTCGGACGCAGATTGACACCACCGATATTATTTAAGGGAAGAGCCTGGTAACCTTCAGGTAAAACATAAATATCTCCTCGATACTGTGGCCCTAAGACATGTGGTTTTTTAACTGTCGTTAACATGCCTTCTAAACTTTCCCAATAGTCCAAAGCTTCATTTTCCGGCTGATAGTTATTCACATCATTATCTACTGTATCCTGAGGCATCTTATCTACAATATCAACAGGAGTCGGTAGGTCAGCCTTACCATCCTTAGTAACTGTTGAAGCCTCCAGCATCGTGACGGTCAAACTGCCACTTGGCTTGTTAAAAGTTTGTCCTTGGCGAATGCTAAGCTCTTCCATGTAGCCTTCTTTTACTCGGCCTTCAAGAGTTAATTTATCTCCAACGTCGACTTGCTCTTTGGAAACAACATAAATCGCATCTGAAGTCTTGCTATTGCCATCAGGCGTCACATCTTGAACATAAAATCCATAGCGATCTGTCTTTGTAACAACAACATTTGAAACTCGGACATCTTTATCCTGATAAGGAGATACTTGCGATTCACCTTGAATCGTTCCTAGATTGGCAACAGTCTCTGCAGTGCTTGATACGGCTTGTGCAGCAACTGTCTCTTCTTTTTTATCTGCTTCTTCAGCAGACGTAGCTCTTGAATCTCCTGAAGAATTTGTATTTTCTGCAGAACTACTAGCTGTTGACTCACTGACTGCTGAACTTTCTGCAACAGTTACTGGAGCTGAACTCGAAGAATTTTCCGTCTCTTCAGCTCCGACTGGAACAGCCAAGGAAAGCAAAGGCAGAAAAGCACTTAATACTGCTGCTGAATAAAAAAGACGCTTTTGATAAGCTTGTTTCTTCATAAAGTTCTCCTTTTCCTAATGAAACTTAATTACTATACTGTTTATATTATATAGAAAAAATAATATTTTCGCAAACGCTTTCTTAAACTCATGCATACTTCCATTTCTGTTATATATTTTGATAAATCAGTCTATATATAAAAACAGTGAAGAAAACCGATATCTAAAAATCAGCTTTCCTCACTGCAAAATAGTATTTTTAATTAACAAGAATAGCTAGCGTTTCATAAGGTTGCAAGGTCAGAATATGATCACTCTGAGCTCTACCATAGTTGGATAGAAGGACCTGACCATTTTGATAATCCGGTAAGATATCCACTGTAATTGGATCCTTATAAAAGTTGTTCAGGACTAATAGTTTTTGTCCTTGCCGCTCCCGCTCAAAGGCATAGACCTGGGGACTGTCCTCATAGGCTGGCTGATAGCTTCCTTCTGCAATGATTGGCAGTTCCTTACGCAGGGCAATCAATTTCTGATAAAAGCTAAAGATCGGTCCCTTGATTTCGTTTTCCACATTGATAAGAGGATAGGTTTTGCCAGCCTTTAGCCATGGAGTGCCAGTTGTAAAACCTGCATTGGCTAAATCATCCCACTGCATAGGCGTCCGAGAATTATCACGAGATTTAGCCTTGATAATCCTGAAGGCTGCTTCTGGCGATTGCCCTTCAGTAAGCAAACTCTGGTAAGCATTGAGAGACTCGACATCCACATAGTCTTCCATAGAGTCATAGTCAGGGTCCACCATGCCAATCTCCTCACCCATGTAGATATAAGGCGTCCCGCGAGACAGATGAATACTGGTTGCCAACATGGTTGCCCCTTCATTTCGGAAATTCTCTACATCGACAAAGCGGTTGAGAGCTCGCGGCTGATCATGGTTGTTCCAAAAGAGAGCCGACCAGCCATCATGATCACTCATTTCCTTGCCCCAAGTATGGAAGAGGCGTTTGAGCTCTTCAAAGTCAAAAGCCTTAAGAGTCCATTTCTGTCCAGCCTCATAGTCCACCTTGAGATGATGGAAATTAAAAGCCATAGACAGTTCTTGCCGGTCTGGTGCAGTGTAAAGGATGCAATTTTCAATCGTCGTTGCGCTCATCTCACCAACCGTCATAAAGGAATCGTCTTTCCCGAAGGTTGCTTCATTCATCATGTGCAGATAGTCATGGACGATTGGCTTATCCGTGTATGCTGGCTTGCCGTCATTTTCTGGGCAGTCCTCCAATACCTCGTCCTTACCAATCAAGTTGATCACATCAAAGCGGAAGCCTTTAACGCCCTTGTCCCGCCAGAAATTCACTACCTTGAAAAGCTCTTGACGAACATTGGGATTGCGCCAATTGAGATCCGCTTGGGTGATATCAAAAAGGTGCAGATAGTATTTGCCCGTATCGCCAAATGGCGCCCAGGCACTGCCACCAAACTTGGACAGCCAGTCCGTCGGCTCATCCCGCAGGATAAAGAAGTCCTGATAGTAGGAATCCCCCGCCAGAGCCTTTTGGAACCACTCATGCTCAATTGAACAGTGGTTAAGAACCATGTCCAGCATGAAGTCAATACCATACTGTTGGCCAACCTTGACCATCTCTTCAAAATCTGCCATATCTCCAAAGATAGGGTCGACCGCAGTGTAATCAGAAATATCATACCCATTATCCCGCTGTGGACTCGGATAGAAAGGATTGAGCCAGATCATGTCCACTCCCAGCTCCTTTAGGTAAGGAAGTTTCTCAATAATCCCACGAAAATCTCCCACTCCGTTCCCTGTCGTGTCTTTAAAAGATTTTGGATAAATTTGGTAGACTACCTTTGTTTTATCTAATGCCATGTTTTTCCTTCTTTTGAATATAAAAGAGGTGGGACGAATATTTCATTCCTTGAAATGAATAGAATTTCTCATCCCACCCTCAAGATTCTGGAAGCCCCGTCTCACAAGAGAAGCCCAACTTCCATCATGTAATTCTTAAATTTTTGTTGCTGTCATCAGGGCGTCTCCAACAGCTATCTGGCGAGGCAAACTGCCCAATGCATCCGCTTGGTATTGATCCTGATTGGTAATGATGACCGGAGTTTCTGTCACATAACCAGCATCTTTAATCACATCAATATCAAAACTGATTAATTTATCGCCAACTTTTACTCGGTCTCCTTGGCTAACATGAGCTGTAAAACCTTTGCCTTCAAGATTCACCGTATCCATACCAATGTGCATAAGCATTTCTACACCTTGATCAGACACGATACCTACAGCGTGCTTGGTTGGAAATAGAACCGATACAACGCCGTCTACTGGAGCAAGCAAGTCTCCTTGGATCGGTTCAATCAGGACACCTTGTCCCATAACTCCTTGAGCAAAGACCGGATCTGTTGCTTGACTAAGTTCTTTCACTTGGCCAGATAAGGGACTTGCAATTTCAACCAAGTCAGCTAAAGGCGCAGATTTTTTTGCTTCTGTCAGGGCTTCAGCCTGTGGTGTTTTGACTGCTTCATCTTCTACTTTGGTAAAGAGACCCAAGCGACGGAAGAGCATGGTCAGTACAAATGGAACAG
Source organism: Streptococcus sp. SG2 (assembly GCF_030439925.1). Taxonomy (NCBI): domain Bacteria; kingdom Bacillati; phylum Bacillota; class Bacilli; order Lactobacillales; family Streptococcaceae; genus Streptococcus; species Streptococcus sp. SG2. The sequence goes on along the minus strand of NZ_JAQFJD010000004.1, from coordinate 47,159 downwards.
CGATTGCAACTAGCATAATCGCAGCAAAGGCTAACATATATTTAGGTTGGATTGACAAGATACCTGGAAGTCCACCGACTCCGATAGCATTTGCCTTCACATTAAAGCTTACAGACAAAAGACCTGCAATGGAGGAACCCATCATTCCTGCTACAAAAGGATAGATATATTTTACGTTTACCCCAAATAGAGCTGGCTCAGTTACCCCAAGATAAGCAGAAATCGTAGCTGGAAGAGCAATCTGCGCTTCCTTTTCATTATGACGATTCATCCAATAGTAAGCAAAAACAGCAGATCCTTGTGCAATATTTGACAGAGCAATCATTGGCCAAAGTCCAGTACCACCTGCATCTGCCACTAACTGCGAGTCAATCGCATTGGTCATATGATGCAAACCTGTAATAACAAAAGGTGCATAGAGAGCTCCAAAGACAGCTCCAAAGAGCCATTTAACAGGACCAGTTAGACCTGCAAGAACAATCGTAGATAACCATTGACCTAAAGTCCAACCAATTGGCCCCAAAACTGTGTGAGCCAAGATAATCGCTGGCAAGAGAGACAGGAAAGGTACGAAAATCATGGAAACAACTTCTGGAATCCGTTTTCTCCAAAAGATTTCCAAATAAGACAAGGAAAGCCCTGCTAATAAAGCTGGAATAACCTGAGCTTGGTAGCCTATCCGTTGCACCGTAAAGAATCCAAAATCCCAAACCCAATTTTTAGCAATTTCTGATTGTGGTGTTCCTGCTACTAAATAAGCATTCAAGAGCTGAGGAGACACCAGACAGATCCCCAAAACAATCCCAAGAATCTGGCTAGTCCCCATCTTACGACTCACGGACCAAACAATTCCGACTGGTAGGAATTGGAAAATCGCCTCACCTGGCAACCAAAGGAAGTGGTTTACTCCAGCCCAAAACTTTGATACATCCACAATCGTTTTATAAATCGGCTCTCCATCTTTAGTAAACTGAAGTACACCATCAACGACCTTTTGACCAAAAGCTTGAATTTGCACACCTTCTAGGATATTACGGAAGCCAAGAATCAAACCACCAACGATAATCGCTGGAATAATTGGCGTAAAAATCTCAGCTAGCATGGTCATAACGCGCTGAACCGCATTTTGATTGATCTTAGCAGCAGCCTTAGCTGCTTCTTTTGAAACACCTTCAATTCCAGAGACAGCTGTAAAATCATTATAGAATATTGGCACATCATTTCCAATAATAACCTGGAATTGCCCTGCATTCGTAAAGGTCCCTTTGACAGCTCCAATTTCTTCAATAGCTTTTACATCAGCTTTTTTCTCATCAATAAGTACAAAACGCATCCGAGTGGCACAGTGGGTTACTGCAGACACATTTTCCTTACCACCAATGGCGTCCAATAAGACTTTCGCCTCTTTTTCAAATTTGCCCATTTGATTATTGGCTGGAAAACCAGCACTCTCCTTATATTTATTTGTTAGTTTCCTAACTGCTTTCTAACACCAATTGTAAACGATACCAAAGTTGTATACAAGATGTCCGTTGATTTTTCCCTTATTTTTTGCTAAAATTTCAGTAGTTGTATGATAAAAACAAAACAAGTAGGTCGATCATGAAAAAATACCAACAATTATTCAAACTAATTGAGCAAGATATTTTGAGCGAGAAATACCCCGTTGGTGAATTTTTGCCAAGTGAGAATGAATTAACTCAGATTTATAAAGTCAGCCGTGATACTGTCCGAAAAGCTCTGGAGCAACTTCAAAAAGAAGGATTAATCCAAAAATTTAAGGGACAAGGATCCAAAATCGTCAAACAGGAACACATCAATTTTCCAATCTCCAATCTGACTAGCTACCAGGAACTCGTCCTACAAAATAAACTAGAATCTAAAACCAATGTCATCAGCCTAGAAAAGATAACCGTAGATAAAAAACTTGCTAAGCTAACTGGTTTTCCGGAATATCGCTTGGTTTGGCGAATTGTTCGACAAAGAGTTGTTGATCAAGTTGCTTCTGTCCTTGATATTGATTATTTGGATAAAGAGCTTGTTCCTACGATGACGAGAGAAATTGCAGAGCATTCTATCTATCATTTCATTGAAAATGATCTTGGACTTAGCATCGACTATGCTAAAAAGGAAATCACCATTGATCATGCGACCAGTCGAGATAAAATTTTGCTCGATATTGAGAGAGAAAACCATGTCGTTTCCGTCAAATCTCAGGTTTATTTAGCGAACGGGAAGCAATTTCAGTTCACAGACAGCAGACACAAACTCGATAAATTTCGCTTTGTTGATTTTGCCAAAAGGCACAACTAAGAAAAAGAGCTGGAAGTTGTAAACTTCCAGCTCTTTCAGATTTATTTAATTTAGGAGATTTAGATGAAAAAATTTTTTTAAAATGTTTTATTTGCTACTTTTGCTTTTGCTTTTTACTACTTATGTTTCTTGAGTGGGGAAAAGTGAAAAGGTTGGGGAGCTATGATTATTTATTGTCATTGGACTGTCCTCTTTTCTTTTAAGATGAATATAGTATAACCAGCAAAGCTTAAGGAAGACTTATAGATTTCTTGAAAAAAGCTTAAATGTTTGAATATCCCTATGTGTTACTTCCATTTATCCAACTCTCTTTCATCAATTCGTTGAATTTCTAGATTATAAACAATCTCAGCCTTAGGGCTACCTTGACTACTTTTTTCAACACCTTTTAGATACCCTTCACGAGAAAAAGCATACATTGCTTCATCTGTTGTCTCGTGGTCTACCCATTTCAATTTTTCAGGTAGAGGTTGTCCACTAATGACACTATTGTGTCTTCTTTTATCATCTCTCAAATTAATAATTTCCGATCCATCATTAATATTGAATTCCAAATCAGTTCCAAATACCATACTATAATCCACAAGAACCTTATCAACAAAACCATCATTTCTGAGATAGATTTTATTTCCATAAGTATCATAAACTACTGGAACTACACGGCCTTGTAAAAAACTTTCTCCTTTTCCTCCACTAATAAAAATCGGTGAAAATTCGATTTTACAGATACCGCTGTAATGCTCTTTTAGGTCGGTTGCGATTTGTTCTTCATAAAGCTGAAAACCGTGCCGGTAGAGATTGTCTACTTTCATTCTATCCGTGAAAAACTTAGCTCCGATTGCAAGTACAAAAAGGCAAAGCAGAGATAAGAAAATTGTTTTTACTCGTTTCATCATATAAAATATCAAGTCTTTCTATGTGCAGTGTATCATAAAAGTTGACTAAACAAAAACTTGAGGATGTTTGCGAAAGTGTACTTGTTTGTTATTCTATTTTGACAATCAAAAACAGACCTTCTTTATCGAAAGTCTGTCTCATTTACACATAAGCAACTATTTAGTAACTTCTTCATCTGCTTCTACTTGTTCAGAAACTTCTACTTTAACCTTGGTGACACGGCCATTTTTAACCTTGTCATTGGTTAAAACCAGTTTCTTATTCTGACTCTCCACCTCAAAGCTGATGCGTTCTTTTGGATCTGGAATAGTTCCTACACCAGTCAAGTAGTATCCCGCAATCGTATCCACGTCATCACTTTCGATTTCAACTTCAAAGTATTCATTAAAGTCATTGAGGGTCATAGTTCCTATGACAATGTAGGTATTCTCACCAATTTCATGAACTTCGATCTCAGCCTTGTCAGTCTCATCATCGATCTCACCAACAATCTCCTCCAAGAGGTCCTCAAGCGTGACCAGACCAGCCATACCGCCATATTCATCTAAGAGAATTGCCATTTGATTTTGCGTGTTACGCAACTCCTTGAGCAAATCATCGACAAACATAGTCTCCGGTACAAAGAGTGGCTCCTGCAGGATCTTGCGCAGAACGATATTGTCAAAACCATTGACAAAGCCTTCATTGAGAAGTCGCTTGGTATGAATCAGACCAATAACATTGTCCTTATCCCCATCATAGACAGGAATCCGCGAGAAACTCTGCTTGAGAATGCTTTCGATGATTTCTTTGGTATCGTCCTGAATATCGACCATAAAGGCATCCGTCCGGGGCACCATTAGTTCACGCGCCATTAGCTCATCCAGCGAGAAAATCCCCTGTAGCATCTCAATCTCATCCGCATCCAAGGTCTCCTCACTCTTGGTCAGCATATACTCAATCTCATCTCGGGTCATCTTTTCATCTGCATCATCAAACTTCATCGGCGTAATGCGACTTAACAGATTAGTTGAGGCCGACAAAAGCCAGACAAAGGGACTGACGAGCTTGCCCAAAAAGATGATAAAAGGAGCTGCTCGAACAGCCAAATCATCCTTCAGATTGAGTGCGATCCGCTTAGGATAAAGCTCACCAAATACAATAGAAACATAGGTCAAAAGGGCCAAAGCTAGAAAAGAGGCTATGGCATGTGCTGTTTTAGAATTGCCCATCAAACTTGAAAATACACGACCGAGAGTATCAGCAAAGCTAGCCCCTGATAAGATATTGATGAGGGTAATACCTACCTGAATAGTAGATAAAAAGTTATTGGGATTTTCTAAAACCTGTAAGAGGCGAATGTACTTTATATCACCTTCCTCTGCTTTTTGCTCAACACGCGCCCGATTGAGTGACACCATGGCCATCTCTGCCGCGGAAAAGAAAGCATTTAAAAAGGTTAAAACGACTAATAATAAAAACTGTAACAAAAGGGTCTGACTGCTGGGGTCTTCCATGAGTTTCCTCTCCTAAAAAGTATAATCAACCCTGATTATAACATATTTTTGAGTTTCGTGCACACGTATTTTATGGAAGCTTGTGTTCTGATTAGGATTCTAGATCTTGTAAAACCTTTTCCAGTCTTGAAATAGCTCCAACTGGTAGGGCAGTCTGAGGATACTTTTGGTTAAAGGCCAGCAAGAAGTTTAGCCGAATCTGCATTCTTTCTCGAATCAATTTCTTGTAAGCATTATCAAAATTAGGAAGGGGATATCCCTCATATTCAAGATAATCAAAGCCTACTATAGGACCAAAGGGTTTGAAATCTGCTGTCCCATCCACTACCTGCTCAATGACATCTAAAGATACTTCCTTTGAGACAGCCTTCCCCATGTAAGACCCAGTATTGATAATATAACAGGATACTCCCGACTCAAATAAGCGACAGAATTTTCGGTAGTCTTCTACCAAAGGATAGACACGAAAAGGATTTGCATAAGGTTCAATCACCAACTCATCATGTAAACCTAGAACATTTTCTGCATTGGAGCGTTTGGTCATCAAGGTACAACCCATCGTGGAGGCCATCAAAGGATCGTGAATTCTGACTAGAGGTGGTAGAGAGTCATCTTTCATAATCCAGAAAATAGCATTGATAGCTTCGTCAATTCGATCCACTCGATTTGGAGTCGAAAAGCGAGACTTGACCGTTCGACCATTTCCATTACGGATATCTTCAGTAACTAACACCTTTCTCCCATTTTCGTCTAGGGTCACTCCGCAGTTTTGCACAGTGATAAAGAAATCTTGTTCCCTATGTCCAGTTGGATAGTCACTCGTCTTATCAAAATAAGATGGCTCTAAGGCAATTGAAGATCCGTCCTTGATAGAGATAATAAAGGCATCATCATGGAGAACCTTGATGTCATATTTTTGACCATGTTTGGCGTGCGTAAGAGTGGATTTTCCAGAACCAGATAGACCAAAAAATGAAGCAACAAAATCTTTTTTATCATTATTTTGCTTAAAAATTTTCAGACCACCGTGACAAGCTACGTAGCCATTTCTAGCAGCAGTTGCCCAGGCCAAAGTCAGAGTGGCTTTTTTCAATTCTCCAAAATAATTTAAACCTAAAATAACTGCACAGTTGTGATTAGTATCAAAGTAAACAAGACCATCTGGATATTCTGGATGCTTCCACTTGGGATCAAAAAAGACAAAGATATCATTTTCCTCATATTTTTTTGAAATTCTCAGACGGTTCTTAAATTCTTCATCTAAAATTTGGAAATTTAGTAGCCATGAATAGAGATTGTTTATTTCTTCTTTAGGAACCATGAGGTGGGCACAGACCATAAAGTCTTCATCCAGCCCAACAACAGCATCCGCTTTGTAAAAATCTCTATGATGAGCTTGGTAAATAGCACTACGAACTAGAAAAAGTAAAGTTTCATCTTCTTGACTATCTCTACCATAAATCCTTCTAGCCTTTGCCGTTCGTCCAACGACCGCTCCGGAATTCGTCAGTAAAACCCGTGCATAAGAAGGAAGACCCAACTCCTTTGTATGAATCACAGGCATATCTAAGACCACTGTTCCAGCTGCTGCTGAAGCTAACTGGTAGGCTTCTTCTACCGTTTTGATAGACTGAACCTGGTTCTCATAAAAGGCTGTTTCCACGATAGTCTTCAGAGGGGAAAAGTAAGAAGAATTTTTCCTTATTTCTTGTGGGGAAAATTTACGACGTGTTACCATGACCATACCTCCTTTATCCTATTACTACCATTTTAGCATAAATATACTGTTTCGTGTTATAAAAATTCAAATAAAAAATAGGAGAAAGATTCCTTTCTCCTATTTTTTTATAATTCCAAATTCTTCATTCTTCTTAATCTCCTGAGCTTCTTTATGATTGTCATAAAGGTTAGCTAGGAATTTTACAATTTCTTTGATGATGGAATAGGTCGGAATAGCTACAATCATTCCGATAATACCATAGATGTTACTAGACAAGAGCAAGAGAACCATGATAGTAATCGGATGGACTTTCATAACCCCTCCTACAATCCGAGGGTAGAGGATATTCCCATCGATCTGCTGAACAATCAGCATATAAATAACTGCTATCAACATTCTCTTTGGATCTGTAAAGGCATGACTGATGATCATCGGGATCAAACCAATACTTGGTCCAACATAAGGAATCAAGTTAGCCAAGCTAGAGAAGATAGCAAATACTAAAGCATATTTAATGCCGATAGTGCTATAACCAATGTAGGCCAGGCAACCAATAATCACTGCATCAATAGAAATTCCGCTGATATATCGTGAAACTGTTGCATTTAGATTCTTCAGCAAGGAAGAAATGTTGAGCTTGTCTCGCTTTAGAATACTGCGTTCCAGCATTGGCAGGAGCTTATGACCATCCAGTAAGAAATAGACAAGGAAAATTGGAGTCATAATGATGATAAAGATGGTATTGATTACAGCTGATACCACACTGCCCAGGCTGTTAGTTACCCCGTTTAGAATATTTCGCAGAATATCAATATAAGATAGATTCAGTTGTTGCAGGGTAGATTGGATATTGAGATTTTTGAATACAGGATTTTGAGCTAAGTCATTGACCCAGCTATAGACATAGCTATAAAGATTTTGGCTCGAATTAATCAAGCTAGTCAGCTGAGTGACTAAGATAGGTAGGAGGTAGATAACTGCTAAAACAATAGACCCAAATAAAATCGTCAATGTCAGCAGGACACCTAAGACACGGTTTAATTTCAGGTATTTTTCCAAAAAGACCACTAAAGGGTTGGCAATATAATATAAAAAACCTGCTATTAAAAAAGGGATTAAGATGGTATTTACAACACTGATCACTGGAGTAATCAAGTCCCCCATCATTCTCCACAGGAAAAAGACAAGCGTTGCTAGTAAAACTTCCACTGTCCAAAAAAATAACTTACTCTTATAAAACATTCTTTTCCTCCTATCAGCTATTTTACCATAAATTTTGTTATAATAGAGGGGATTTAATGAAAGAAAGAATAAAAATGGAAAAGATTATCAAGCTGGAAAATGTAAGCTTGGCAAAACAAGGCCAAACTATCTTAAAAAATCTCAACTGGCAGGTGAATAAGGGAGAGCATTGGGCCATACTCGGTCTTAACGGATCAGGAAAGTCAACCCTCTTACGACTACTCATGGCTGAGCATTGGAAGACCCAAGGAAAGGTGACAGTCCTAGGGACGGAATTTGGTGCTGGTGATATCCCTCAGTTGCGAACTAAGATTGGAGTAGTTGGTTCCTTCATTGCGGAGCGCCTACCTAGTCATCTCACCGCCGAAGAAATCGTCCTGACAGGCAAGTATAAAAGTAGCATTCTCTATGCTGCCTATGGGCAAACAGAACTAAACCAGGCTAGAGAAATGCTGACCTCTATTGGCGGGCAAGACTTAATTGGCCGGAGCTACATCAGTCTGTCTCAAGGTGAAAAGCAGCTCTTGTTGATTGCCCGCAGTCTCATGGAAGAGCCAGAACTACTTATCTTAGATGAAGCAACCAGTGGACTAGATCTCTTTGCTCGCGAGCGCCTGCTAAATCAGATCAAAAAGATTACACAGATGAGTCAAGCACCAACTATCCTCTATGTAACTCACCATGTAGAGGAAATTACATCTGCTATAGACCATGTCCTACTTCTAAAAGAAGGTGAAATTATAGCCCAAGGCCCTAAAGAAGATATCCTCCAAAAAGAGGTCATGGACCGCTTTTATCCACAGCCAGTCGAGTTGATTGAATTGGGAGAAGGTCGCTATTTCATCAAAGTAGAAGGCAACTCCTTATGAGGCAACTTTTTAACATCATTTTCAATTTGGGCTATTTCCTGATTCTGACCATGACTGCGATTGCCTTGCTTTTCCTGTCTGGGCAGATTCTGCTGTCCCACACATACATCCCTTTAAGAATTGCTGAAGGAGTCCAATTTGTCAATAATCCTTGGTATTTCTACCCTACACTTCTACTCTTTCTTCTTAGCCTTTTTTTAATCCGTCCTCTGCTAGAAAAGGTTCAGACCAAGCATCTTTTTTGGAGCCTGTCCCTCATCTTTATCGTAGCAGCGATTTTTCTGATAACGGCCTACGATGGTCGGATCCGAGCTGACGCCAAGCACGTTTTCAATGCAGCTCTAGCCTTTAATCGAGGAGATTACAGCTCACTGACAACCGTCGGAAGCTACATGTATCGCAATCCCCATCAGCTAGGACTGATGACTCTGGAGCGAGTTTATGCTTTTATTTCTCCAACGACTCAGTTTGCCTTTAGCATGAATGTCGTCTGGACTTTACTCAGTCATTTCTTGATTTACAAGATTACTGCCCTCCTCAATGCCAGAGAAATAATCCAGAAATACACGATTCTGCTGACATTTCTCTTTCTACCACAGCTCTTTTTCGTTCTCTTTGTCTACGGCACCATTCCTGGGCTCTTCTTCTGTCTGCTCAGTCTCTATGCTTTTATCAAGCTGGACCAAAAAGGAAACCTGCTCTATGCCTTGCTGGGAGCTGCTAGCATCAGCCTGGCCTGCCTCCTGCGCAACAACTATATCATCTTTGCCATCATGCTGATCGGATGCTGCTTCCTGTCCATCTTTTATAAATGGTCTTGGAAGAAACCGTTAGCTATCGTCCTGATTGTAGCTGGTATCGTCTTTTCAAACAAGGGTTTGACAGCCTACTATGAACAGCTGATTGGCGGGAAGATCGGTGTCGGCACCCCAAAAATCGCCTATATTACTATGGGCCTACGAGATGATCCTAATCGGCAGACCTTGGGAGGCTGGTATGATGCTTACAATACCAAGATTCTCAAGCGCAACAAGTACAATGAAAATTTGGCTACAGAAATGGCCACTCGGGATTTGAAAAATATTTTGATTCACTTCAGCAAGCATCCTGCATATGCGCTGAAATTCTTCTACGAGAAGGTCAAGTCGACCTGGACTGAACCGACTTTTCAGTCTATTTGGACTGGGCCTCAGATTGAGCGCCAGCAATATATGAAACCAACCGTTCTGCGCAGCATTTATGAGGAAAGAAAAGGTTATCAGATTGTCAATTTCCTGCTCTTGACCCTGCTAGCCAGCATCTATCTGCTCTCCTGTTTCTTTATCCTGCATAAATTTTTTGTCACTGAGAAAAAGCTGACTCCTTTTGACCTCTATCCCTTCATCTTTCTCTTGGGAGGTGGTCTCTTCCACTTCTTCTGGGAAACCAAGAGCCAGTATGTCTATATCTATGTCCTCCTTCTCATCCCTTCCGCCGCTCAATCCTTAGTCGATCTGAGAGATTGGTGGAAGAACAAAGGAAAAGAGAAATCAATAGACCAGCTTGAAAAAGACCTATAAAACTTGAACACTTGATAAGAAATTCTTATAATTTTATAGGAACACTGAGAGAAAGAAAGTTGAATTTTTAAAACAGTAAATCACGAAGGTTTACTGTTTTTTTGCTCATTTTCCAAATAAAATCGTCAGCAAATTAAAAAGGCACTTGACCAAACGCTTCTTGAGGCGTTTAGCCAAGCACTTCTCTCAATTTCTCAATCATGACCAGGAAAGGCGGATTGTTAATCTGATTGATGGTCTTGTAGAGGGCAACGGTGAAGTCCTGCTGAGGCAGTTGACTGACAAAGTCTAGCACGGCATCTTTCTCAACTTCGCCACCTTCATGCCCGTAGTAAATCATGATAGCTGCTCGGCCCTCTTTTACTAAACCTTGGCAGACCTTTTCTAAAGCTTCTAGCGTTGTATCAGGTCGAGTAATGACAGACTTATCCGCCGAAGGCAGGTAGCCAAGATTAAAAATAGCAGCCTTGAACTGGTCTGTATATTGGTCCAGAGTCTCATGCCCAGCCAAGATTAGCTGAACATTATCTAAACCAGCTTCTGCTAAGCGCTGGCGTGTCTTTTCTAATGCCTGCTCCTGAATGTCAAAAGCATAGACTTGCTTGGCCAATTGAGCCAAAAAGAGGGTGTCATGTCCGTTGCCCATCGTAGCATCCACAACAGTATCTTCCTTGGTCACGACTTCAGCCAAAAAGGCATGGGCCATCTGTAAGGGTCTTAACATACGAATTTCTGCTCCTTTGCTTTACAACCTTGCTTGCTGCCACGACGACGCATTTCTGCCTCTATTGCATTGAGAACTTCCCATTTATTGAGGCTCCACATGGGGCCAATCAACATATCCCTTGGAGCATCGCCTGTGATTCGGTGGATGACGATATGCTCGGGGATAATCTCAAGCTGGTCGCAGATAATGGAGACATATTCCTCCTGACTGAGCAGCTGCAGCCGCCCTTCGTGATAATCCCGCTGCATACGGGTATTGGTCATTAAGTGGAGTAGGTGAAGCTTAATTCCCTGGATGTCATTATCCGTCACACAGCGTCGGACATTCTCCAACATCATCTCATGGGTCTCACCCGGCAGGCCATTGATCAAGTGTGAAACAATCTCCGCCTTGGGAGCTAGCTTACGGACTCGCTGGACCGTCTCCACATAAAGCTCATAAGAATGGGCACGATTGATAAGATCTGAGGTCTCCTCATAGGTGGTCTGAAGCCCCAGCTCTACAGTCACATGCATACGCTCAGACAGATCAGCCAAGTAGGCAATAGTCTCGTCAGGCAAACAGTCCGGCCGAGTGCCGATATTAAGTCCAACAACGCCTGGCTCATTAATGGCTTGCTCATAGCGCTCGCGGATTACTTCAAGCTTCTCATGAGTATTGGTGAAGTTCTGGAAATAGACCAGATACTTGCGAACATCTGGCCACTTGCGATGCATAAAATCAATTTCCTTATAAAACTGCTCGCGAATGGGCGCATCTGGTGCCACAATGGCATCACCAGAGCCCGAAACGGTACAGAACGTACAGCCTCCATGCGCTACCGTACCATCTCGATTGGGACAGTCAAAGCCTGCATCAATAGGCACCTTAAAAGTCTTTTCTCCAAAAAGTTTACGATAATAATCATTCAAAGAATTGTAAGATTTCATACCTTTCATTCTACCACAAAAAAGAGTATAGAAACAAAAATTCCCTCTTTCACAAGGAAAGAAGGAAATCACCGCTCCCACAAATAGACTTTCAAATCCACACAGCCATTAGCCTTCAGGTCCACTCCCTCCGCCCAGAGCAAGTGTCTCTGGTCTTCCCAGCCAGGTGCGAGGCGCCCTGCTGCATTGACTACCCGATGGCAAGGATGCTTGCTTCCATAAGGTTCCGACTGACTGATAATCTTCCCCACCAAACGGGCATTTTTTGGCCGACCAATTAAACGAGCAATCTGACCATAGGTCACCACGCGCCCAGAGGGAATACTATCTACTAATGCTAAAACAGCATCAACGAGTTCTTGATCTAAAAGAGACATTCTGACCTCCTCATCTTGTTTGCTCCTATCTTAAAGAAAGAGATTTTCTTTGTCAAGACAAAAAGGCCAGCTTAGCTGGCCTTTCTAATCTAGACTTATTTCTGCTTCCCTTTGAAACGCCATTGAAAGCGTAATTTATCATAAAAGGGAAATTCGATATTGAGAATGGCAAAGCCCATCAAGGCTCCTCCGATTACATCTGTCGGATAGTGCACGCCCAGATAGACTCTGGAGGCCATAACAGTGAAAATATAGAGTAAGAGCAAAGCTTGTACCAAGCGCTTAATATGCTGGTTCTGAACCCGTTGCTGAACAATGATAATCAAGGTCCCAAGCACAATGGCTGTCGCCATAGAATGTCCGCTCGGGAAAGAATAACCTCCTTCTTCAACCAGATGTGTGATAGAAGGCCTGCTTCTTTGGTAAACAAATTTGATCAACTTGATTAAAATTCCATGTAAGACCAGATTTCCTGCTAGTAAAGCAGCTTCTAATTTCCATTTTTTATACAGGAAAAATAGGACAAGGGCAGAAACCCAAATGATAATCCCCAATGGATCAATCACACTGGTTACAAGTTTAAAAAAAGTTGTCAAAGCTGTAGGTAAATCGCCCCGCAACCAGGTCTGAATGGGGTTATCAAAATGAGTCAGCTGGTCAGGATAAAACTTGACCATATAACCGAGTATAACGAAAAGTAAAAGGGCAAAAGTGCCCTTTGTTAGATAAGATTGTTTATTTTTCATAGCGTTTTAGAACAGGCTGTAAAAGTGTGTAAATTAGCCAAAAGACAACAGCCCAGATCACTCCTTCTAATAGATTAAAAGGGACAATCATAGTCAGCAGATACTTGGACATACCATATGTTTTATTAATATCAAAATTAGCAAATCTCGCAAAGAGAGGAATTGCATAAATGACATTTAAAACGATCATAGTGACAGTTAGACCAAGTGTTGCTACCAGAGAAGCCTTCACATAGTCAGACAAGTTTTTCCTTTTTTTCCATAAGAGTGCAAAAGCAGAAACAAAAACAGTTACCGCCAATATATTCATGGGGAGACCGATAAGAGTGCCTATACCATGATTATTCAAAGCTAGCTTTAAGGCCGAGCGAATCAAGAGTACTGCCATTGAGCTTTTGAAATCCAAGACCACCAAAGCCAGTAAAATCGGAATAATTGAAAAATCCAACTTTAAAAACTCGGTTATCAAAGGAATCTCATAAAGCATGAGTAGAAATGAAAGTGCAGATAAAACTGCTACAATCGCCAATTTACGAGTATTTGTCATCACAGGTTCCTCCAATTTATAAAAATTAGAGAAGCTGGAAAGGCTACCGAAAAAAGCTTGTCAGCTAATGATTATTTAGTATAAGGCTCAGCCCTTAAATAAAGATTAAATGGCAAAATAAATCCAATGCCCTTCGTCTTCTCCCATCCAGACTATACTGTCGGTTGTGGAATTTCACCACATCAGCTTGCGCTCGCGGACTTGATTTGGCATTGAGGAAAAAACATTTCCAGTCCAAAAATTACCGCCGGTCGGGAATTACACCCTGCCCTGAAGACTCTTTTATGATACCAAAAAGAACCTGCAATAGCAAGTTCCTTGTTTGATGTAATACAAATTATTTCAGCTTATCCGCTTCATATTCATGTACCAGTTCAAGGCCAGCAAAATTCTGCTGACGCAGGGCCTCGTAAACAATCATACAAACTGTATTTGAAACATTAAGGCTTCTGACATGCTGATCGTTCATTGGAATACGTAGAGCTTTTTCTGGGTGCTGACGCATGAATTCTTCCGGCAGGCCTTTGTCCTCACGACCAAACATAAAATAATGTTTGCCCTCCTTGGAAAAATCCTCTTCAGAATAGACCTTTTCAGCAAACTTTGAAACCAAGTAGAGCTGGCCATCCATTTTTTCCATAAAGTCTTCCAGACTCTCATAATAACTAATATCCAGCTTATCCCAATAATCTAGACCAGCCCGCTTCATCTTTCGGTCATCAATAGGGAAGCCCATAGGCTTTATAATATGTAAGGGAGCATTTGTTGCTGCACAAGTCCGAGCTATATTCCCAGTATTTTGTGGAATTTGAGGTTCAAATAGTACAATGTGATTTTCTAACATCTTTCTCTTTTCCTAGTCGTCATTCGTATAAAAAAATAGCCACACTGCCCGGAGTCAAGCTCAGCAAACAGCGTGGTTAAAGCTTCATTAACTTACATCACAACAGGTTTGAGGTAAATCAATGATAGCACTTTTCTAGTATATCATTTTCCTTTGACATGTCAACTTAAAGAGCTTGAAAATGAACGATTTTTTTATTTTTTTCAAATTATACAAAAAGAGAGCTTTAATTTCTCGAACAAATGGAGGAAGAACTGGAAAAAATCCTCTCTTATTCCAGGCAAAACCACTACATTGAAGCAAAGAGATGAAATTTTTTGCAAAATAGAGTATGATAGATACATATCTCGGAGGTATAAGATGAAGATTATTCTTGTTGGTGGTGGTAAAGTCGGAAGCGCCCTTTGCCGCTCGCTTGTTGCTGAGAATCATGATGTGGTTCTTATCGAGCAGGATGAGGCTGTTCTCAACCACTTGACCAAACGTTACGATATTATGGGTATTCTAGGAAATGGAGCCAATTTTAAAGTTTTAGAGCAAGCAAATATTGAATCTTGCGATATTTTTATCTCTATGACTGAACAAGACGAAGTCAACATGGTTTCCGCAGTTTTAGCAAAGAAAATGGGAGCTAAAGAAACTGTTGTCCGCGTCCGCAATCCTGAGTATTCTAATCCTTTCTTTAAGGAAAAAAATATTCTTGGCTTCTCTTTAGTTGTCAATCCTGAACAATTGGCTGCACGCTCCATTGCCAATATTATTGACTTCCCTAATGCCCTATCTTTTGAGCATTTTGCCAATGGACGGGTTGCTCTGATGGAATTCAAGGTAAAGGAAAATAGTCCCTTGTGTCAGACAACTATTTCTGACTTTCGAAAACAATATGGAAATGTCATTATCTGTGCTATTGAACGGAATAATGAACTGACTATTCCTGATGGAGATGTCAGCATCCAGGCAAACGATAAGATATTCATGACCGGAAATCGCTCAGAAATTATGGCTTTCCACCATTACATCCGCCCACGCGTTATCAAGAGCCTGCTGATTATCGGGGCAGGTAAGATCGCCTACTATCTTTTAAACATTCTGAAAGATAGTAAAATTGATCTTAAAGTCTTAGAAATTAATCGTCAAAGAGCTGAATGGTTCAGTCAGGAATTTCCTGATATTTACGTTGTTCATGGTGACGGTACTGCCAAAGATATTCTTTTAGAAGAAAGTGCGCCAAATTATGATGCTGTTGCTACTCTTACAGGTGTCGATGAAGAAAATATTATTGCGTCTATGTTCCTAAACAGCATCGGTGTTCAAAAAAATATTACAAAAATCAATCGAACGAGTCTACTAGAAATCATTGATAGTCAAGATTTTGCTAGTATTGTTACACCAAAAGGAATTGCTGTAGATACCATTATGCACTTTATCCGCGGTCGCTACAATGCACAATTTTCTAGTTTAGAGGCCTTGCACCATGTTGCAAACGGTCGCATTGAAACTCTGCAATTCCAGATTAAAGAAGAGAATAAGATGACAAATCGACCTTTGTCTCAGCTGAAACTGAAAAAAGGAGTTCTTTTGGCAGCTATCATTCGTCAAGGAAAAGCCATTTTCCCAACTGGTGACGATCAAATTAAGGCTGGAGACAAAATTCTTGTCACAACCTTATTGCAAAACATCACCAAAATTTATGACTTGTTAGAGGAGTAATCAGATGAATAAATCCATGATTCGTTATCTCCTCTCTAAGTTGTTACTGATTGAAGCCTGCCTGCTTTTAGTGCCAGTCGTCATCGCTATTATCTATCAGGAGCCAGCTAAAGTATTTCTATCTTTAGGCTGTACAATCGGTATTTTACTAATTTTAGGTGGAGTTGGTATTTTCTTTAAACCCAAAGACGCTCACATCTACGCTAAGGAAGGCGTCTTGATTGTTGCTCTCTGTTGGATTCTTTGGTCCTTCTTTGGGGCTCTACCTTTTGTCTTTTCTGGACAAATTCCAAATATTATTGATGCTTTCTTTGAAGTTAGCTCAGGATTTACCACAACTGGTGCCACTATTCTCAACGATGTTGGTGTCCTCTCCCACTCTCTACTTTTCTGGCGTAGTTTTACCCACTTAATTGGTGGTATGGGAGTGTTGGTCTTTGCCTTAGCTATTATGGATAATGCCAAGAACGGTCACTTGGAAGTCATGAAGGCTGAAGTGCCAGGTCCTGTCTTTGGCAAGGTCGTCTCCAAACTTAAAGACACTGCCCAGATTCTCTACATCATCTACTTGGCCCTTTTTGCTATTTTCACTTTTCTTTATTTCCTAGCAGGAATGCCTTTATTTGACAGTTTCATTATTGGTATGGGAACAGCTGGTACAGGTGGATTCACCGTTTATAATGACGGTATTGCCCACTATAACAGTCCACTGATTACCTATCTTGTTAGTTTTGGAGTCTTGACTTTTGGGGTCAACTTTAACCTTTACTATTTCTTCCTGATCAGAAAATTCAAAGCTTTCTTTGCTGATGAAGAGCTAAAAGGTTACTTGACAATCGTTGGGGTTTCTACTCTCCTCATCACCTTCAATATCCTCCATATTTTCCATGGGAATATTGCTGACAGCTTGGAAATGTCATTCTTCCAAGTCTCCAACACCATCACTACAACAGGTTTTGGTTTTGGAAACACTGTTGATTGGCCTCTCTTTTCACAGTTTATCATCTTACTTTTAATGTGCATCGGAGGCTCAGCAGGTTCTACCGCCGGAGGATTTAAAGTCATTCGTTGTATGATTTTGGCGAGGATTGCAAAAAATCAGATTCTATCAACCCTTTCTCCAAACCGGGTATTGACCTTACATGTCAACGGAAATGTACTAGATAAAGATACCCAGCACAAGGTCTTAAAGTACATGGTTGTCTATATGATGATTATTGCGGCACTTATTTTTATTGTGAGCTTTGATAATAATAACTTTATGACCGTTGTCAGTGGAGTACTAAGCTGTTTTAATAACATCGGGCCGATGATTGGAACAACTGAGAGCTTTTCTATTTTCAGTCCCCTTTCTAAATTTCTCTTGTCCTTGGCTATGATTGCTGGACGCCTGGAAATCTATCCAATGCTCCTGCTCTTCCTACCCAAAACTTGGTCTAGAAGATAGGACTCATTCAGGGAATACCGGTCTATCAAAAAAGTCTTACTAAATAATGTTAGCTCTCTCATTCCTGTAGTGGATCAATAACTATAGGCCTGAGAGAGCTTTTTAATTACAAAGAATAGGCCTGGTAAAACTATAATAAAAATAAACAAATTCTCCATCATCAAAAAGTTACCTATAGGATCTAGACGAAGCTCCTACTCAAGAAAGGTTTCCCAACTTAGTCTATAAAAAACAGAGAGGCTGGTGCCCTATGC
This sequence comes from Streptococcus sp. SG2, assembly GCF_030439925.1. Taxonomy (NCBI): domain Bacteria; kingdom Bacillati; phylum Bacillota; class Bacilli; order Lactobacillales; family Streptococcaceae; genus Streptococcus; species Streptococcus sp. SG2. Next base: position 29,482 of record NZ_JAQFJD010000004.1, on the reverse strand, counting down.
CCAGCCTCTCTGTGTGACTTGTTTTTTTGCATTATGAAGTGTCTTTGCTTTAACTCTTCCCTCTTATTCATCTCCTTCAATCTCTTCCCTTTGATCCTCATAAAATATTACTTTCCCATCTTTGACTTTAAAGGAATAGTTTAGAGACGTATCCGATTCACTCTTATAACTGTAATATGTTAATCTATAGTTTCCATCAGGAATGTCTTTGACATCAATCTTTTTAGCTGCGTCTTTTAAATCTTGCTCCTTGATGGATGCTACATCATCTAAAAATATGGTCATTTCGACCAACTCTTGATCAATCAAGGTTTGAAAAGGGATTTGATAGTGGCCTGCAAAATCTTTTTTCCCTTCCTTGATGTTCTGGGAGACAAGGGCATTTAGCATTTCCTCTTTACTATCACCATACACATTGGATTGAATGCTAAAAAATTTAATAGGAAGGCCGATAGACTGCTTCATTAATTTGTTTTCAATTTTTTCCTCTATTTTTTTAACAGATTTCTGTTCTACAAACACATACTCATAATATGGAAGGGAGGGACTATTTGACCCTCCATCATGATAACTTGTATTTTGTTCCAAAGTCACCGTCTGGCCATCATAGGTTTTTTCAGAGTAGGTATAATTCACATTATAAGTAGGAATTTCTAAAGGGGTCCAATCCAAATGATTGATAGTGACTTTTCCATGAAGGCCAACCTTCTCACATTCTCTAGTAACTATTTCTTTGGCTCTTCGATAATCGCTAGGCATCATAATCTTGCAACTGGTCAAAAGTACAGCTGATACCAGTAAAGCAAGCAAAAGTATAGGACAATCTATTTTATTTTTCATCTTATTTCCTCCAATAAGATACGATTTAGGAGATAAAAATTGATAACAATAAAAAATATATAGTCTATATTGATGTTTTGAAGTTCTATGAAAACAAACCTATTTCTTATTCCTTTTTCTCCATTATTTAAAGGAAGGTCAGAATAGAGAGCCTTTCGATTAGAGATAAAGAACTATACGTATCTAGTGAGACTGTTTTCTTGTATCGTTTCTTTTCAGGCTAAAATGGTCTGGTACGGGATCTTCTCCCGGCTGAGACCAAGGATGGCAACGAAAAATCCGCGCCAAGCCCATCAGGACACCTTTGGCACCATGCTTCTGGATAGCCTCAATCATATAATTAGAGCAGGTGGGTCGAAAACGACAGGAGGGTGGAAAAGCAGGTGAGATAAAACGTTGGTAAAATCGAACAGGAGCGATTAGAAGCTTTTTAATCATTTTCCAGCCTTTGTGATAGCCAAATTATGAAGCTGGCTAATCTCTTTTTTATTAAGTCGTCTGGATTCACCCGGCCGAAGTCCCGTCAGATCCAAATGTCCGAAGCGCGTCCGAGACAGCTTATCTACCTCTAAGCCGACCGCTTGGAACATCTTTTTCACTTGATGATTCCGACCCTCATGGATGGTCAGCTGAACAACAGACCGATTTTTGACAGGATCGACTTTTATGATTTCATAAACTGCCGGTTTGGTCTTTTTACCATCAATCTCTACACCACGTGTCAATGGGCGAAGATTTTCTTTGTTGGCGATTCCTTTTACACGAGCGACATAAACCTTGTCGATCTCATTACGTGGATGAATCATCTCATCTGTAAAATCGCCATCATTAGTCAGGATAAGAAGTCCAGAAGTATCCCAGTCTAGACGACCAACTGGGTAAATCCGTTCTTTGACTTGAGGCAACAAGTCTACCACCGTTTTACGTCCCTTGTCATCTGTCACACTAGAAATGACTCCACGAGGCTTATTTAACAGGTAGTATACCTTTTCCTCATTATAGATAGGCTGTCCTTCTACTTCAACTTTGTCACCTGTTTTAACCAAGGTAGCCAGTTCACGAACCACCTGGCCATTGATTGTCACAAGACCTTGCTTAATCAGCTCTTCTGCTTTCCGGCGACTAGCCACTCCCGCATGGGCAATATATTTATTAATTCTCATCTTTTATCCTTTCACAAGATACACGGTCTAGCTATTTATTCTAACTCTGATTCGGTCGCTTGACCAAATAATTGGCTTTCTTCTGCTACCAATTCTGTATCTGTCACGACCGGTAATTCGTCCAAATGGTTGATTCCCATGTAATCTAAGAAATAATCTGTTGTCACATAAAGGTTAGGACGACCAAGGACCTCCTTTTTACCATCTTCTCGAACCAGCTCAAATGCTAATAACTTAGCAAGCGCCCCGCTAGAATTAACCCCGCGGATATCATCAATCTCTACTCGAGTGATTGGTTGTTTATAAGCAATAATTGACAGAGTTTCTAAAGCAGCGCGTGACAGACTCTGATTGATCGGCGATTTAGAATAAGCTCGCAAAAGTTCTGCAAAAGCTTGTTTGGTAACTAATTTATAAGTATTCGACGTTTCAAGTAAAGCCAGGCTACAATCAGCATCAGCTTCGTACTTAGCTGCCAATTTTTCTAAACTTTGGCTAACTCCTGTAGGAGGAATGGACAAGATTTCAGCAATCTGCCGAACTTTCAAGCCGTCTTCCCCTGCCACAAAAAGAAGCGCTTCTATTTCTGATAACTTACTCATGTTTACTTCCTAATTAGATAGATACTTCCAAAATTTTCTTCTTGGAGCAATTGAATCTCCTGTACTTTCACTAATTCCAAGGTTGCTAAAAAGAGTGTGATGACCTCGTTCATGTCCTTGGTCTCAGTAAATAACTCCTGTAAGGCCAACTTTTTTTGACTCTTACAGCGTTCCAGGACCACATCCATCATGTCTTCAATCTTATATTCATCTTTGACAATGGTAGTATGACTATGACGAAATTCTTCTCTTTTTTTAGCTAATAAGCCAGAAAAGGCCAAAAACAAATCAATGGCTGAGCGGTCATGCACCAACTCAGCATCTTCATAGACTAATTCAATCTTAGGCTTAGAATAATATAGAGCCCGCTCTTCGTGCTGCTCCGCCATTTTCTCACCAAGAAGTTTAAATTTACGATACTCCTCGATTTGACTCAACAGGTCATGTTCTAAATCTTCCTCTAAGTCAGCATCATCCACTACTTTAGGTAGAAGTTTGCGACTTTTAATAAGCATAAGCTGACTAGCCATGACCATATATTCCCCAGCCACCTCCAGACGCATGGCCTGCAAGGTCGCAACATAGGCTAAATATTGTTCAATAACCTCTGTAATTGGAACATCATAAATATCCATCTGGTACTTGGAAACTAAATGGAGTAGCAAATCCAGGGGTCCCTCAAAATCTTTAATTTTTATATCCATTATCTATATTTTTCTAATGTGGTAATACTTTTCAACCCTAGGTCACGAGCAATATCATGTAGGCTTCGCTTATCTTTCAATTGACGCAAAATATATTGTTCTCTCAAACTCTGAGCAGACAAACCTGCCTGCCCTTTTTCTGATAAAAAAGCCTCCAGCTGACGAAAAGCCCACTGTCTCGAATAAGGTTTTCCTTTCTTTTCAAATAAATAGGTGCCTGAAACCATCCTACTTAATTCTTCTGTCAGTTTGGAAGAAAGTTGGACAATCCTCTTTTGCCCTGCTTTCTCGACACTTAAAATCTGAAAATCAAACTGGATATCCGTGATTTTTATAGACAAAATTTCACTCGGCAAAAGACCATTTTCTAAAATTAGAAGGGCAATTAAACGCCCCTGAGGAACTTGACTCTCCTGCCAAAAAGCTGATAAATCAAGAAGCGAACCTTGTGAAGAGCTTTCTTTCTGATCCTTGGGAATACTTAATTTGTAGTAATGTTCTATATATTTCTGATTATAGAGAAAATACAAAAATTGGTTAACTGCTGATAATTTCCGTTTTTGAACAGAAAGCTTTAAAGACTGCAAAGAAGATTGATAGAGTCGCAGACTGGTATCATTTATTGTTCCAACTTGCTCAAGAAACTGTTCTAAATCGTAGGTATAAGCAAGCCTGGAATTTTTAGATAACTGTTTTGGCTGTATAAACTGTTCGATTGCTTCTTTCATTTAGCTTTCATCTCATATCGGCTTGAAAAATCATGCAAAAGGGCATTAACTGCTTTGAGAATCGACTTTCTCGTAATAATTCCATGAAAATGCTGATCATCTCCTACCACAGGCAAGAAGGACTCATCTATCAATTTATGCAAAACTTCAGAAATTGTGTAATTCACTCCTACAGTTAAACCATCTTTCCTAGTCATGTGAACGATATCCATCGCCATAAATTCTTCTTCTGGAAGATCATGCTGCATCCGATAAGCCATGATATCCGTCAGAGAAATGGTTCCGACAAATTTCTTTTCAGCCGTCACAACCGGAATCCGCGAATAGGTCATCTGACTCAACAACAAAATAGCGTGATCGACATTGTGACTGTCTACCAATACTGCTAAATTTTCAGCAGGTGTCAGAAAAGCACCTTCTTGTTTCACAAGATAATCTTCAAATGCCTGGGCTATCATCTAGCAAACTCCTTTGACAAACTTGGGTATAGTTGATGCTGACGAGTGAAATAATCCACTCTGAAATGATCTTCTTCAATTTCAACCTTAGCATAAAGACGCTCCGTAATCAAACCACGGGGTTGACTGATAGACCCTGGATTTAAAAAGAGAGTCTTCCCTTCCATCCAAGCATCCGGAATATGTAGGTGCCCATAGAGACAAATATCCGCATTTTCTTCTTGGGCCCACAAATCTAGCTTTTGAAAAGAAAAGTTGATTTGGAATAAATGACCGTGAGCCTGAGCTATACGAGTCCCATTCAAGTCCGTCACTAGTCGATCCGGATAGCCATCATAAAAGTCCATATTGCCAGCAACAACGTGAATCCCCTCCCAAACAGGATCATCGCTTGGCAATTCAGAGTCACCATTGTGGAAAATGCCGTCTACCTTACCTAAGTAATAATTTTTTATCTCCTCGACAATTGAGCGATCACCATGAGAGTCACTCATTACAATGATTGTTTGCTTTGCCATGCTGGAAATACCTCCATTAACTTTTTCACCGCCTGAGCGCGATGAGATTGCTCATTCTTCTCTTCTACTGTTAGCTCAGCTGAAGTTTTACCAGTTTCACCGACCAAAAAGAGAGGATCATAACCAAAGCCATTTTCTCCTTTTGGTTCAAAATTGATATAACCAGGCCAGTCAGCCTCGACTACTAAACTTTCTTTTTCAGGACTGGCCACGACCAGTGTTGTATGAAAATGAGCTGCACGATCCTTTAACTCAAAGACCATAGCCAACTCATGCAAAAGCTTGATATTATTCTCCGCATCAGTTGCACCTACTCCAGCAAAGCGAGCGGACCAGACTCCAGGAAGTCCCCCAAGAATATCAACTTGTAAACCCGAATCATCAGCTAAAACCATTTTACCGGTTAGCTGGCTGATGGTTTCCGCCTTAAGCCGAGCATTCTCTTCAAAGGTCATTCCTGTTTCAGCCACTTCTGGCAAGTCGGGGTAGTCATTGAGATTCTCAACCTTGTAGCCCAATTTCCCAAATAACTTTCGAAACTCTTTCGTTTTGCCTTCATTTCGAGTAGCAATTAAAAGAGTATCCTTGACTTCTTTAGCTCCCAAAAAATCAGTCAATGAAACTCCACCTTGAGGTATATAGACATACAAAAGTTGACCCGACTCCACTACAAGTAAAGCCCCCTGACGCTGGATCAGTTCTAACTTTCTTTTAGCCTCTTCATTGATAAGGTTTACTAAAAAGACCAATAAGCGATATGCGGAATGGTAACGTAAAATCGCCACCTCAATTGGGAAAGTGCGTCCATCCTTATTCAGAGCCACTTGCAAATCTTCTAAAATTTTGCCAGCCTCAGCTGATACCTGCGAAAAATTGCTAAAAGATTCCGTTTCGCTCCACTTAGTGATATACCAGTCTTGGTCATCCTTATATTCGTATATTTTTTCACTCATAAATCTATATGCTCCACGCTTACCTTATGTCCTAGCCAATGTTCAGCAATCTCAGCAAAACTCTTAGCACTAGCTGTTGTATAAAAACGATGCTGCAAAGTCTGTTCTTCTCGACTACGATTAATTTCAAAGTAGTTTAAAAGAACAGAGATATCCCTTACACACTCTGCCCCACTGTCAATCAGTTTAACATCCGGTCCCATCACATTTTGAATAATAGATCTCAGGAGAGGATAATGTGTACATCCCAGAACAAGCGTGTCAACCTTTCCTGCTAACGGAAGCAAGGTCTCATAGACAACTTTTTTTGTAACACTGGATGTTAGCTCATTTGACTCAACTAGAGGAACAAACTTCGGACAAGCCAAGCTACTAACCTCCATCTCAGGTGACAAAGCTTCAATTTTCTTGCGATAGATATCTGAAGTGACTGTCATTGGTGTCCCAATCACTCCAATCTTTCCTGAATGAGTTGACTTAATCGCTGCAGAAGCCCCAGGTAAAATCACTCCTAAAACTGGGATATCCAGTTTTTCTTTAATTTCTTCCCAGACAACAGCTGTCGCAGTATTGCAAGCAATAACAATCATTTTTACATCTTTAGTCAAAAGAAAATTGACCAGTTGCCAGGTATAGTCTCTGATTTGCTCAGCCGGCCTAGGTCCATAAGGAGCACGAGCAGAATCCCCGATATAAATGACTTCTTCGTGGGGAAGCTGTCGCATCAATTCACGTACAACCGTCAAACCGCCCACTCCGGAATCTAGAAAACCAATCGGTCGATTATCCATAAAATCTTCTTTCTAAATAAGGGATTGGGCCTACAGCCCAAATCCCCTTTTGATATTTAATAATCAAATGATTATTTTTTCTTTTTGCTGTTAGCTAAAGCTGATTTTTGTTGGTTGATAATTTGGCGATAAACTTGTTGGACTTTTGCCTCACTTGGACGCTGTCCACTTGCTCCAAGCAAAGTACGAACTGCTTCCACATTCAAACGCGGATTTTCAGCAAATTCTTTTTCGACTTGCTTACGAAGGATATACATTCCTGCAAATACACCACCTGCAAAAGCAAGAATAATCAGCAAAATTGCTAAAAATAAACTCATAAAATAAATCTCCTATTTCCTTTTTTGCGTTGCTTTCATTATACCAAATCTTCTTTATTTTTCAAAGTCAAATCCATAGAGAGTCGCAAAATAATCTTCTGGTCTTTCAGCTCGACGAATCATACGAACATTTCCGTCTTCTTCCAAGAGAATTTCGCTGGAACGAAGTTTGGCATTGTACTGATACCCCATTGAAAAGCCATGGGCACCTGTATCGTGAATTACGAGTGTATCACCGATTTGGCTGATAGGCAGCGGACGATTAATGGCAAATTTATCATTATTCTCGCAGAGACTACCGACAACATCCACAATCTCCGTCTCACCCTCAGGTCGATCCATATTGGTGATGTGGTGATAAGAACCGTACATAGCTGGACGCAGCAGATTAACCGCAGAGGCGTCCACCCCCAGATAGGTTCGGTAGGTCTGCTTCTTATGGGTAACTTTGGTGACCAGCAGGCCATAAGGCGCCAACATAAAGCGGCCCAGCTCTGTATAAATCTTGACCTGTCCTAGACCAGCAGGTGTCAGAATAGCTTCATAGGCCTGACGAACTCCTTGACCAATGACCGCAATGTCATTTTCTTCGCCTTCAGGCTGGTAATTGATACCGACACCACCAGAGAGATTGATAAAGTCCAACTCAACTCCTGTCTCAGCCACTACTTCTACAGCCAGCTCAAAAAGCTGACGGGCCAGTTCAGGATAGTAGTCATTGCTGACTGTATTTGAGGCCAAGAGGGCATGGATCCCAAACTTCTCAGCTCCCAACTCCTTGAGTTCTTTGAAAGCCTGAATCAGCTGGTCCTTAGTCATGCCAAACTTAGCTTCTTCTGGATTATCCATGATGCTCGTTCCTAACTCAAAGACACCGCCAGGATTATAACGGCAAGAAATAACCTTTGGAATACCCGCGGCTTCCTTTAGAAAAGCCACATCTTCATAGGCATCCAGATTGATAGTAGCTCCTAAGTCACGCGCAAACTGAAATTCCTCAGCTGGTGTATTATTGGACGAAAACATGATATCCTGCCCAGTAAAGCCCAGCTTTTGGCTCATGAGTAGCTCAACATAGCTGGCACAGTCCACCCCGCATCCTTCTTCTTTGAAGATTTTTAAAATAGCAGGATTTGGGGTAGCCTTGACAGCAAAATACTCTTTAAAACCTGGATTCCAAGAAAAGGCCTCATGCAGGGCACGCGCTCTTTCTCGAATTCCCTTCTCGTCATATAGATGGAAAGGTGTTGGAAACTGTTCCGTAATCTCGGCTAGCTTTTCACGACTGATAAAAGGAGTTTTCATAATATGCCACACTTTCATTGTAATTCACTCTATTATACCATAAGTATCTCATAAGCTTTCCACCCCAGTACATCTCCTTCGTATCTATCATTTTCTACCACCTTCATTCATATATTAACCGATCTTTTTCAAACTGGTCTTTTATTTTTATATTTTTCTACTATTTAAATATTAAAAAATGTACTTGTAGCAATATTTTAGAGTACTTTTATTCCTTGAATGAATTTGATTCATTTTGGCGCCTCCCCCTTGTTTTTTTCCTGAAAACGTTTTATAATAAGATAGTCTTAAACTTTTCTTAAAGTTTGGTCAAACATTTTAATAAGGGGGAATGTCAATAATGAGTATTGGAATCATTATTGCAAGCCATGGTGAATTTGCTGCTGGCATTCATCAATCAGGTTCTATGATTTTTGGCGAACAAGAAAAAGTACAAGTTGTTACTTTTATGCCAAATGAAGGCCCTGATGATTTGTATGCTAAATTCAATAACGCTGTGGCACAGTTTGATGCGGACGATGAAGTCTTAGTCTTGGCTGACCTTTGGAGTGGTTCTCCATTCAACCAAGCTAGCCGTGTAATGGGTGAAAATCCAGATCGCAAGTTCGCTATTATTACAGGTTTGAATCTGCCAATGTTGATTCAAGCATATACAGAAAGAATGATGGATGCTAACGCTGGTGTTGATACCGTCGTAGCCAATATCATCAAAGAAGCTAAAGAAGGTGTGAAGGCACTGCCTGAAGAATTGAATCCAGCAGAAGAAGTTGCAAGCGCTCCTGTTGCAGCAACTGCTCAAGCTGCTATTCCAGAAGGTACTGTTATCGGTGATGGCAAGCTCAAAATCAATCTTGCGCGTATCGATACACGTTTGCTTCATGGACAAGTCGCAACTGCTTGGACACCAGATTCAAAAGCAGACCGTATTATCGTAGCTTCTGACTCAGTAGCTAAGGATGAACTCCGCAAAGAGTTAATCAAACAAGCCGCACCGGGTAATGTAAAAGCAAACGTTGTGCCTATCGACAAACTGATTGCTGTTTCAAAAGACCCACGCTTTGGTAATACTCATGCTTTGATCCTGTTTGAAACTCCTCAAGATGCTCTTCGTGCTATTGAAGGCGGTGTGCCAATCAAGACTCTCAATGTAGGTTCTATGGCTCACTCAACAGGCAAAACAATGGTTAACAACGTACTATCAATGGACAAGGACGATGTAGCTACTTACGAAAAACTTCGTGACCTTGGGGTTGAATTTGACGTTCGTAAAGTACCAAATGACTCTAAGAAAGACTTGTTTGACTTAATTACAAAAGCAAACGTTCAATAATACATTAATTGAATAAAATTTGGACAGATAGTTTAGCAAAACTGTACCTCTCAGTTCTTTCTAGGTTTTGCCTGACTATTTTACGTCCTCATATCTCATGAAAGGATAATTATAAATCATGTCTATTATTTCTATGGTTTTAGTGGTCTTTGTTGCCTTCCTTGCTGGTCTTGAAGGTATCTTGGACCAATTCCAATTCCACCAACCAATTGTTGCATGTACTTTGATTGGTTTGGTAACAGGTAACTTAACTGCCGGTGTTATTCTGGGTGGTTCACTTCAGCTAATCGCTCTTGGATGGGCAAATATCGGTGCTGCCGTGGCGCCAGATGCTGCTCTTGCATCAGTAGCTGCTGCTATCATCATGGTTCTTGGTGGAGATTTTTCAAAAACAGGAATCGGTGTAGCACAAACTGTTGCTATTCCTCTTGCCGTTGCTGGTCTTTTCCTCACTATGATCGTTCGTACTCTTTCAGTTGGTTTGGTCCATGCTGCTGATGCTGCCGCTAAAAAAGGTGACATCAAAGGAGTTGAACGCGCTCACTTTATCGCCCTTCTTATGCAAGGTCTTCGTATTGCCATCCCAGCCGCTCTTCTTTTGATGGTTCCTACCCAATCTGTTCAAGCAGCTCTTAACGCTATGCCTGACTGGTTGAAAGATGGTATGTCTATCGGTGGTGGTATGGTTGTTGCCGTTGGTTACGCAATGGTTATCAACATGATGGCAACCCGCGAAGTATGGCCATTCTTTGCGATTGGTTTTGTCTTAGCAGCTGTTTCAGATATCACTTTGATTGGTTTTGGTGCAATCGGTGTTGCTTTAGCTCTTATCTACTTGAACCTATCTAAAAAAGGTGGAAACGGTGGCGGTACTGTCGCTTCATCTAACGATCCAATCGGCGATATTTTAGAGGACTACTAAGAAAGGAGAAACGAATCATGACTGAAAAACTGCAATTAACAAAATCAGATCGTCAAAAAGTTTGGTGGCGTTCTACTTTCTTACAAGGTTCTTGGAACTATGAACGGATGCAAAACTTGGGTTGGGCTTATTCACTAATCCCAGCAATTAAAAGATTGTACACTAAAAAAGAAGACCAGGCTGCAGCCCTTGAGCGCCACTTGGAATTCTTTAACACTCACCCATACGTAGCCGCTCCAATTATGGGGGTTACTCTCGCTCTTGAAGAAGAACGCGCTAACGGTGTTGAAATCGATGACGCAGCTATCCAAGGGGTTAAAATCGGTATGATGGGACCTCTCGCTGGTATCGGAGATCCAGTCTTCTGGTTCACTGTTCGTCCTATCCTTGGAGCTCTTGGTGCTTCTCTTGCCTTGACAGGGAATATCCTTGGCCCACTTCTTTTCTTCGTTCTTTGGAATGCAATTCGTATGGCCTTCTTGTGGTATACTCAAGAATTGGGTTACAAAGCAGGTTCTGAGATTACAAAAGACATGTCAGGTGGTATCCTTCAAGACATTACCAAAGGAGCTTCAATCCTTGGTATGTTCATCCTCGCGGTCCTTGTACAACGTTGGGTAAACATTAAATTTGCTTTTGATGTTTCTAAAGTTCAACTAGATGAAAAAGCTTATATCCACTGGGATAAATTGTCTGACGGCTACAAAGGTATTCAAGAAGCTTTTGCTCAAGTAGGTCAAGGCTTATCTCAAACACCTGAAAAGGTTACAAGTTTCCAACAAAACTTGGATATGCTGATTCCTGGACTTTCTGGATTGTTGCTTACACTCCTTTGCATGTACTTATTGAAGAAGAAAGTGTCTCCAATCGTCATCATCCTTGCACTCTTTGCAGTCGGTATTGTTGCTCACTACTTCAAGATTATGTAATCAAAAAAGAAGGTTTCGGCCTTCTTTTTCTTGTGGTATAATAGAAAGAGATTTACTTTGAAGGAGCAATTATGGCGCAATCACAAAACAAAACAATCGATTATCAAACAACAGGGGTGTCCTACCTTGGTGCATTTGGTGGTAAAGTAGGGAAATTTCTTATCGGTGATCAGGCGCTAGAGTTCTATGCTGATGCTAACGTAGAGGACTACATTCAGCTTCCTTGGGCCAATATCACAGCTATTGGCGCTAATGTCTCAGGCAAGAGCATCAGTCGACATTTTGAAGTCTTTACAGATCAAGGAAAATTCCTCTTTGCTTCCAAAGACTCTGGTAAAATTCTCAAAATCGCAAGAGAGTATGTTGGAGATGATAAGGTCGTTAGACTTCCTACTTTGATACAAACAATTGGCAAATTTTTTAAAAACCTATTTGCAAAAAAATAGATTTTCTAGTATAATCTAGGAAACGGATAAGTACTATTGGGCACTTTTCAGAAAGTCTGCGGCGGCTGTGAGCAGATAAGGAGAAAATAGGAAATTCTACCGTTAGTTTAAAAATGAATAATTAAGCAAGTGCACTTTTGTGAAGTTGGATGGAACCGCGGCTCTGCCGCTCCAACAGTTTCATAGAGTGCTTTTATTTTTGGAGGTACCTATGTTAGATTTAAAACGTATCCGTACGGACTTTGATACTGTAGCTACAAAATTAGCTACGCGAGGTGTTGATGCCGCTACCCTTAACCAAATGAAAACCATTGACAAAGAACGTCGGGATTTATTGGTCAAGGTCGAAGAGCTAAAGGCAGAGCGCAATACTGTTTCTGCCGAAATTGCCCAAGCCAAACGCAACAAAGAAAATGCAGATGACAAGATTGCTGCTATGCAAAAACTTTCTGCTGAGGTCAAGAACTTAGACGCAACCTTGGCAGAGCTAGACGCTAAGTTGACTGAGTTCACTACCACTCTGCCTAACATCCCGCACGAAAGTGTTCCTGTCGGAGCAGATGAGGACGAAAACGTCGAAGTCCGTCGCTGGGGTACACCGCGCCAATTTGACTTTGAAGCTAAAGCTCACTGGGATTTGGGTGAAGATTTGGACATCCTGGACTGGGAACGTGGGGCAAAAGTTACTGGTGCTCGCTTCCTCTTCTATAAGGGCTTAGGTGCAAGACTTGAGCGTGCTATCTACAACTTCATGCTGGATGAGCATGGTAAAGAAGGCTATACAGAAGTCATCACTCCTTATATGGTAAACCACGATTCCATGTTTGGGACTGGGCAATATCCTAAGTTTAAAGAGGATACGTTTGAACTAAGCGATACTAACTTCGTTCTGATTCCGACTGCTGAAGTTCCGCTGACTAACTATTATCGAGACGAGATTCTTGACGGCAAAGAATTGCCAATCTACTTCACGGCTATGAGCCCATCATTCCGCTCTGAAGCTGGCTCTGCTGGTCGTGATACGCGCGGTCTCATCCGTCTGCACCAATTCCACAAGGTTGAAATGGTGAAATTTGCCAAGCCAGAAGAATCTTATGAAGAGCTAGAAAAGATGACTGCCAACGCAGAAAATATCCTGCAAAAGCTGAACCTGCCTTACCGCGTTGTAGCACTCTGTACTGGAGATATGGGCTTCTCAGCCGCTAAGACCTACGACTTGGAAGTTTGGATTCCTGCTCAGAACACCTACCGTGAAATCTCTAGTTGCTCTAACACAGAAGATTTCCAAGCCCGTCGAGCTCAAATTCGCTACCGTGACGAAGCAGATGGCAAGGTCAAACTCCTTCATACTCTCAACGGTTCTGGACTGGCTGTCGGACGCACAGTGGCTGCTATCTTAGAAAATTACCAAAACGAAGATGGATCTGTGACTATCCCAGAGGTTCTGCGTCCGTACATGGGTGGATTAGAAGTCATCTCACCAAAATAAAAGCAGATTCTCCTGATACTTTGCCTATATCACTAGGTCTAAGTACAGACTTATTTTACTAAAATAAAAAAATCCGAGATCAACTCAGAGAAAATCAAAAACAGATTTTCAAAGAGTATCATCTTGGATTTTTTCTTATCTTTCTGGCCAGCAATGACTCTGTATCGTAAAAATAAACATATATGACATCTCAACAGCCAGAAAGGATATATAGCAACTTAACTGCTTCCACAAAATATATCTAGCTCGCATAGGAAATAAGTAAAAGGTAGCCTACTAAACTTGAAATAAGGAGTAAAAATAATTAATAATATTAGCTTATGACGATCCTGTCAATTGCTTTGAGATGATATGGCTACATTAGTGTCAGAAATAAGCAAATCATCAAGACTATACAAGAAACTAGAGCACCTTTAATTGCTTACACAGTGACTCTTTTGTATCATTGTCTTAATGTCCATCCCACTTAATTTGCCATCATTTCTATGAAACTTCTAAAATATGCCGCAGCTGGACTGCACTCGGTGAGACAATGGGAAGAAATGCTCCTTCGTTCCAACGACGGATAAAGCCAGAAGTCGAATTACTCAAATATCCTCTGCCTCCACTAGCCTGCAGCTCCAAGAGCAGACTTTGAGCTACCACATCAACTATATCAATTCGCAGCTGGAAGAGCTCCTTAGGACGTTCAACAAAATAACCAGGCTGGAGAAGACCTCTATAGAGCTGTTCCTGGATCGTAGTCAGAGCAGCCACTTGCTCCTCCCACTCCTCTCTCAAAATAGAGCGGACTGACAGATTAGCTTCAACCTCCTCCAGAGACTTCTCTGCTAGGCCAAGAGCCAAACCAAACTGGTAACCGAGAAAAGCTGGGCGATTTTCTGCCAAAAAAGCCTGGGCATCTTGAGCAAGAATCCATTCCTCTTGCAAAGGCACATGGTTAAAGGTCAGGGCAGCTGTATTTCCCCCTTGCAAGGATACAAACTCTAAATCCGCTGAACGGGAGAAATTCTCTGCGTCAGATGGCACAGCCAGAACCAGCGGCTGGCGGCTCCCGTCTTCGAAACCAGCAACAAATATGCTGAGGAAACGATCCGCGCGAGCATTGGTTACCCAAGGCAGACGTCCCTTGAGATAAAGATGTCCGTCTTCCTCCACAATAGACACATTTAACTCTTCTAGGTCCGACAAGAATTTAACGGCATTGGACAGGGCTGTCGCACCTGCATATTCCCCTGACAAGAGCCCTTCCAAATAGTGGTCTCTAAAGTAGGGATTAGGAGATTTTAAAATGTTATCAATAAAGGTCCTTTGCCCCCAAGAGATAAAGGAAGCGGTCAAAGAATGGTGAGCCAGCTCCTTGAGCACTTCAATCACATCCGTATCATTGCCACCTCGGCCTCCCAGCTCTTCTGGAACGCCAACCCGAAAGGCTCCTTCAGCGGCGATACGCTCAATCAGTTGGTTACCCGCTGCACAGGATTCTTTGTCAATCTGATCAGCGTGGTCATCCAACCAGTTGATAAACTCTTCTGAAAAAAATGTCATTTGCCACCTCCTCAAAGACTAGGCATAAGGCTGCAATTCCGGATTAATTGGCGTGTTGGCCAGATTATTGGCATAATTGCAAAGAGTCGCAAGACTGACACCTAGAACTACATCCAGAGCATTCTCATGCGTATAGCCCGCTTCTAGGAAGTCCTCTAACGCTTCATCTCCGACCCGTCCCTTGGTATTGATGACAGCAATGGTAAATTTAGCAAGCGTATCTAGCTTCGGATCTGTATCAATCGGAGTACGATTGCGCAGAGCCTCCAAAAGATCATCATTCATTTGAATCTGCTTGATTGAAAAGGCTGTATGGCCCGCTACACAGAAAGCACAGCCATTGGTAACTGCAGCCGTAATCTGCACTACTTCACGCTCAGTCGGTGTCAGGCTGTTGCGGCGATTGATGGCTCCAACCGTCCGATACGTTTCCAAAGCCGTTGGCGCATTGGCCAAAAGACCGATAAGATTGGGAATATAGCCACCATTATCTTTTTGAACAGTTTCCAAGACTTCCTTCACTTCAGCAGGTGCGGATTCAATTGTATGGATAGTAAATTCTGACATAAATGACCTCTTTTCTTTTAATTAGCAACTATCTTAACATAGGTTCTACGGCTTGTATAATATATATTTTATATAAGTCCTATAAAGAGAATATAATGCAGTAATTCAAACTAAAATTTTTTACATAAATTTATCGTGATCAAACAAAAGTTTAAACCAAAAAAGAAGCCTTATGGCTTCTTTTTTAATTATTTCACCTCTATGGTTACTAAAAGACTTTTTCATTAGCAATTCTTATAGAAGATTACTCTTTATCACTTTCTGCTGCTTCATTGGAAACGATGGGATCTAGGCTTTCCTCTTCTACTGTTGGTTCAGACTGAACCTGTTTTTCAACTGCTTCTTCTGTTACTAGCTTTGTAGGCTCTTCTTTATTTTCGTCAGCTTCTACTTGTTTAGCTTCTTCAGCTACAGCAGGTGCTTCTGTATCTTTTGGCTGATCGGTTTCTTTTTTGATTTCATTTACAGCAGTTTTCACTGTTGCAGAAGTTACACGGCCAACAGTTTGAGCAAATTCCTTACTTACATTGGCTGCATCTGTCAAGGTTTCTTTTGAAATCTTTCCTCCTGAGAAAGCCATTAATCCTAAAACAAATGTTGCAATTGAAGCAATTGAAGTCAAGTACAAACCTATACCAACTGAAATACCATAACCACCATAACCAAAATTAACACTCATATCGCCTAAGCGAAACAGGGCATAAATAGAAATAGCTGTCTCAATAACTCCCAAAGCCACAACTCCCAGAGCAAAGTTTTTAATCAAAGGCTGAGTGCGATCTTTAAGAATAGCTAAGACAATAGATCCGATGGCTAAAATTATAATAATTTTCCCATCACCTTCAATTCCTGAAACACTTAAACCACCAAATCCACCTAGGTTTACAAGTCCCCCAAGGCAAAACACTTCCAATTATTACTGCTACAGACGCAATATAATGTACAAACGATTTTTTTCCATTTGACTTCTCTAATCACAAGAAATCTGATTTTAGGCAAAAAAGATAGATTGTAGACTAACTATTTGTAAAAAGAGACCAAGACAAGAATATCTTGGTCTTTAAAAAAGCTTCTTAATATTTTCTAAAACGCTGATAACGTTGGTCGACCAATTCTTCCACGCTCCATGAAGAAAGTTGTTCTAATTCAACTAAAAGTTCTTGTTTGATAGAAGTAATCAAATCCTGATTGCTTAAACCTGTTTCCTCAATTACCTTATCAACAATCTCCATTTGCAAAAGTTCGTGGGATGTTATTTTCATTAACTCAGCAGCTTCCATGGCTCTACTACCATCCTTCCACAAGATAGAAGCAAAGCCTTCTGGACTCAAAACTGCATAAATTGAATTCTCTAACATCCAAACTCGATTAGCCACTCCTAGAGCTAAGGCCCCTCCAGAACCACCTTCACCAATAATAATGGCAATAATCGGTACTTTAAGATCACTCATCTCCATCAGATTTCGAGCAATAGCTTCACCTTGCCCACGCTCTTCTGCTCCAACACCTGGATAAGCTCCAGCAGTATTGATAAAAGTAACGATTGGGCGACCAAATTTTTCTGCCTGCTTCATTAGACGCAAAGCCTTGCGATAGCCTTCAGGATGAGGCTGACCGAAATTCCGTTTTAGATTATCTTGAAGATTCTTCCCTTTTTGAATTCCAATAACAGTCACTGGACGGCCGTCTAGGCTACCGATGCCTCCAATCACAGCTCCATCATCTCGAAAAGAGCGATCTCCATGCAATTGAATGAAATCATCAAAAATTGCCTTAGCATAATCAAGAGCCGTCAGCCGAGTCTGATCTCTCGCTTCTCTTACAATCCGAGTAATCTTTGTCATTGCAGCCCTCCATGAAATTCCAACAATTTAGCAATCTTATCTCTTAATTTCGCTCGTTTCACAATAGCATCTACAAAACCATGTTCCAAGAGAAATTCTGCCTTTTGAAAACCATCTGGTAAATTTTCACGAACAGTGGATTCAATAACTCGACGACCAGCGAATCCAACAAGACTTTGAGGTTCCGCTAAAATAATGTCACCTTCCATTGCAAATGATGCTGTTACCCCACCAGTAGTAGGGTCTGTCAAAATCGTCAGATAAAACAAACCTGCTTTAGAATGTCTTTGTACCGCCGCTGAAATTTTAGCCATCTGCATGAGACTGATAATCCCTTCCTGCATACGTGCCCCTCCAGAAGCTGTAAACAAAACTACTGGTAAGCGAAGTTCCGTTGCATATTCAAACAAGCGTGTGATTTTCTCTCCAACTACACTTCCCATGGAAGCCATGATAAAGTTTGAGTCCATTATTCCCAAAGCAGTTTTCTGTCCCTTAATGGAAGCAGTTCCTGTTAACACAGCTTCATCCAAGCCAGTTTTTTCACGCATTTGGGCCAATTTGTCCTTATAATTAGGAAAATTCAATGGATCTTTCGTTTCAATGCCTGTAAATAATTCTTCAAAGGTATCTTCATCTACAGTTAAAGCAAGTCGCTCAAGGGCTGTAATACGGAAAGTATAACCACAATTAGGACAAACACGATCGCTACCTAAATCTTTTTGGTAAATGGTATGCTTACAACCAGGACATTTCGAAAAGAGCTCATCCGGTACCTCTGGTTTTTGTTGAGGCAGTTCCCTATATGAACGATTAGGATTAATCCGGATATATTTATCCTTTTTGGAGAATAAAGCCATCATTTACTCCTTTATTACTACAGTTTCCCTTTACAAAAGCTTAGCTTCCTTCGCTTTATGAAAGGTTTTATTTATCTTCTTTTAATCTTTCTTGGTAAGCAGGGAGAAATTTCTCCATTAAAAAGGCTGTATCATAATCCCCTGCAATAACCTGAGAGTCTGAAATCAAGTCTAACTGAAACTCACTGTTGGTTAATACACCATCGATTTCTAATTCATAGAGAGCCCGTTGCATCTTCATCAAAGCATCAAAACGATTCTCCCCATGAACAATAATTTTAGCAATCATACTGTCATAGTATGGAGGAATGGTGTAACCTGGATAAACAGCTGAGTCCACACGAAGGCCGACTCCACCACTAGGCAAATAGAGGTTTGAAATCTTACCCGGACTTGGGGCAAAATTAAAGGCTGGATTTTCAGCATTGATCCGGCATTCGATGGCATGACCGCGAATTTCAATATCATCTTGTGTGAAAGAAAGTTCTTGACCATCAGCAATGCGAATCTGTTCCTTAACAATATCTACACCAGTCACAAATTCTGTTACAGGATGTTCTACTTGAACACGAGTGTTCATTTCCATAAAGTAGAACTCACCCTTATTTTCATCATAGAGAAACTCAATTGTTCCAGCATTTTCATAGCCGACTGACTGAGCAGCTCGTACAGCTGCATCTCCAATCTTTTGACGGAGAGTCTTCCCGATAGCCACTGATGGAGCTTCTTCTAAGACCTTTTGGTTATTACGCTGGAGCGAGCAATCACGTTCGCCCAGATGGACAACATGTCCATGCTGATCTGCCAAAATCTGCACTTCAATATGACGAGCAGGATAAATCACGCGCTCCATATACATAGCGCCATTCCCAAAGGCAGCCTTAGCCTCGCTAGAAGCAGACTCAAAAGCTGCTACCAAATCTTCAGCCTTTTCAACCTTACGGATTCCCTTTCCGCCACCTCCAGCAGAAGCCTTTAGCATAACAGGGTAGCCAATTTTTTCAGCAACTTCCAAAGCCTCTTCTGCAGTAAAAACTTCTCCGTCAGATCCTGGAATAACTGGAACATTAGCTTTAATCATCTGAGCACGAGCATTAATCTTATCGCCCATCATATCCATGATTGCCCCAGAAGGACCGATGAATTTCACACCAACTTCCTCACACATGGTTGCGAACTTAGAATTTTCACTCAAAAATCCAAAACCAGGGTGAATAGCTTCAGCTTCTGTCAGAACAGCCGCTGAAAGCACAGCATTCATATTTAGATAAGAATCCGTAGACTTAGCAGGCCCAATACAAATAGCTTCGTCTGCCAACAAGGTATGAAGGGCTTCTTTATCAGCTGTTGAATAGACCGCCACTGTAGCAATCCCCAATTCTCGAGCCGCACGAATAATTCTGACCGCAATTTCCCCACGGTTAGCAATCAATATTTTACGAAACATGGTGAAATCTCCCTTTTCTATTGGCCAATAGCAAATGTCAAGGTGCCACTAGCTGCAAGTTTGCCATCTACTTCTGCTTTAGCTTCAACAACCGCAATGGTACCACGACGTTTCACAAATTTAGCAGTCATGATAAGCTGATCACCTGGAACAACTTGTTTCTTGAATTTGACCTTATCCATTCCCGCATAAAAAACTAATTTGCCTTTGTTTTCTTCTTTAGATAATTCCAATACCCCCGCAGTCTGAGCCAAAGCTTCCATAATCAAAACACCCGGCATGACTGGATACTGTGGAAAATGTCCGTTAAAGAATGGTTCATTAATTGTCACATTTTTTAAAGCAACAATCTCATCTTCGCTAACTTCTAATACACGATCTACCAACAACATTGGATAACGATGCGGAAGCGCCTCTTTTATTGCATTGATATCGATCATTTAATGCGTACCAGACCTTTCCCAAATTCAACCATTTCTTCATTCTGAACTAAAACTTCTGTGATAATACCATCTTTAGGAGCAGGTACTTCGTTCATTACTTTCATAGCCTCGATAATCATCAAGGTTTGCCCTTTTTTCACTTGGTCACCTACGTTCACAAAAGCAGGTTTATCTGGTCCGGCTGCTAAATAGGCTACTCCAACCAAAGGACTTTCCACAACATCACCTTCAGCTGCGATTGGTGCCGGTGCTGCTTCAGCAGGCACTTCTTGCTGTTCAACAACTACTTCTGCCTGAGGAGCTGGAGCAATTGGAGCTACTGGTGTAGATGTAGGAAGAGGACTTGCATTAACCTCTTGAGGTACAATTCTTCCTTCGTTTTTACTGAATGTCAGTTCATCTTGTTGATTTTTATACGAAAATTCCCGCAAACTTGATTGGTCAAACTGTGCCATCAAGTCTTTAATTTCATTGATATTCATAAGTTATTATGCCTCCCAACGTTTAAAGGCTAGAACAGCATTATGTCCACCAAAACCAAATGTATTGGAAATAGCATAAGGGATTTCCTGCTCTTTTCCTTGGCCAAAAATGACATTGGCTTCAATGTAATCAGACAATTCTTGAGTTCCTGCAGTTTTTGGCACAAAGCTATGGCGCATTGCTTCGATAGTCGCAATAGCTTCCACCGCTCCAGCTGCTCCAAGCAAATGACCTGTAAAAGATTTAGTAGAAGAAACAGGGACATCTTTACCCAATACAGATACAATCGCACCACTCTCTCCTTTTTCATTGGCAGGAGTAGAAGTTCCGTGAGCATTAACATATGCCACATCTTCAGGCTTGATTTCGGCTTCTTCTAATGCTAGTTTAATAGCTTTAATCGCACCAAGTCCTTCTGGATGTGGTGAGGTCATGTGGTGAGCATCACATGTGTTTCCATATCCTACTACTTCAGCAAGGATTGTTGCACCACGTTTTTCAGCATGTTCTAGACTTTCCAGCACCAACATTCCAGATCCTTCTCCCATGACAAAACCATTTCTGTCTTTATCAAATGGAATAGATGCACGAGTTGGGTCTTCTGTTGTGGACAAAGCTGTCAAAGCTTGGAAACCAGCAATCGCAAAAGGAGTGATGGATGCTTCAGAACCACCAACTAACATCACATCTTGGAAACCAAATTTAATGGAACGGAAAGCATCTCCAATTGCATCATTAGATGAGGCACACGCTGTATTAATGGACTTACAAACACCATTGGCACCAAAGCGCATAGCAACATTCCCAGAAGCCATATTTGGCAAGGCTTTTGGAAGTGTCATTGGTTTCACTCGTTTCGGACCTTTTTCATGCAAGCGGATAACTTGATCTTCAATTTCCTTAATACCACCGATACCTGAAGCAACGATAACACCAAAACGATCTTTATCAATAGCTTCCACGTCAAGACCAGCATGATTTACAGCTTCCTCTGCAGCATAAAGAGCATACAGTGAATAATTATCAAAACGGTTAGTGTCTTTTTTAATGAAGTATTTATCAAAAGGAAAATCTTGAACCTCAGCAGCATTATGAACAGCAAATTCACTGTGGTCAAACTTAGTAATTGGCCCAATACCAATTTTTCCTTCCTTAAGGCTAGTCCAAAATTCTTCTGGTGTATTTCCAATTGGGGAAGTTAGGCCATAGCCAGTTACTACAACACGATTTAGTTTCATCTCAACACTCCTTTTTACGGTAAGATTTAAACTTAGAAAATTGCAACTAAGATGCATTCTAAGTAGATTTTTTCTATACTTTTACTAAATTATTGCATTGTCAAGCCACCATCGATAGTGATTACCTGACCTGTTAAGTATTCCTGACTGGCAAGAAAGACTGCAACATCTGCAACTTCCTCAGTATTACCAAAACGTTTCATTGGTATTTGAGCCAGAGAAGCTTCTTTAATTTTTTCTGGCAAACCATCAGTCATATCAGATTCAATAAATCCTGGGGCAATCACATTGACGCGAATATTACGAGCCGCAACCTCACGAGCTACTGACTTAGAAAAGCCAATCAAGCCTGCTTTAGAGGCGGCATAGTTTGCTTGTCCAATATTTCCTGTCAAACCGACCACGCTAGACATATTGATAATAGCTCCCTGACGCGCCTTAGTCATTGGTTTTAAAACAGCTTGCGTCATGTTAAATGCACCAGTCAAATTAACCTTTAGCACTTGTTCAAAATCTTCCTCAGTCAATTTAAGCATGAGTTTATCTTTAGTAATTCCTGCATTATTAACCAAAACATCAACTGAACCCAAAGCTAGAGTTGCTTCTTCTACCATGCGCTTTGCATCAGCACTATCTGAAACATCCCCAGTAACTGCAAAAACCTTCACCGGGTAGTCTTTAAACTCTGCTAAGACGTTCTCTGAGACTTCTCCACGTCCATTTAAAATAATATTAGCTCCAAGACTAGCAAATTTATGGGCAATAGCAAGACCAATTCCCCGAGTGGAGCCTGTAATCAATACGTTCTTATCTTTTAATTCCATATTGTTTCCTCATTTTTCCAGAAGTTGTGTCAAACTAGCTTGATCTTCAACTTGATAAATAGCAGCAGACTTATCAATCTTTTTTACAAATCCAGAGAGAACTTTTCCTGGACCAATCTCGATAAACTCTGTTACACCAGCTTCTTGCATTCTGGCAATACTATCATAAAAGCGAACTGGCTCCATCACTTGACGTGTTAATAGCTCCTTGATTCGTTCCTTTTCCATGACACTAGCTTCTGTATTCCCTACCAGAGGAACTTTAAAGTCAGAAAAATTGACATTTTCTAAAGCTTCAGCTAATAAATCACTAGCAGGTTTCAATAGAGCAGTGTGGAAAGGTCCTGATACGTTGAGTGGAATCAATCTCTTTACCCCAGCTTCTTGCAAAAGCTCTACAGCTTTATCCACTGCTTCAGCCTCTCCACCAATTACAATCTGGCTAGGTGTATTATAGTTAGCTGGAGACACTACGCCAAGCGCACTGGCCTTTTTACATGCATTCTCTATCAGATCTAAATCAGCATTAAGAACTGCCACCATTTTACCAGAACCTGCTGGAGCTGCTTCTTCCATGAAGGCTCCGCGTTTAGCAACCAAAGCTAGAGCGCTTTGAAAATCTAAGGCTCCAGAAGCCACCAAAGCAGAGTATTCTCCTAAAGAAAGACCAGCAACCATATCAGGATGAATTCCTTCTTGAATTAACAAACGGTAAATGGCCAGAGACGTAGTCAAAATTGCTGGCTGGGTATAGCGGGTCTGATTCAATTTTTCTTCATCATTATCAATCAAATCACGCACATCATAGCCTAAAATTTGACTAGCTTCCTCAAAAGTTGATTTCACCACGTCATATTGATCATAGAGCTCACGTCCCATACCAAGGTACTGTGCCCCCTGACCAGCAAACAGAAAGGCTTTTTTAGTCATTTCTAGTTACTCCTGCCCAACGTTTAGCTTCTTGCTGAATTCTTTCAGCAGCACCATAGTAAACATCTTTCAATATTTCTTCAACGGTCTCTTCCTTGCTGACCAGACCAGCAATTTGTCCTGACATGACCGAACCATTCTCAACATCTCCACGGACAACTGCATTTGCTAAGGCACCCGCACCAAGATTTTCGAATACTGTTAAATCTGGATTTTCTTGTTTGAAAGCTTCTTTTTCAGCTTTTTCAAAATCTCTTGTCAGCTTATTTTTCAAAGCGCGGACTGCATGACCAAAATGCTGAGCTGAAATTGTTGTATCAATATCGCGCGCCTTCAAAATCATATCTTTATAATTTTGATGAGCATTTGATTCCTTAGCAACCACAAAGCGAGTTCCTAATTGAACTGCTTCTGCTCCTAACATAAAGCCAGCAGCTGCACCTGAACCATCTGCAATACCTCCAGCTGCAATAACAGGGATATTGACCGCTTCTACAACTTGCCGAGTAAGGGCCATCGTTGTCAATTTCCCAATATGACCTCCGGCTTCCATTCCCTCAGCAATAACAGCATCTGCACCAATTTTTTCCATCCTCTTAGCGAGAGCAACACTTGGCACTACTGGAATGACCGTAATACCCGCTTCGTGAAAACGAGCCATATACCGACTTGGATTACCTGCACCAGTTGTCACTACTTTTACGCCTTCTTCAATGACTAAATCAACAATATCATCAACGAAAGGTGATAAAAGCATGATATTCACTCCAAAAGGCTTATCTGTCAAAGACTTAATCTTATCAATATTTGCTTTAACAACTTCTTTGGGAGCGTTGCCTCCACCGATAATTCCTAAACCACCTGCTTTAGAAACAGCACCAGCTAAGTCTCCATCTGCTACCCAAGCCATTCCACCTTGGAAAATAGGATATTTAATATTTAGTAATTCTGTAATTCGTGTTTGCATAATACCTTCCTTTTATCATTGCTTAAGTAATAGCTTGATTCTCTTAAAAACGAATGTTTTCTATACTTTGACAGTCAAACTATTACCTAAACAAGAGGGAGTGGATAAAAAATCATTTAAACAGACTTTTTCGTTCCACCCCGGCCATCTTGACTTCATCGAACCTCTACTCTGCCTATTGTTTCCTCTTAAACATTAGAAGAGATAAAAGACAGTCAAGACTGCCACCTCAAATTCGTCTTCTTTAAAAGAGGGCGAGAACGTATTCTCAGCCCCATTTACTTTTTCTTATTTAGTTTTTTCTTCTACATAAGCAACCAAATCACCAACTGTGTTCAAACCTTCTTCAGTTTCGATTTGGATGTCAAATGCATCTTCGATTTCTGAGATAACTTGGAACAAGTCAAGTGAATCTGCTTCAAGATCATCGAAAGTTGACTCAAGAGTAACTTCTGATGGTTCTTTACCAAGTTCTTCTACAATAATTTCTTGTACTTTTTCAAATACTGCCATGATAGACTCCTTTAAAATAAAAATATTTTTTAATATGTGAAAACCACATGATTAACTAAATTGTAACAATAAGTGTTCCCCATGTCAAACCTCCACCGAAACCAGATAATAAAATTCTCTGACTTCCATCTAGCTTAACAAGGCCTTGCTCGACACACTCAGATAGTAAAATAGGGATACTAGCTGCACTTGTATTTCCATATTCCATCATATTAGCTGGAATTTTATCTCTTGAAACACCAAGCTTTTTCGCTATTTTATTCAAAATACGATCATTAGCCTGATGGAGCAAGAAATAATCTATTTCATCAACTTCCAGCGGACTAGCTTCAATCGTATCTTTAATGGACTGAGCAACATCTCGAATAGCAAAATCAAAAATTGCCCTACCATCCATTGTCAAATATTTTTCATCATCCTCAGTCTGTGCAAAAGGCGATTGCAAACCAATTTGGCAAGAGGTGAGACTTTCTCCACGAGAACCATCCGTTTTCTGGATTTCTGCAAGAAAATGTTGATCAGAAGTGCTTTCCAGCAAGACTCCTCCCGCACCATCACCAAACAAGACCGCAGTGCCTCGATCAGACCAATCTACAACCTTTGATAAGGTTTCACTTCCAATAACCAACCCCTTCTGATAAACACCTGAAGATATAAGTTTTTCAGCTGTCGAAAGAGCAAATACAAAGCCACTACAAGCAGCTACTAAATCATAAGCAAATGCTTTCTTTGCCCCAATATTAGCCTGAACACGAGCAGCTGTTGATGGCATCAATGAATCTGGCGTAATAGTAGCAACAATAATAAAGTCAAGATCTTGAGCAGAAATCCCTGACTTTTTCAGCAAATCTAAGGCAACTCTTGTAGCTAAATCGCTTGTCGATTCATGATGAGAAATATGACGCTTTTTGATTCCTGTCCGACTTGAAATCCATTCATCACTTGTATCCATGATTTGGGCTAAATCATCATTCGTAACGACTTGCTCAGGCGCATAATGAGCAACTTGACTGATTTTTGCAAATTTCATTATTTTAAGTCCTCAAGAAACTGATAAAGATTTTTCAAGCCTTTTTGCATGACTTGAATCTCATCCCTGCTCATACCAGCAATAATCTTGTCTAGCATTGAATGATGAAACCGTCGATGCAAACGATACAAAAGACGACCACTTTTCGTCAAACTCAAATGAACCACACGACGATCAATATCAGAACGAGTTCGTTCTACATACCCTTTTCGCTCCAGATTATTTAAGCTCGTTGTCACAGTTCCTAGAGTCACCATAAGCTCTCTAGAAATGTCACTAGGAGTTGCATTGGGAGTTTCGCCAATAACATCAATCGTATGCATTTCTTTGATAGAGACGTCATTGAAGCGACTGCCCCGCAAACTGGACTCTTCAATCACCAATACATTATTAAAAATCGACGTCAAATAATCATTTACTAATTGGTAATTCAATCATCCATCCCCCTTTATAAATATTCAAGCATCAAAACATTTGACTATCAAATTATATCAAAGTCCAAATATTTTTGCAAGTTCTTTTTGAAAATGATTTACTTTTTTTCAATTTATATAATTTCAATTAAACGAATATTATTTTCCTTGAAATTTAGGACGACGCTTTTCTGAATAAGCACAGACCCCTTCTTTAAAATCTTCAGTGAAAGCTAACGACTTTTGTAAGTGCAATTCCAATTCTGCATATTCTTCCCAATCAGAAAATTGACTTTTCCAAATCATTTCTTTCATTGCCTTATACGAATTTCCTGAACCACGTTTTAGTTTTTTGATTAATTGCTCTGTTGTTTTCTCCAACTTTTCAGATTCACAAAGTCGATAAAGAATCCCGTATTCCAAAGCTTTTTCAGCTGTCAAAGCCTCACCAGTCATGACAAGGTGGGTTGCACGAGTCACACCAATAGCACGAGTTAGTAGATACAATCCTCCCGCGTCTGGAGCTAATCCAACTCCAACGAAAGCCTGAATAAATCGCGCTTTTTCACTTGCAATACAAAAATCAGCAGCAACAACCATATTAGCAGCAGCACCTGCAACAGGCCCATCGACACTCATGATGACAGGCTTAGGTAATTTCTTCATCTCAAAGGAAATAACATTTACTAACTCAGCAATCTTCACTAAGGATTGGATATCATCCGCATCAACAGCACGCTGCATTTCTGCTAAATCTCCTCCAACTGAAAAAACCTTACCATTTGCCTTGATAAGCAAAATTTTTACACTATCATCTGACGCAACCAATGAAATTGCTTCTAAAATTTCTTGGCACATTGGAATATTAAATCCGTTAGAAACCTCTGGTCGGTTAAAGGTAAGAACAGCTACTTCGTCCAGAACTTCGTAGAAAATATTTGTAAATGTCATATCACTTCTCCAAATTCTATCTTAGCAATTTGATTTGATATGCAAATATTTTGAATATCAAATTGTTGCTTTTAAAATATTCTAGCACAAAATTTTATTTTCTCAAAACAAAATCTGAAAGAATAAAGCAATAGTTCGGCTTTTCTACTTTTTATTCCTAAAAAAACTGACACTATGCTTGATATTTGCTATAATGTAAAGAAGCAATATTACAAATTGTCTGAATAATAACAAAACCCTTTAGGAGAGAATATGAAAGTTGTCAAATTTGGTGGTAGTTCACTTGCCTCTGCAACTCAATTAGAAAAAGTTTTAAATATTGTAAAATCTGATTCCGATCGAAAGTTTGTAGTTGTTTCAGCACCCGGAAAACGAGAGGAATCTGATACAAAGGTTACAGACGCACTAATCAAATATTACCGAGCTTACGTTGAAGAAGGCGATGTCACTCCACACCAAGAATGGATCATTAATCGATATGCTCAGATGATTGAAGAATTAGAGCTCAAACCTGTTGTCCTTGAAAAAATAACAAAGAGCATTTTAAATCTAGCCACACTACCAATCGAAGATAATTTATTTCTTTATGATAGTTTTTTAGCAGCTGGAGAGAACAATAATGCCAAGCTAGTTGCTGCATTCTTTAATAAAAACGGCCTTAATGCCCGTTATATTCACCCTAGAGATGCAGGAATATTTGTCAGTAGCGAGCCTGGGAACGCAAGAATTTTGCCTTCTAGCTATGATAAAATTGAAGAATTAACCAACTTTGAAGAAGTACTTGTAATACCTGGTTTCTTTGGTGTAACTAAAGACAATCAAATCTGTACTTTCTCTAGAGGTGGCTCAGACATAACAGGATCAATCATTGCTGCCGGAGTTAAAGCTGATCTATATGAAAACTTCACTGATGTAGATGGCATTTTTGCAGCCCATCCTGGTATTATTCATGAACCAGACTCTATTCCAGAATTAACCTATCGTGAAATGCGTGAACTTGCATATGCAGGTTTTAGTGTCCTTCATGATGAAGCACTTATTCCAGCTTACCGTGGTAAAATTCCTTTAGTTATTAAAAATACAAATAACCCTAATCATCCCGGGACAAAAATTATTCTAAATCATACTGATAAAGCTATCCCTGTTGTCGGTATTGCAGGAGATTCCAACTTCGTTAGTATAAACATGTCAAAATATTTGATGAACCGTGAAGTTGGTTTCGGTCGCAAAGTTCTCCAAATCTTGGAAGAATTGAATATTCGTTGGGAACACATGCCGACAGGAATCGATGATTTATCAATCATTCTAAGAGAAAGGGAATTAACCCCAATAAAAGAAGAAGAAATTCTCCGTCAACTTACACAAAAAATTGAAGTAGATCATGCAGAAATCGAACACGGCTTGTCTATCATCATGATTGTAGGTGAGCAAATGAAAAGCCATATCGGTCTAACTGCAACTGCTACAAAGGCTCTATCAGACAACAAAATTAACATCCAGATGATTTCACAAGGATCTAGCGAAGTTTCTATCATGCTTGTAGTAAATTCCGAACAAGAAAAAGCTGCCATTAAAGCCCTTTATGAAGCATTTTTTAATAAACATAAAAAGCTTGAAGAATAATCTTCAAGCTTTTTATTAAATATGAACTTAAAAATTAAATTGCAAAAACACAATAAATATAAAAAGACAAGAACTTCTTGTCTTACTTATAGATATAACTCCGGCAGTAGGACTCGAACCTACGACATCATGATTAACAGTCATGCGCTACTACCAACTGAGCTATGCCGGATAAATGCTAAGCGACTACCATATCTCACAGGGGGCAACCCCCAACTACTTCCGGCGTTCTAGGGCTTAACTGCTGTGTTCGGCATGGGTACAGGTGTATCTCCTAGGCTATCGTCACTTAACTATTGAGTA